>WJIO01000141.1 GCA_014730235.1 Candidatus Poribacteria bacterium
CTATATTTTTATTCCCCTCCCCCGTATAGGTCCCATCAGCGACCAAAACCGTATCCCCATCCGATGCGGCGTCAATTCCGGCCTGGATCGTCGGCTGATCAGCCGGGACTCGGATGGTGCTGGCGGCATAGGCCGGCATCATACTGAAAAATATGATCACCAGGGAAAAAGCGAAGTGGATGGAAAATTTCTGTCTCATTTCATGATCTCCATTCTGAGGAATATCGATAGATGGGTGAGCCTGATCTGAAGCGCTATACGAATCGAGGGGGTGGGGGGGAATGCGCTGAATGGGTAGCACTTCTGACATGTATAGGCGGTTTTGCTTGGGTAGTTTTGTTTCTGCGTGGTAGATTATACGTATATTTGCGACTTCACCGCTTTTTTATATCAGAACAGGTTTAGAAGTCAAGGCCAAACCCGATGTTGTGCTTACCAAATTCCCCTGAAAATCAGGCCACGCAGTTCCCTGGCAGAATGAAAATATGTTTTGTCATGATAATCTTCATTTTTTCCTACGAGCAGGTTCTTGGTCCTTTGATCATGGGGCTTCGCAATTGCGAGCACCTGGATATAAACCGCTGGAAGGTAAAGAATGATACCAGCGATACTCAGCATCCATGTCAGCAGTGTTGGCTCAAGCATTGTGGGCCTCTATTCCAACTGGTAGCCAGTCCAATCAAATTTGATTATCGGACGTACTCCATCGAGTACTTACTTCAATTCTTGCTCAATATCAGTCAGCAGAGCTAATCACCGATGGATTCTTGTTCTGAAGTTTTATCGATTATTTCCCCAATATATTTTACAATAAAATCAAAAAATATTTTGGTGTCATAATCAGCATATGTTATTTGAGGGTGATACTGTGTCCCTATCATTGTTTTATATTTGTAAAAGTCGATAATTATTTCTTTTAAGATAAGTTCTTGAAAATTATCATTCGCTCTCTTAGTCAAATAGGGAAATTTCTTCGCCAGTTCATGATTAAACTTATATGAGTCCTTGATATTGTTAGCGCTTAATGGGTGGTAGGTAAAAGTATTTATATCACCGGGTCTTTTTATCATAGCCAAGGTTTGCTGTATTTCCTTGTTCAAATATACTTTTTTCCCCTTAATCCCCATATATTCCTTTATATATTCAGGAACCGGGTATTTAACAAGCTCCACAATACTGGGATCATTCCAGTATCTATCTTGGAGCAGCTCGTCAATACTCCATATTTCGCGGGGGCCTCCGTATGGGTTCTTACGGCCATAAATCGCAGGCTGTAATTTCTTTTCTTTTCTTATATCAAATATTTTCTTTAGTTTGCCGCCTGCGTACAGAAAACCAATTTGTGCGCCATGGCACTGTCCGATTACCGGCTTATTTGTTTTGATCGCAACATCAAGGAACATAATGGCATAAGCTGTATCAATTATGTCCTCTATATCCGCCCCCATACTGGAGATGCTTTTACAGTTCTTATCCCAAAATATCGGATGAACAACAGTCACGTATGTTGGCTCTATGATCAAGAAATCATAGCCTCTCATAATTAATTCAACATAACCGTAAGCCTTAGAAAGATTACTGTTGCTATTGCTTCTTATATTTTTCAAGAAAGCTTCGACTATTCCTTTATCATTTTTCAGAGCTTTCTTTATTGATATAATATCCTGAACGCCATTCCGAATATGATTTGAAACCTTGATTGAATTCTCTTCAAATTCAGGGTTCAAATTCATATAATCATTCTTTCTGGGATTAAAAACAGTAAATTTAAAACTAATATCTCGGTCAGGATTGTTGCTGGCAGCAGTCTTTAAGGCATGATAGAGTTCGGGCATGATTCTTTGCTCTATTCTATCCACAATTGAGAGTGTATTTATTGTCCGACCGTAAACAGGCGAAACTGCTGATATCCAAAAAAATAGAATCAGAAAAAGTAATTTTGAAATGATTGGTTTAAAATTGTTTTTATACATGGTTCTGCTCTGTAATAATATTAAATCGGAAAGCTTGAACGAACGTCAAGACCTACGTCATCTCTAGGGGGTCGGTCGCTGGTGATTAATTGAGAAACTCTATACTATCTTCAACCACTGAAAACTTGGCATATGCTTTAATTACCTTTATATTTTGGATACTTGTCGATTGTTGGAGATATCTGAAGGTCTCATGTGATCCAAAATATGCATCTCTCAACCCTCCCTCCGCCACCCTCCCGAAGAGGATATCACAAACACCCGGCTGCGAGAATTTTTTAAGGTATCCATCAGCCGGAATTGTGGAATTGCCCTCGCGGGAAGCGGAAAGCATTTTAGGCCATGATTTGAAGATATGGCTCAATTAAAAGCTTTGTCGAAAATCTACTTTGGAGATGGTTTGATCGTTATGTTACGTAACGTAATGGACCCTTTGCCTTCGGCGCGCCCATAAAAAGTGCCACCACCCAAAATAGAAAAAAGATCTAGTCCTCCTTGAGAGGTAAAATCCTCATTCCAGCCGCCTTCAATAATCATTTGTGCTGGCATGGACGTGTCCTGCTGCTGGGGTCGGACCAAACCAACACATTGATATCTATGGATTAATGTTCCAAAAATAGGTGTTTTCAGAACCTATATTGCCCTTTTTGACCGTAAAATGAGCCCCATAGGGC
>WJIO01000142.1 GCA_014730235.1 Candidatus Poribacteria bacterium
CGGTACTATCAGCATGACCTACATTTACCCGAAGATATTCTTTAAAATCAACCAGGAAATCTTCGTTGAAGATGTAAAAATCAAAACCTATATTTTTCTCCGCTGAGTATTTTATTAGATGCTTGAAAAATCCCTCATATTTCTTTATTGTAAGTGCATCTAATGAATTTCCCCCAGGTGTAGTATGTTCCTTCAAGAATATGTCAAATACTTCTTTTAGGCTTTTCTTCGATGGCTTATTTTGACTTTTTCTCTCTATTATCCCCCGTAGGTCATCCTGAGTGATCCTCCGACTTTGTTGCTTTTCCAGGTCATCTATAGTTTTTTCGACCTCATATTGAAGATCATTCAACCAATTATTGTTATCCGCACAATTAAGACGGTATCTTACTGGGTTATAACGCTGCTTACTTTTATCCCAATATTTAGGAGCTATCCTGCGTTTTGTGTAAGCTTGGTTCCTCTTACCACCCGATGAAACTTTCAGGACAATTTGCAGTGGTTTATTTTCATATTCCTTTAAGTACTTATTTCCATCTTCTGATTTTCTCAGATCTCGAATGTTCTTATCACTCAATGCCCCTTTTAAATAATAATTGACTGTTGCCATTATCAATTTTTATCAAAGATAATCAAATATTGGATACAAATATGGATACACTTTTCTTTTTATTGATACTTATATATATTATGTTATATTATTATAAACTTCTGTTTTTATGATGTTTATATTAATATCGATAAATAAAACCAACCAGGAATAAACAAAATAATAGTCCTGGTGGAGCTACCAAACCCTCAGTGTTTACTGGGGGTTTCGCTTGTGTGCCATGCATGTTCTTTACCTATAGGGTGCAAGTCCCGAGCGGGCCGAGTCGACAGGAACCGCTAGCTGAGGGCAAGGGCTGAACCGCGAGGTTCCGTCTGAAGGAAGCCGGAGGCAAATATCAGTTCTGACGAACAGAAACAGGATATAAGGCCTACCACGAGGGTAACCCTGCATTAGAAGGGGATGCCCAATAGTCGAACGTAACCGTGGGTGGTAAATTCTGCAGGACTGATAGAAAGGGAAAGGACTTACCGTGGGAGATCTCAGCACCGAGAGGAGTTGAGAAGTCAGCAGTGGGCGGAGTATCCGTCGAGAGACGGAGAAGGCCCAAATCTTTAAAGCAAGGAGCAGTTGCCAAGCAACAGAAAGAGTCATGCAAAAGACAGGAAAATGCGGTATGTCCCCGAAGGATCCCATTTTATGGGAAGAAGGGGATTTTAGCAGCCCGGCAGTCAGGGGAGAGGACGTATACCTCAAATCTGGGGGCCGGGTACGTCATCAGTGGCTCACTGCGTGCGCGGAAGAACGAGCCTTGACAGTCGATTTGATGGAAAGGATAGCGGATCTGTCAAATCTGATTACTGCCTTACGGCAGGTAGTTAGCAATGGAGGGAGTGCCGGGATAGACGGGATGAGCGTGACTGAGCTAAAGGAGTGGTTTAACCACAACTGGCAGGAGTTACAAGCATCACTACTGAACGGTACATACACTCCGTCAGGGGTAAGAGGAGTACGCATAAGAAAACCCAAAGGAGGATTTAGGCAACTAGGCATACCGACCTGCAAAGATCGACTAGTCCAACAGGCGACCAGCCAGATACTTAGCGGGAGATATGAGCCGATATTCTCTGAGAGCAGCTATGGGTTCCGGCCCGGTCACAATGCACATCAAGCATTGTTAAAGGCAGCAGGATATGTAGCAGAAGGGTACAGGTATGTAGTAGACCTTGACCTTGAGAAGTTCTTTGATGAAGTAAACCACGACCGCTTGTTGTGGTTGTTGGGGACACGAATCGGAGACAGGCGGGTATTAAGTCTGATTGGTAAGTTCCTACGCAGTGGGATCATGCAGGACGGACTGATAAGCCAGCGCATCAAGGGAACACCCCAGGGCAGTCCGTTATCACCGTTATTGTCGAATATCGTATTAGATGAGTTAGACAAGGAGTTAGAAGTTCGGGGGCACCGGTTTGTCCGCTACGCGGATGACCAGATCATACTGGTCAGGAGCGAAGAAGCGGCAAACCGGGTCCAAAAGAGCATTACCGACTTTATTGAAAACCGGATGCTGCTAAAAGTAAACCGGGAAAAGAGCCGGATATGTCGCCCCCACGAACTGAACTTCCTCGGATACTCGATATACGGTAGAGGCAAATTGGGTATAAGCCGGGAAAGTTTTAACAGGTTCAAAGAGAAGCTACGCCGTATCACCCGAAGGAACAGGGGCATAAGCCTGGACCAATTGATCCATGGGTTAAACCCGGTACTGCGGGGTTGGCTGAACTACTTCAGACTGGCCAGTATGAAAAAGAAACTGGAAGGGCTGATGCTTTGGCTGCGGCGTCGAATCAGATGCTTCAGGATCAAACAATGCAAGAGAGCGAAAGGTATTATCCGTCTCCTTTGTACACGAGGGGTACCAAAATGGAGAGCTTTATTGGTGGCTTCTTCGGGCAAAGGATGGTACAGGCTTGCCTGCTCTCCTCCAATCCATGAAGCGATGAACCTTGCTTGGTTTGATGAAATCGGCTTATTTTGCCTGTACAGGAACTATTGTTTAACCTTTAAAGAAACCGCCCGGTACGTCCAACGTACGCTGGGTGGTGTGAGAGGGAGCTAAGGTCGGGTTTGCCCGCCCTTAGTCCCTACTCGATTACAGTGTCTTATTCAGTGTCTTTAGTTAAAAGATTTTATTTTTTTTAATTAAGAACTTTGAAGTAAATCAGAACAACTTGTATTGCGGGTCTCGTTTGGGATGGAATGTCCCAATAACTACAAAGGGATTTGGAGCTACAAGATGAAACTCCCTCGTTGTCCCAAGGAATAAGTATAAGTCTTTTGTTTTCGAAAAATCATCAAAATATTTTTTCTTAACATCTTCACAAGCCTTTTTTTCGTTTCCTTCGTGACGTTTCAAACAATTCCAATATAATTGCCCAGTTTCCCAGTCTTCAATCATCATTGTCCTCTCTTTTCCAGTTTTATCTGAGAATACGAAAGAAAACTTATAAGGTAACTTATTGACGACTTCAAATGGATTATCAGATTTTGAAAACATGTTTATCTGCTGTGCACTAGCTTTTAGTTTTGCAAGTTTCTTTGCATCCCATTCACGTTCTGCGGGCTCATATATAAAATCATGGATTACCGGAGGTTTATAAACAGCCAGGGAAGTGTATTTAGATTCATCCTTTGCATCTTTTAGCAATTCCTCCATGCTATTATATACATTTCTCAAAACAATATCCTTACGTAATTGCCAGTTACCCTCTGTACCAACATGCCCGATTATTTTTGGAGGATTATCCAATGATACAGGACGGTAACTTTCCGGTCGAAAATCAGATGTGTTAGGCTTCAAATCACATTCAATCCAATCATATTTCTTGTATTGGTTGTCATAATCAAGTTTGCGAAAAGGTATTGGATATATTCTTATCCATGAGCCATCTTCACGAAATCCGGCAGTACAGACTAATTCATCATATTTGGATGCTAAAGTTGGGTAGGTTTTTACAGTGATAAGAACTTTCGTCAATGCCATACTAAATATGCTGAAGTTCGTAATTAAAATCAGGGTGAGTAGTAATTTCTTCAGCCAGGTGTTTGCGATGGCACTGATGAATATTGGCTTCAAAGCAGGTCAGGGCAATGCGCTTCTTGTTTGCTAACAATTTCACTAAATCTGTTTGATTGTTCCTGGTCTTCACCAGGGTGGTCTGCCGGTAAAGATGGAATAACTTATCATAATCGCTTTGATTATGTAATTCTTGTCTCTTGTCAGACTCAATACCAAACTCCGGCATATGGATGTATTCAATTCCAACACCGGCACAGGCATTTTTCAGTTGGTTCTTACTGAAGCCATACTTCATGCTTAACGGGTTCTTGCGAACATCACACAAGACCTTCACATTATGTATGATAAGCCTGTTCAGATATTCTTCCAGACTTCTGCCTTCGTAACCAATGGTAAAAAGCACTACATCTTCTTGATTTGGGCGTATTTCATCTATTTTTTGATACTCATCTGATGACAATACTTTTTCTGCAATACTGCTGTTTAATGCGAAGAAAGGATAGGTGCGGTATGTGATTCGAATGAGGTCGTCAGCGGATTTATCTGCAAATGACCGTTTCATATCTCTTAAAATGTTACGGTCAGTATCACGTAATTCTGTTGTGTAGTTTTTGTTGTCAATTTTACTCCATGATTTCTCACTCTCTTTTACCATTTTATACTTTCCCATGGTCTTTAAATCTGCATTTGCCTGGAATGAGAAACAACCATATATATATGGAACAAAATGATAGGCTGGCTTTAATTGCTGTTTAGTGTACAATAACAGCAATTTTTGCAGACTGATTTTATCGAGTTTATTATCAAAAACTTGTAAAAGGGATAATAATATTTTTCTGCGGTAATACATATTTCAAATTTACAAAATAATTAATACTTCGTAATACAAGATTTTAATACTCCTGCTTCACTAACATGCTGAATATTCGTGTTTTCCGGCTCTAATGCTTCTTTCAAAGCCACCTGCAGTAATTCCTGTGTGTATTTCTGATTCTGCTGAATGGATTGTTCCAGTTCATCGCAGAGGGTCTTGAGTTGTACTATTTTGGTAACGATTCGGTATTGTTCTTGAAGAGGGGGGGAGTGGTATTGGTAGATGTTTTAAAATTCGTAATTGTTTAGCTGGTTTCTAAAAGTAGTGAAAATCTTAGTTTTTTAACACTTGATGAACTGTTTTAGGCGGTGTGTTTTCGGGATTTTCCAAAAAACAAGTAGTACTAACAATTTTCTTGTATCATTCTTTATAAAA
>WJIO01000143.1 GCA_014730235.1 Candidatus Poribacteria bacterium
GCGTCGGAAGATAGCCAACAGGATATTCGATTCTCTGGAAGAACTTGAGGACGCTTTATCAGAAGCCCTGGAGGAGTATTTCCATGACGCAGAGAAAGTCAGGGAATTGTGTGCATATCCTTGGGTTATTAAGCAAATTCAGGGAAAAGAATAATAATCCCTTATTTATTTAAATTGGTATTATACAAAAGGAGTTTGGCAATGTTTAGAAAATGTATATTTGCCGATGAGGTTTCCAAAGATTTTGATGAAGCTGTAAGACTATGCCGCGATAACGGCGCAGAATATATTGAGGTACGGGGTGGTATATGGGGGAAAAATGTCACCAATATTGACGATGTTGATATAAAAAAGATGCAGGATGTTCTTGATAAATATGACATGAAGATCGGTGCTATTGGATCGCCTTTCGGTAAATGCTCATTTGAAGAGGAAGACTACCAGAAGCACATGAATTTTTTACCAGGATTGATTGAACTGGCTCATATATTCGATACAAAGATCATAAGGATGTTCGCCTTCTGGGTTCCCAAAGGACTCAGGGGAAGTGATAAAGACAGACCCAATATTGATGATTACATTGATGAAATAGCTTCTCGGTTGAAACCTGCCGCAGATTTAGCCGAAAAAGAGGATGTTATACTGGCTCTGGAGACCGAAGGCGCAACAATGGTAGGCACATGCGCAGAAGCCCGAACTGTTATTGATGGTGTAAACAGCAATGCCATAAGGGTTGCATGGGATGTGAACAATAGCTGGCACTGTGGGGAATTACCATATCCCGACGGATATGACTATATAAGAGGCCTTGTTAGTCATGTCCATGTAAAACCAAATAGCGAAAAAAATATTGATACAATAGGAAACAGCAATGTCTCTTATGCCCAGGTTTTAAGGGTAATTTTGGAAGATGAAGGTTATGAAGGATGTGCTAGTATCGAGCATTGGGGTTCACCAGAACTTATGCTGAAAGGTCTCAGGGAACTGGATAAGGTATTGAAGAATTTATAATATATGCTGAATAAAGTATAAAATTCTGTCATTCTTGATTTTACAAGAATGACAGAATTTTTAATCTAACATCATAATGGCAAATTACAAATTTGCCATTATGATAAATCGGAAAACATATTCATTAAAGCTTTTATCCCTGATACAATATCAGTACCGATATGCAGTCGGATAACACGACGCCATGCAAACATCATGGCCCTCAGATCACCAAGAACTTGTGATTCTTTTAATACACCAAAGGTCATGGTTGATTTTTCCATACCAGCTTCATCAGGTATATCAACATCCAAAATATTATCTGATGTTATCTGGATAAAGATCCCATTTCCTGAATCACCCTTATGCAGTTGTCCCGTAGAATGAAGGAATCTAGGGCCATAACCCAATGTTGTTGCCAATCCGGTTTCTTTACCCAATTTATGTCTGAATTTCTGAAGGGCTTTATCTGCTTCTTCTGTGGGCTGAATATATGCCTGTATAGCTATGTAATCATTATCTCCACGTTGATTTATAAACGTTTTAAAGACTTCTTCAGGTGTTTTACCATTTACATAGGAATATATTTTTATTTCACTATCTTCTGCCTTTGGTATCATAACAGGCAATTCACCAGTTTTGTGGTATTCTGACACCATTTCCCTGGCAAGCTTTTTGGCCGACTCTACATTAGGCTGGTCGAAGGGATTGATACCAAGACAATAACAAGCTACGGCTGTAGCCATTTCCCATCGGAAAAATTCCCCACCCAGATCATATTCATCTTCTAATTCGATCCAGACTACCGGATGACCAAAGCTGTGCAGTTTTTTTATATCTTCATCAAGAGAATCATTACCTTTGATTTTCATATATATGAATAGCCTGTCGTTTCCATATACATCAGGTTCATATAGGGATTCGCCATCAACAGGAAGTATACCCATACCGTTTTTACCTGTGCTCTCAGCAATAAGCTGCTCCACCCATGCACCGAAGGCTTTTAAAGCCGGAGATGTTACAAGAGTTAATTTATCCCTGCCAGCCAGGGCTAACTTGCCCATTATAGCACCGAGTTGTGCCCCGATATACCCATCATGGCAGGCTAACATCATATTACCGGCCCTATCAAGCAAAAGTGGTACATTCACACCCATTAAGGCAGCAGGCAAAAGACCAAAATATGATAGTGCGGAAAATCGCCCTCCAATAGTTGAATCATTAAGGAACGTTTCTCTGAAATTATATTTTTTTGCTATATCCACCAGGTGACTTCCTGGATCGGTTATAGCTATGAAATGCTCTCCTGCATTTTTAGCACCAAGTTTATCCGCTACCTTATTGTAAAAGTATTTAAAAAAGGATAGAGTTTCCACTGTTCCGCCGGATTTTGTTGATACTATAAATAAAGTTCGTTCCAAATCCAGTTTGTCAGAGTAACTAAGTATAGAACCCGGATCAGTGCTATCCAGAATTTCCAATTCTGGATATTCTTCATTTCTGACGAAAGTCTTGCTAAATACTTCCGGAGCTAAACTGGAACCGCCCATACCAAGGAGTAAAATATTTGTATATCCATCAACCTGGATTGATTCTGTCGTAGCTTTAAGATAGCATGCATTATCCTTCATTACCTCTGCAATATGAAGCCACCCCAACCTGTTACTGATTTCAGCTGGATCTGCGTTCCAGACTGTATAATGGTGGTTCCATATTCGTGGTATTACCCGTTCTGCCTGTAGTTCCTCTATAGCATTATCAATTTTATTCTGGTATCCTCCCAATTTTGCTAATAATTCGTAATTCCGCATATATAACTACCTCCTTTCCTGACATCAAATTCAGTTTCGTTTTTTAGGCATCTTCATGCTTTTATACATCTTGTTCCAGTATCCACCGACCCATCCTGCTGGAGCTGGGTGCGCATCAGTAACCTGGAAACTTTCCGGGAATTGATTTTCTCCATTACTTCTTAACCATTTCAGCAGTTCTGGATCAAGTCCTCTGCGCTCTATCTCGTTTATCGCTTCGGCGTGCATTTTACTTACAATTGCTGTATTATCTTGAGCTATATTTTCCATAGAACCAAGTTTCTGTAATTCACATTTTTCTGGATTTGCCGCAAAACCCAATCTCCATTCCTTGTTAAATGCTGAAAAGATAATCCTGTCTTTGCCTGCTCTTCCCCAGTTACCTATAGATGTTCCAGCAAGGGCTATATTTCTTTTTTCTATATTTCCATTAGCTATATCTAGCAGGTTATTAGAGTTTATACCATCAGGTAAGGCACCTTCTTCACCAATGCAGCTCATGACTGTAGCAAATACATCCTGGGGTTGAACTATGGCATCACTTACACCACTACCTGATCCGGGCATGTATACTACAAAGGGAACATGAGATTCATTTTCTCTTGGAGGACCAGCTTTGCCAAATTTGCCTTCTCTATCTCCGACATTCGTGCCATGATCTGATGTCAATATTACTGCTGTATTTTTATCCAGACCGGTTTCCTCCAGTGCATCCAGGAAAACACCAAACCATTTATCCATAAAAGTAACCTTTGCGCTGTATTCGGCTTTTATCCTGTTTCTGGCGGCTTCTGAAATGTTGTTATTGTTACGGAAATGGAAAGAGCGAGGATCTATTGTTCCGTCATAACCCGTTGTTTTGTCATACATCTTCATGAATTCCGGCGGCGCGTCCCAGGGTTCGTGGGGATCAAAACAGTCCACCCAAAGGAAAAAGTTTTCCCTGGTTTTGTTATCTTTAAGGAATTGGGCGGCTGTAGAAAATAGTTTTGCGGCGTTCCAGTCTTCTTCTTTTTCCCGTCCTCGATTGGTATGTATATAGCATGTTATTGCATGATGTATACGCATCACTTCCTCCATACTTACATCAAATTCATCGAATAACGGATCAAATTTCCAGTTACTCATGGGTATCCATGAGTCCGTTATCCATGCCCGATCTACTTCTGCTCCTCGGATAGGCATCCAGGCATCGAAGGGAAAATCAAAACCATGCGCGCCGTTTACCAGGTGAGGTGTATCATGAATAAGTTGAGAGCAGTAACCCTTTTCAGCCAGCCATCTGGGTAAAGTTACCACATCAAAATCCAGGCATTTCCAGGGATGAAAAGGTGCACCATAGCGACCGGTTATTACATCTGTTCTATGGGGAATAGTGGGGAAGCTGGCGGCAAAAGCCTTGTGAAAATTCCAAGATTTACCTATAAGTCTATCAATGTTTGGGGTTTTTATGTTGGGATTACCGTTGGCTGATATATAGTCATATCTCAGGGTATCTATTATTACCACTGCTACATTCATGATTTTCCCTCCTGGGATTTAAATTTGGTTCTTCCGACTTAAGTGTGGAAATATAAAAAATGTTTTCTAATTAAAAAATAATATCCTCTTTTTGCCATTCCTGCGAAAGCAGGAATGAGAGCATAAAGAAGTTTCTTATCTTTACTCCACTCAAGTCGGAATAACCTTAAATTTTAACGCAAATTCTTACCATATGTATTAACCAGTATAGCCAATACCCCTGATTTACTGGATACTATAGCCATATCCGATGCCACACCATCGTCATTAGTATCCATAACATACACAGCCGATGGTTCAATTCGTAAGTCATAATTCATAGCAGGCGCGTGGGTTTTGTTTTCCCGTTTCAGAAATACTGATAGATCTTTCGAGTTTTTGTTAGCTGTAACCAGATCTTTTCGACCATCGCCATTGACATCAAGAACTGCTATATCCAGGGGTACAGATCCGGTCATCAGGGTCTCTTCTAATTCAAAAGTACCTTTACCATCATTGATAAATACTTTTAATTCCTGATTTGCATTGACTACAGCCAGATCAAAGCTTCCATCACCATTTATATCCTCAGCTTTTATGTTCTGGGTATTTTGTCCGGTATCATAAGGTTTATAGTCAGAAAAATAATCACCTGAACCGGAATTTATCATCACATACACTTTACTTCTGCTGATAACGGTTATATCTGGTTTTGAATCATTATTGAAATCCTGACAAGCTATACGGAATACATTTTCCGGTAATTTTATTTTTCTTTCCGTTTCAAAATTCCCACTGCCTTTGTTTAACAATATTGATATATCCGAAGAGTTGGAATTGGCCGTTGCCAGATCTATATTACCATCAGAATTGAAATCACCACTGCATAAATGAGCGGATGAACCGGTAACTTTGTAACCTTCCGAAACGGTAAAACTTGCCTTGCCATGATTTTGCATTATTGAGACTTTACCAGCAGAAAAACATAATACGGCTATGTCCGGGTCTTTGTCATTATCAATATCAATAACTTCTGTAGCCAGAGGGCCTTTGGGAACTGAGTATTTAGATCCTCCGCTGAAAACACCCTTACCTTTGTTGGGAAAAAGGGCAACATCACTGGTTTTTAGGTTAGAGGTTATTATATCGGTATCACCA
>WJIO01000144.1 GCA_014730235.1 Candidatus Poribacteria bacterium
GGAGAGGGAGACAACAGCACCTTACGAAAGGCGTTTGGAAAAGGCAAAGGGCACAGCACTGCATACTACATATCAGGCCCAATTGTATATGGTGCAGGATGCCGATTTCCGGGAGGATATGCTTTCCCTGTATGAGCGAAGTCTAAAGGCTGGAATGGAGCGCTTTGGTTCTTACAATGAAAAGCTTCAGGAACTGACCAGAGGTTTTTTCTATGCAATATCTGACCAGGATATGGAGCAATTCACTGCTCTGTATGGAACATACAGGAACGCTTCTTCTGACAAAAGTGAGGATATTCTCAAAAAGGCAAAGCCGGAATATGCCCAACTGGCAAAGAAAGTATACGCCTTTGAGCAGGAATACAAGGACATTATCCAGAGGGATATCGTCAACGTGCGGGAGAATATCCACAAGGATCTGTTTCGGGAGCCATTAGACAAAGATGCCGATGTTCTGAAACAGGAAGAGTATGGGATTCTCTTCCCTTACCTGCATGTGGTAAAGACTCTATATTCCCTCATTGATGCCAGAACTGGTTATATTGACTGATATAACTTCAGTTTCAGAAGGCTTTTTCTTTAGTTTTGGCAAGTGAAAGTGAAATTGAGAATTAAATTATGGGGTACTTGGATACCAACTTGTTCCTTAACACAAAGTATTTTCTTTGAGTATATTACTTACAGTTCTGAATGGGGGTGTATATATATGAAGGACGATATTAGAGATTCAGCTGTTGACAATGCAGTGCGAAACGACTATCATTCTGGGATACTTGGAGATGGTGAGAATCTGTCAACAGCAGAAAACAGGTTGTTGACTGTCCAAGAGATCTGTGAACTCCTGAAGGTATCCAAAACCTACATCTACTCGCTGACCAGTCAGAAGAAGATTCCGCATATCAAGATGCATGGACACTTGAGATTCAGACAGTCAGCCATAGATGAATGGTTGAGATCCAAGGAGATTCACGATGCCGAATATTTATCAACGGAAAAATAAAAGGACTGCCAAATGGAGCGTATATGTTGTTTTTCCTAACGGACAAAGATTTAGACGCACTGTTGGCACAAAGAAGGAAGCCGAAAGGGTACAGCGGAAACTCGAAGCTGAGATAGTTGAGGGCAAATGGGAACTCTGGCTGAAGGAAGATATAACTTTTTCTGATTTAGTTGAGGGATATCTTGAATATTCCAGTACAACAAAAGCCAGAAGCACTTCCAGAGGCGATAAATGCAGGATCAATAAACATTTGCTGCCACATTTCGGCAAGATCCCGTTGAGCCAGATAACCCCGCAGATGCTTGAGAACTATAAGCAGAAACGGGTAAAGGAAGGTGCAGCACCGGTTACAGTTAATCATGATTTGTCAAACCTCTCACATATGTTTAAAATGGCAATTCGCTGGGGTTACATTGATAAGAATGCTGCTTCCAGTGTTGAGAGGATGAAAGTTACGAAAAATCTGCCGAGATTCCTCAATCAGGAGGAGATACAACGGCTTATCGAAGCCGCAGAAGGATCATATATTCATCCGCTTATTGTCACAGCTCTGCATACAGGGATGAGAAAAGGCGAGTTGTTTAACCTTAAATGGATGGATATTGATTTTGATCGACGGACTGTAACTATCCAGTCCAAATCTGATTGGCACACCAAAAACTATAAATCCAGGATGATACAACTGACGCCTGTTCTGTATAACATTCTTAGGGAGCATAGGGAACGATCAGGATTAAGCGAATATGTTTTCACCTATTGCGGCAAGAAGCTCAAGAGCAATATCAAGAGGACCTGGTCAGGCGTATTAGGGAAAGCAGGCCTAGAGAGAGTTACTCTCCACACCCTGAGACATACTTTTGCTTCACATTTGGTAATGGCTGGAGTTGCACTCAGGGAAGTCCAGGAACTGATGGGGCACCAGAGTTATGAGACGACTTTACTATATGCTCATGTGGCGGAGGAGCATTCGAAAAAAAAGGTTCTTCAACTGCCTTATGCAGGTGGTTGAGGAACGTCTCTGCCACGTATATGCCACAAACAGCAGGTTTTTTGACTCACTTCAGGATAAATAAAGCGCCGTAAAAGCCTACGGCGCTTCACTTTGTGTTTGGTATGCCTGGTCGGATTCGAACCGACGGCCTTTAGATCCGGAGTCTAACGCTCTATCCATCTGAGCTACAGGCACATAATTGTATATATAAAAAAGAATAGCATATTTTGATTTATAAATCAAGAAAAAGTTGTTGGAACCCAAACATAAATTTACATTCCTGTGTTATTACGAAGAATGGGGTGACGAAGCAATAACATATATAGTAAGTTTTTAGTCTTTATCAGAGGTTTTGGCTCTTCCGGCTTGAGTGTGGAAGTGTAAAAAACATTGTCCAATTAAGATATCCTCTGTTTGTCATTTCTGCGAAAGCAGGAATGACAAGCTGAGAAAACTTTCAAATTATTACCATACTCAAGCCGGAAGAGCCAAAGTTTTCACGGACATAAATTTTATGATTGGGCTTGGATTTTTATTCTTGACTTATTTAATATTTTCTGGTATTCTCTATATCAGAATTAATCCTTGTTCATATAATCATTTAAAGCAGAGGGCACTTAATGTTGATTTCGTTTGCCAATCAAACCAATTTTAATATTAATAACTATTGGCGCTGGTATTGGCGATTTGAAATCTTAATGTGCCCGGATGAAAGTGTTTAACTAGAACTAATTTTCATTCAATAATTATAAAAAGCCGCGGGCACATTAAAAAGTGTCAGCGGCTTTTTTGTTTGTCAGATCTGACAGAAGGGGCAGCAAAATGATCGGAAAACAAATCAGAATGGAGCGGATTATAAATCGCGCAACAGAAAAAACTATAATAATTCCTATGGATCACGGTGTTACATTGGGGCCTATACACGGTATTACTGATATGGGTAAGACCGTTGATCTGGTGGCCAAAGGTGGTGCAAACGCAGTGGTAGGGCACATGGGTCTGGCCCTTCACGGACATCGGGGCTACGGAAGAGATGTGGGTTTAATACTGCACTTGTCGGCCAGTACGTGCCTGAGTCCAGATCCAAATAGTAAAGTCCTTGTAAACTCCGTCGAACGGGCTATAAAAATGGGTGCTGATGGTGTATCTGTTCATATAAACATTGGTTCAGAAAACGAATCTGATATGCTGATGGATCTGGGAATGATCTCCCAGCAGTGTATTGATTGGGGAATGCCATTACTGGCCATGATGTATGCCCGGGGGCCAAATATTAAAGACGAAAATGCTGTAGAAGTAGTAAAGATTGCTGCAAGAGTTGGGGCGGAATTAGGCGCGGATATAATCAAAACCTCATACACAGGTGATCCGGATTCGTTCAGGGAAGTTGTAGATGGATGTCCTGCACCAGTAGTCATAGCCGGTGGATCAAAGTTGGGTGATCTTAAAACCCTTAAAATGATCGAAGGGGCAATGCAAGCCGGTTGTGCAGGTCTTTCTATAGGTAGAAATGCTTTCCAGCATGAACATCCTGATAGGTTAGTCCGGGCAGCCTGTGCTATAGTTCACGAAAAATCCACGGCGGAAGAGGCTATGAAACTTCTGGATGTTCCTGTGGAAGATGATTATTGTAATTAAAGGTTATTTCTGTTATGATTCTGGATAAAATTGTCGCTCAAAAAAGGTTGGAAGTTAATAAACAAAAACAAACCTTCCCTTTAAACGAAATAAAGTGTAAAATTTATGATACAGATGATATGCGAGATTTCAAAAATGCCATATCATCTTTGGGTAAGGTAAATCTTATAGCCGAGATAAAAAAGGCTTCACCATCAAGGGGCATTATTCGTCAAGATTTTGATCCAGAGGCAATTGCTGATATATACGAGAACAATGGCGCTGCTGCCATATCAGTTCTCACGGATAAAAAATTCTTCCAGGGTGAGTTAGCCTTCCTGAAAAAAGTTCGCAGTGTGACTGATAGTATTCCCCTTCTGCGTAAAGATTTTATAATTGATGAATATCAGATATATCAGTCCAGATTAGCCGGTGCCGATGCTATTTTATTGATAGCGGCGATTCTGGATATTGAAAAAATGAAAAGCTTTTTGGATACAGCTTACAGCCTACAACTGGATTGCCTTGTAGAAGTGCATACTATTGAAGAGTTAGATACGGTATTAAATACTAATGCGGAAATTATCGGTATTAATAACCGAAACCTCAAGACTTTTGAAACTGATATTCATACAACGGAAAAACTTGCTAAAAGGATACCCCGGGATAAGGTTATAGTAAGCGAAAGCGGTATATTCACTAAAAGTCATGTTGATATTCTCAGAGGTTGCGGCGTAAATGCTATGTTAGTTGGTGAGTCGCTCATGCGAAGCGATGACATTGGCCTTAAAATAAGGCAATTAACTTCACATTAATTTTAATCTATATAAGGAGAACCAAATGCCAGACAGAACCAAGTTCATACTTGATGAAAAATCAATACCTGCCCAATGGTATAACATACAGGCAGATTTGCCGGAACCACTTCCTCCTCCTTTGCATCCGGCAACAGGAAATCCGGTAGGGCCCGATGACCTGGCCCCATTGTTCCCAATGGAACTGATCAAGCAAGAGGTAAGTACCGAAAGATGGATCGATGTACCCGGTGAAATTCTGGATGTATACAAGCTGTGGAGACCAACCACATTATTCAGGGCGCATAACCTTGAAAAAGCTCTGGATACACCGGCCAGAATATTCTATAAATACGAGGGAACAAGTCCTCCCGGAAGCCACAAACCTAATACCGCTGTCGCTCAGGCCTATTACAACGAAAAAGAGGGCATCAAGCGTATTACTACTGAAACGGGAGCCGGTCAGTGGGGAAGTGCCCTTTCTTTTGGCGGCGCTTGTTTTGATGTGGAGATCAAGGTCTACATGGTGGCCATAAGTTATCATCAAAAACCCTATCGTCGTATAATGATGGAGGCCTGGGGTGGTAAATGTGTACCCAGTCCCAGCAACGAAACCAACGCCGGAAGAACCATGCTTGAAAAAGATCCTGACTCCCCCGGCAGCCTTGGTCTGGCAATAAGCGAAGCTGTGGAGGAAGCCGTATCCCGTGAAGACACCCATTATTCTCTAGGAAGTGTGCTTAACCATGTTCTGCTTCACCAAACAGTTATAGGCCAGGAAGCCAAAGAACAGATGGAAATGGCCGGGTTTTATCCAGATATTATCGTAGGTTGCGTCGGCGGCGGATCAAACGCAGCCGGTATGTATCTGCCTTTCCTGAAGGATAAGATTGATGGCAAAAAGCCCGACCTTCGCATTATCAATGTTGAACCGGCAAGCTGTCCAACCCTGACAAGGGGACCATATACCTATGACTTTGGTGATGTAGCAGGAATGACCCCTCTGCTGAAGATGTTCACCCTTGGTCATGATTTCATTCCGCCTCCTGTACATGCCGGCGGACTTCGCTATCATGGTATGGCCCCGATAATATGTCATCTTCATAATCTAGGACTTGTAGAAGCTGTATCCGTACATCAGCTTGAGACCTTTGAAGCTGGTGTATTGTTTGCCAAAACCGAAGGTATAATCAGCGCGCCTGAGACAAATCATGCAATAAGGGCTGGTATTGACGAAGCTCTTAAATGCAAGAAAAGTGGTGAAGCTAAAACCATACTTATTGCCCATAGCGGTCATGGTCATGTTGATATGGCAGCTTATCAGGCCTACTTTGAGGGTAAGCTTCATAATTATGATTACCCCGAAGAAAAGATAAAGGAATCACTTTCACACCTGCCAAAAGTAGGTGATTAATAAGTTTATTTGGTTCGGGTATAAAATATACCCGAACCAAATATTTAAGAAAATCATTTGGAGTTAAATTATGTTGCCAGACGAAAGGGGACATTTCGGAATTTACGGAGGTCGGTTCGTACCCGAAACCCTTATGACTGCTCTGCTGGAACTGGAAGAAGCTTATATTAAAGCAAAAGCAGACAGCAAATTTCACGAGGAACTTGATTACTACCTGCAGGAATATGCAGGCAGACCCAATCCCCTGTATTATGCGGAAAAACTGACAGAATATCTGGGCGGAGCTAAGATATATCTCAAGCGGGAAGACCTTAATCATACCGGTTCACATAAAATAAACAACACTCTGGGTCAGGCTTTATTAGCCCGTAGAATGGGAAAAGATCGTATTATAGCTGAAACCGGCGCTGGACAGCACGGCGTCGCTGTGGCCACCGTTGCAGCCATATTCGGATTTGACTGCGAAGTCTACATGGGTGATGAGGATATAGAACGCCAGGCCATAAACGTCTTTCGCATGAAGCTTTTAGGAACTAAGGTTGTGCCAGTATCATCAGGAACCAAAACCCTTAAAGATGCCATAAACGAATCATTCCGGGATTGGGTTACAAATGTTCATAATACATATCTCATGGTTGGCTCGGTAGTTTGCGCTCATCCATATCCTGTAATGGTTCGGGATTTCCAATCTGTCATAGGTAAGGAAGTTAAAACTCAGATAATGGAAAAAGAAGGTCGTTTGCCCGATTACCTGTTAGCTTGTGTAGGCGGTGGAAGCAATTCCATGGGGCTTTTTTATCCATTTTACGAAGATAAAGAAGTTAAACTTGTTGGAGTAGAAGCCGGTGGACTGGGACTTAAAACCTTGAAGCATGGGGCATCCCTGACAGCAGGAACAAGAGGGGTACTTCATGGCAGTATGTGCCATATATTGCAGGATGACGACGGCCAGATAATGCCAACCCATTCGGTATCTGCTGGTCTGGACTATCCCGGAGTTGGCCCCGAACATAGCTTCTTTAAAGAGAGCAACAGGGCAGAATATGTATCAATTACCGATGAAGAAGCCCTGGAAGCCTTCAAACTGCTTTCCGAGCAGGAAGGTATTATCCCAGCGCTGGAATCGGCCCATGCCGTTGCCCATGCCATGAAAATGGCCCCAAAGCTTGATCCTTCTGAGATAATAGTTATATGTCTTTCAGGTCGTGGTGATAAGGATGTTCAGACTGTCATTAAGCTTCTTTCAGAAGAGATTTAAATTCTATGGGGTTTAGCATGGGCACGTTTCAACGTGCCCATGAATAAAATATTATTCTCCGGCTGAGGCTGCCCATAGGGCCCCGCGCTGAAGAAGAAGCTTAAAGTTTTCATCCCGGCAGGAGTCGGGATTATGTCCCAGGGCCAGATAAAAAATGCGACCTTTGCCCCAGTCCTTGGTCCACGCCACCGGCATGGCCGTTCCCTTCCACAAAGCAGAAGCCAATACGTTTACACGCGGGTCATAATTTGTAATGTACTGCTCATCAGTAACCATGAATTCATCCAAACCTTCTGTTATGGGATGATCGCTTTCCACAACGCTGACCTGATACTGGCGATAACGGGGATGGGTTATAAAATAACCGCCAACCATCGCCCGGTATGCCGGGTCTTCCCTGAAAGAATCGGCGGCAGAATGAATACCCACATAGCCTTTACCGGATTTAATGAAGTTGGAAAGCCCATCTCTCTGGGCGTCGGTTATTTCACCTATGGTGTAATAGAAAATTATCAGGTCATAGGGGTCAAGATTAGGCGCAACTAAAGCATCCAGATCGTCTTCCACATAAGTCAGATCAAAATCCTTTTCTTCTGACATTGCCTCCATAATAGCCTCTCCACAACCCTTAGCATCGTGGATTTCTCCGCCTGCAAACACGAGAGTCTTTATTTTACCCATTTCTGGTCTCCTTTTTTCATTGTATTTCAGTAAGATAAAACCAACGAAGGGTATTATATCATACAGCTATTTCTCATAAAAGAGAAAAGTCTCTTTAAGACTTAATGCTAGTTCTTCTATTTCATTATCCCTTAATGTTCTGAGATCAAGCACTAATTTATCATCTTTTATTATACCAAAAACAGGAGTTTCGCTGGATTTCAACCTTTTGTCCAGGTCTTCAACAAATAAACTTTCAGGTTTAATAATTACAAGTTTTGTAGCAAATTTGTTTGGATGGGATGGGATATATGAAAAACCATCTTCCGTATCTATCCGGGCTACGTGGGATAAATCATCACCTATTAGCTTTAGCAGCTTTTTGACCAGATTTTCAATTTCATCTTTTGATCTGAGTAGATAACCGATAGTGGTATTATTATCAGTTATTTTCTCCATATCAAGATAAGACATGAGCGTTGATTCCAGGGTAATAAGAGTCAGCTTTCCGACCCTCATTATCCTATACAGGGGATTTTCCCGCATCATGCTTATGTATTGCGAATTGCCTGTAATTATCCCGGCCTGGGGGCCTCCCAAAAATTTATCCCCGCTGAAGCATACAATATCTGCACCGGCTTTTAAGCTATTGAATACTGAAGGTTCATCCGGGAGACCATATTGAGTCATGTCAAAAAGAAACCCATTGCCTATGTTGTCAATTACAGGGATATGATATTCTTTCCCAAGCTGTATAAGTTCATCCAGGGATACATCGCGGGAAAAACCGGATATCTGATAGCTGCTCTTATTTACTCTCATTATTGCCCCGGTTTCATTTCTAATCGCTCCAGTATAATCCCTCAGATGGGTTTTATTTGTCGCACCGACTGAGACCAGCTTTGCGCCGCTTTTATCAATAACCTCCGGCAATCGGAAGCCGTCGCTGTCTATCAACTGCCCCCTGGATACAATAACTTCGTTTTGGTTCGCTATTGTATTTAAAATAAGCATAACCGCTGCGGAGTTATTGTTTACCACAAGACAATCCTCTGACTCCACGAATTTTGATAACCAATTTTGTATATGATAATCTCTACCTTTTCCATCTTTTGCATCAAGTGATATATATCCTGATGCGTTTTCCGCAAGGACTTTTGCGGAAAAATTATTTAACGGGGTGCGCCCCATTTTTCCATTCAGCACATTCCCGGTGGCGTTAATAATCCTGCGAAAAGATGGTCTGAATTTCTCCTCTGCCAGGATGGATACTTGATGAAAAATTGTATCAAAGGACAAATCTATATCTGCGATCTCTTCCTCCCTGCTGGCAGAAAGGATTTTTTTCTTGTGAGAACCAAATACTTGGTTTATGGATTCCACGATTATTGTCCGGGGGAAAGTGCTCATAAGCTCCTTTATTTTTTGATGTTCCAGGAATTTTCCCACCGATGGAATTTGAGTTATATATTTTCTTATGAAACTGCGATCTTGTTCTGTCATGCTTAAATGAATATCTTGTAATTTCTAAACCCGAATAACGGGCCCAGAATGGCCCAGACGCTTCCAGTTACATAATCACCCAATATAAGTCCCAGGAAGAAAGGAGCGAATTTTCTATGGGTTTTTATACCCCCCTGCTTTAAAAGAATAAACTTTATAAGCCAGCTTGCGAAAAAAGCAAACCAGAAATAGTCCATTGCGTAGCTTATGGCCAGGGCATATCCGGCGGGATGAAAAGGCCACCACACAAAGCGCATTCGTAAAATCGTAAGAATAAAGACAAAACCCGTACCACCAAGCATATATGATATTCTAGTCCAGTCCGGATCAGAGGGGAACTGTAACCAGCGCTGAAGCCTGGTAAATGTTTCACGACCAACCCAGTCTTTAAACCCACCGGCGCTGGCGTTTGCACCTTCACGGTATGTTATGTCCAGATTTGCCCAGTATACTGAGAAAAGGCTTATGAAAATTGCCACGATTAAGGCCACAATCAGGCCTTTGTTGCTTATTTTTGCGTTCTCAGCCATTTTAAATGCCTCTAGCTGACTTGGCATGGGATGATTCCTAAATCCCCGGTTAAACCAGTGTAAGGTTGAGAGCACAGTCTGGCTTGATGATGATATATTCGTGGTACCCACCAGATAGCTTATTATATAAAGGGGATTTGCGTAGTGATCCCCGGCTGATATTTCATGGGGTGTTCCCAGTTCAGCCCGAACCCTTGTAATAGCCAGGGCCAGGAGCATAAACATAGCTAAAAATATGGCTACAACCCACATTTCAATTCCGGCTATATGAAGAAAGCCAAAGACAAAAGCCCCGAATATTAAGCTCCCCAGCAAAGCCACGCGATATGAGATTGGTTCTTTTGAGTCATCTATTTCACTGGATAACCCAAGAGCCTTGCCTAATACCTGTATTGTATATTTCCTCATGCTCCATAAAGCCACCAGTCCCACAGCAAACCACGCACCTGATGCCTGTTCGCTGAAATATGGAAATCCCCTGAGTCCCAGGGCGTGTCCGAACACCTGTTCCATCATTCTGAATACAAAGAAAAACCAACATGAAAAGGAAAGATCCAGAGGTAAAAAGAAGGCGAGGCCTATAGCAAATGGATACAGGGAAATCCGAGTACCCCTTAACACATCCCAGGGTCTATCGGTAAACACATGACCAACATTGGTAAGTTTTATATAATTTATCCTCGGTATAGATGGATAAAGGGTGTTTAAGCCGTTTATAATACCAATAAGGGCAGCCACACCGAAACCCATCCACATAATCTTATTTTTAAGAAGGGCTGTACCACCTTCCTGAGTTAACCCCAGGGGAAGCTGGATAACAGGGTAGGCCAGCTTTTCATGTTCTGTCCAACGCCTTCTTATAAGGGAATTCAGGCAGAGCATCAGAAAGACCAGGGCAACAAAAAACGCACCCCACATAAGCAATGGCTTAACCCAGGGTATAAAATTTTGCCTTGTGTATATGCTGGATTCACCCTTATAGTATCCGTCCAGAACTGATTTATCACTTACAGTAAGCCAGGAAGGTATGTATCTGAAAAACAACTGTTCCCATTCATTTTCAGGCGTAGCAAACCAATATGCGTGGGATATCTGACCGAAAAGGTTCTGGAAGGTATCATGACCGGCAAAAGTCATGGACACTACAAGCATTATATAAATTATTAGCAGTTCTGCCTGATTAAGGGCTGTTCGTGGTGAAATTCTATTAAGAGCAAAATTAATGAAAGTCACCACAAAAAGTATAAACACAGGCTCTACAAATAGCGGCAAACATGAGCCATCCAGGGAATAATACTTCACTTCCACTAGAGTCACCCAGTAGACATTTATGGGTATAAGGAGTATACCAATAATTATAGAACGCAAAGTAACCCTGAATAAAGCCTGTTTTTGTTTATTTTCCTGCTCCATAGTTTCCCTTTCAATATTTATATATTTACTATACTTGGCTATAAAATATCACAACAAGTATAATTGTATAAATATAAAGACAATACGTCAAGTTATAGATTTTGGATACAGGACCAAGCATAAATTTTACATCCCTGTGTTATTGCGAAGAACGGAGTAAAAAAAGTTTGGTTTTTCTGGGTTTAGTGGGGTTATAATTGAAAATCCTCTAATCTTGTCATTCCTGCTTCAAGCTTTTTGAAAAAGCTTGAAGCAGGAATGACAGCATAAAAAAGTTTCTTATCTTTACCCCAATCAAGCCAGAAGAGGCAAAGTTTTCACGGACATAAAATTTATGCTTGGGATACAGAAAAACAACTTGACCATCAGTAACTTTCCATGATATACTCACAAGGGTTTGAATCGCACCAAATCGTGCTTTAAAGGGAAAGCAAAGGTGGCCATTTTTGTGCAGTTAATAGCTTTTGGTCGGGCAATATAATGCTTTTTGTAACTATTACTTATCTTCACGGATGCAATTAGATTTCTTTTCACCCTTTATTAAATGGTATGATAATTGCAAACATATGGTTCTGGTAGTATCAAGAAGCTGATTCAAAAAGGTCTGTTTGAGAAGATGGAGGACAAAATTGCAGATAACTTTTGATAAGATCATAGACCTTTCATATACTGTGGACGAGGACAGCCCAAGAGAAGCTCCTATAGACCCGGCCAAAATTTATGATACGGCAACTATGGAGCATGATGGATACTTCGAAAGCAGAATTGACGTATCAGGACATTATTCCACCCATATTGATGCTCCTGCTTTGATGTATGCGGATGGGGTAGTTGTAGCTGATCTGAAACTGGAAAAGCTTATGGGTGAAGCCGTAATTATGGATTTTTCAGAACTTGAACCCGGAGATGAGGTTACAGAAAAGCATGTAAAAAAATGGATCGAAGAAAATGGTGACGTAAAAGGCAAAATCGTTTTCCTGTTTACTGATATGGAAAAACTGGTGAATGACCCGATTTTTATTGAAAAGTGGATAGGTTTCACCGGTAAGGCTGCCGAATTCCTGGCTTCCAGGGGTATAAAAGCCATTGGCACAGACAACCCAAACATTGACTGTCTGGCTGGTAAAGATATTGATTTCCCTGCGCATCATACATTTTTAAAGCACGGTATACCAAACGTTGAAAATCTGCATAATCTTGATAAGATAAAAAAAGGCAGCTTTTTTGTGATAATAGCACCTATGAAGTTGAAAAAAAGCTCCGGCGCACCAGCAAGGGTAATAGCATTGGTTTAAGGGGTGGTTTTAGATGAGTAATGTAAAAGTAATAACACCCTCCCGAGTTCATATGGCCCTGATAGACTTAAATGGAAATCTTGGACGTATAGATGGCGGTATAGGTCTA
Organism: Candidatus Poribacteria bacterium; assembly: GCA_014730235.1. Taxonomy (GTDB): domain Bacteria; phylum Poribacteria; class DTPJ01; order DTPJ01; family WJIO01; genus WJIO01. Next base: position 12,585 of record WJIO01000144.1, read on the forward strand.
TCTTTATCCAATCCGGGATTTAGTATTACAGCCCGGAAGGCAGATCATAACGAAATAATATGCTCCCCGGATATTAAACAACGTGCAGGTAAAATATTAGATGCTCTCAAAGAAAAATGTGGTATTGATAACGTAAAAATCAATATTGAAAAAAGCATACCCTTTCATTCGGGACTTGGCTCTGGAACTCAGTTATCCCTTGGTATAGCTCAAGCCGCATGTAAATTAAATGGTCTTGAATATTCACCTCAACAGCTTGCATATATCGTAGGCAGAGGCGGAACATCCGGAATCGGCGTTGCAGCATTTTCTCAGGGTGGATTTATTGTTGACGGTGGACATACCTTCTCAGATAAAAAGAATAATAGCGAAAAAACATCATATCTCCCCTCATCAGCTTCCAAAGGTGTAAAACCTCCCCCTGTAATTGCCCGTTATGACTTTCCTGAATGGGATGTATTGATTACAATACCCAATTGCAAACACATATCCGGAGATGCAGAAGTAAAACTTTTCAAAACCCTGTGCCCCATGCCCCTGGAGGAAGTTCAGGCCTTATCCCATATAATACTGATGAAACTCCTGCCGTCCCTTATACAGCAAGAATTGCAACCCTTCGGCGAAGCGATTGACCTGATTCAAACTCTGGCATGGAAAAAAGTTGAGCTTCAACATCAGGATCCAATTGTTATGGAAATTATGACATTCTTGCGGGAAAATGGCGGACATGGAGTGGGACTCAGCAGTTGGGGACCGGCAGTATTTTGCTTCGGTGAAAATCTGGCAATCCTTCAGAAAAGGACCCGGGAATTTCTCGGTAACGCAAAAACAGGTGGGACATGCTTTTTAACAAAAGCTAACAATACCGGTACTCTGATTATAGAGGACGAAAATGGATTTTATGAAGACCGTTCTGAAAAGACGGACTTACAGAGGGCAGTTTACCCATAAACCTGTTTCGCAAAAAGACCTGGAAACAATTGTTGAAGCTGCCCGATGGTCACCCTCACCCTTTAATGTCCAGCCCTGGGAAATAATTACAATAGAAAAACAAGATACTAAAGACAAACTGGCAAAATTAGTGCTTAAAAGTATGTCTGCCCAGATGGGAGACAGCCGCTTTCTGGATGATGTCAGCAAATGGATGAGTCTGAGTAAAGACGAATGGGTACAGCGTTCAGAGGGTGTTATGATTGACGATCATATGGATATACCCGGTTTTATTAAAGATAAGAGCAAACTGCGCCCACTGCTGAAAAACGCTAAGAATATGTCGTTTTTGGGCAAGCTGGGCTTGGGTAAAATAGGCGCGTCAAAGTTTGTTGAACATATAAAAAATGCTCCTCTGATTATGATTATTATAATGAATCTCAAAAGGATGTCTCCCGGTGAAAACAGGATGACCTGGATGTATATGGGAATGGGTGCTTTTGTAGAACATATACTCTTAGCCGCTATCTCCCTGAATATAGGAACTCATTTCATAAACGCACCTCTGGAAACAAAAAAGGACAGGGTGAAATTAAGGCATATACTTTCTATACCCGATCATTACGAACCTGTTTGTTTGCTTAGATTGGGGTATATCCAGGGAAACGCAGGGGAGTCTGTGAGGCTCCCTTCTGAAAAAATCCTGCATCGTGAGAAGTTTCGACCTAAAGGAAATGATAAGTCATGAAAACTGTAGTACTCACCGCCCCGGGTGAAGACCTTGTTACCCGGGAAAAACCTATACCTGAACTATCCCGGGGTGATGTATTGATCAAGGTAGACCTCTGTGGTATATGCACCTCCGACATAAGCGCCCAGCGAGGTGATGCCAGCGATTATTCTCCCCCGGTTGTACTGGGACATGAGATAGCCGGTGTTATATGTGAATCCAGGAACAGGAATTATCTGGAAGGACAAAAAGCCTCTGTTGATCCTGTTATGTGCTGTGGAATATGCTATTACTGCAAGAAAGGACTAACCAAATTCTGCCCTGAAATATGCGGAGTTGGTCATGATATTGACGGCGGCTTTGCCGAATATGTAAGAATACCAAAAATGCTGGCCGATACCGAAGGTATAGCCGTTGTACCTGACGAGGTAAAGCCTGAGGAATTAATGTTTTTAGAACCCCTGGCCTGTTGTTTTGGTGCGCTGGAAGAAACGCCGCTGGGGGAAAACGTAGTTATCCTTGGTGCCGGGCCCATAGGACTTCTGTTTATTCAACTGATAAAACGTGAGGGTGTCAGAATTATTGTAAGTGAACCTCTGGAACATAGAAGACAGATGGCTGCAAAAATAGGGGCTGATGAAATTATTGATCCTTCTGATGTATCAATAGTTGAAGTGGTAAAAGAATTAACATCGGGCATAGGAACAGATGCAGTGATCGCAGCCACAAATGATCCTTCGGTGATACCGGAAACCTTCCAGATGCTGAGAAGAGGCGGTTATGCCAATATATTTGGCATTTTCCCCCACGATACCAGCATTAATCTGGATGTAGAACAGCTTCATTATTCCGGTCATAAAGTTTTTTCCTCGTGGGCATTAAACAGGAAGGATACAAAAGCCGCCACCGAGGAGATAAGTAAAAGGGAATTAAAACTGGAAGCTATACTGACCGGCAAATTTACCCTGGCTCAACCCATGGAAGCTTTTAACTATGTGGTTAGTCGAAAAGGAATTAAAGCAGCATTTGCACCATAAGCCGTAAGAATCATCTCATTGAAAGGAAATATTTATGACAGCTAATCTAACTAATGATGTAAAAGCAGTAGCAAAACAGGCCGGAGCGGATCTGGTAGGAGTTGCTTCTATTGACAGGTTTGATTATGCGCCATCAGACGTTCATCCCCAATCTATTTTCAGCCATACAAAAAGTGTTATTGCCATTGGTTGTCGAATGGTAAGAGGTGCACTTAAAACCGTAGAGGAAGGTCATTACTGGCAGGCCTATAATTGTGATTCTTATCAATTTATAAATGAAATACTATCGCCTATGATACTGCGTAAGATAGTGCTTTTTCTGGAAGACCAGGGTTACACAGCCGTTCCTATCCATAACCCTTTTGGAACTCATGCCGGCAGACCAGTTTATCCCGGTGGCCCAAAACCCGATGCTATTATAAGTCTCAGGCTTATTGGATGTGCCGCCGGTCTGGGCGAACTGGGTATAAGCAAGCTGTTTCTAACACCTCAGTTTGGCCCCCGTCAGCGTATGTTCGCTGTCCTGACAGATGCTGAATTAGAATCAGACCCATTACTTACAGAGAATGTATGCGACGAATGTGGAGCATGTATCAAAGGCTGTCCTGCCGATGCAATTCCCAGGGAAAGAACAGTGAAAGCCCGTATCAGTGATAAAATTTTCAGCCACAGCGATATAGACTTTAAAAAGTGTGTATATTTTCATCAGGGATGGGATCCCAGTTATTCTCCGTTTCTCAAGGAAGATTCCAGCAAGGAAAATCCCCCTTCATATTACAGGTTTCTGGATCATCGTTTTAGACATCGGGCTATATGTGTAGGGCGCGGGTGTGTCCGGGCGTGCGTGGATCATCTTGAAAAGACAGGCCGTCTGGAAAAGCAGTATAAAACCCCTATGATCGAGGGTGAACAATGGATTTTGGAGTAATATTCAGTTATTATCCTTCTCAAAATGGACAAAATCTATGAGGAATACTGCACCTAGCAGTATTATCTTATATTCCAGTTTCAGATCTGCCGGAAAAGTTATGCCAAAGTTGTCAGTTTTGGTAAAGGCTTCTTTTAGTAGACCGCTCCACTTCTTTGTTATCTTACCGATTTCTCTATCAGGGGTTTTAATTAGAAATGTCCAGGGGTGAATAATCGGGCCAAATAGGTGGAAAATTTCGTAACCCAGATTATTTAAAACTGAATAGCGTCTCTGGAAAACTGAAAAACGTCTTTCCACCGCCCCAAGATAATTCCAGTTAGGGTCGTATACCTCCAGCTTATGGAAGTAAAACTTAAAAGACCTATGTAAAATAAGTAGACGCTTACCGTCTAGATCTGAGATATAGATGGTAAAGGGCCTGAGGGATTTAAGGAATATCCTTTCCAGGAAGGACCTGTCCCACTCAGAAGCGACGTAAAGTGGGTTTTTATCTGTGTCCAGTATTATATAGTTATTTACGGCCTCAAAGCCAGTAAGAATTTCTGACCATTCTTTTTGCTGGCTTATTACCAGCGTTTCCAGTGATTCGATTTTTTCCATGCGAAATTCTCCCTTGTCTTGCTATTAGGCTTCTTTCGCCCTTTAGTCGCTGAGGAAAGTTTTAATAGGTCTGTTGGATTTATGAGATATGGGTTAATCTCCGGGTAAATATATGTTTTTCATTGACTCATGTTCGCTTTTACAATATCAATGAAGACTTTTTATGACCCTGTTTCTATCACATATACAGCTCAAAAGATATGTGAGTTTATATAAAACTGATGGTGAATTGAATGCTGAATCGGCTATTGACAGTAAAGCAAATTTTTGTTAGAATTATCATTACTTCTTAATGTACCAATTGTGTTGCCGGGTCGTCTAAAGGTAGGACTCGTGACTCTGGATCACGCTGTGAGGGTTCGAATCCTTCCCCGGCAACCATTTTTTTAAGTGGCGCTATCGTCTAGGGGTTAGGACGGGTGGTTCTCAGCCATCAGACCGGGGTTCGATTCCCCGTAGCGCTACCACTCTTGTGACCTTCCCTATTTCAAATTAACCATAACTTTGCAATTTTTTTGATAAGACAAGTTTTCATGAGTTTTTGTGTAGAGCGCACTGAAAGTGTCCATTCTTTCGCAAAACCCTATAATTAATTTTCAGAAAATATATTCAAATTTCCCTCTTATTAAGAGGTGAGGAAGGTTCAAGGGGTTGAAAGTTTTAAAAACCTATGAATATTATCTTTAACATAAAATCCATATCTCATATTGCCAAAAACCTCTAAACTCTCCCTTTTATAAGGGAATCTGTAGGATTTTGATTAATTAATCTTTTCTTAAAATTTCCTTAAGTCAGCACCATTCGAATAAAGGGAGATTTTTAATGCGGATGAAAATTATACGAAATACTCTTTTGCTTTTTTTGATACTGCTGATATTTTCCTTCAAAGTTCAGTCTCAACAGAAAAAAGGGGTAAGCATCTTGCCTGATCATGATCCTGAACCAGAAAAATCTATACAACTTGTAGACGAAGTTAGCGGTATTCATCCCCGTCTGCTCTTTATTCCAAAGGACATATCGAAACTCAGGGAATTAGCCCAGAAAGAAGGTAAGATATTCTTTGAGCATATGCAGGAATACCTGAAAGTATGCAGAACACCGAAGGATATAAAATTCCTCACAAATTCCACCGACGCACAGCGACATGGCTTATGGCGTATGCCTACAGCGGCGATTCATTATGTAATTACCGGTGAACAGGATTCCTTTGATCGTACTATGAGTTATATGCAACTATTGCTGGAACTGGAACACTGGGAAGAAGGCCAGGAACAGGACAGCGGAATGGGTGCAGCAAATATACTCATCGGAGCTGCTGTTGCTTTCGATTGTCTTTATAACGATCTGGAATCCAAATTCCGGGAAAAATTCCGCAATAAGTTACTTACTCAGGCTCGAAGAATGTATTACCGGGGACATCTACACAAGGCAGGAGCCCCCGGTTACTGGAAGCAGGATCCTCAGAATAATCACAGGTGGCATCGCAACGCCGGTTTAAGTCTGGCCGTACTGGCTGTTGCCGATAAAGAAACGAGTGACGAAGACTGGCTTTTAACTAAAACTTTGGAAGAACTGGAGTTTATCGCCCGTTGGCTGCCGGAGGATGGAACAAGCCACGAAGGATCATCCTACATGGTGTTCGGCGGAGGCCATCTGGTTTTGGCCTTTGACGCTGCTGACCGTTGTCTCGGTACTGATTTCCTGAAACATCCTTTCTTTAAGGAAACTGTAAGTTTCAGGATGCAGACGGTTACTCCGGGTTTTAATGACGTGTTCTGCTTTGGTGACTGCGCCGGATTTGGAGGATACAGCAATTACTTGTTTAAGTGCATTTCCCAACACAGACTGGAAGATCACCTGGACGGTGTTCTGAAACTTATGGATAAACAGCCGGATGCTTTCTGGTTGGGATGGTGGTCTCTGGTATGGTATGATAGCACAGTTACCAGAGGATCTATTGAAAATCTGCCGAAAGCTAAATTTTTCCCCGATCTGGGTCTGGGTTTCATTCGCGATGGTTGGAATGAGGATAATACTGCTGTTATGCTAAAATGCGGCCCTTACGGAGGTTATCTGTTGCAGGAATATCGTCAGAAGCATGATAACAAATACATCAACATCGCCCACGATGATCCCGATGCCAATTCATTTCTCATATTTGCCGATAGCAAAATGCTGGCAGACTATGACCCATACAGCCAGCCAAAACTAACCAGTTCCCATAATACAATCCTCGTTAATGGCAAAGGCCAAAGGCACAGGGGTGAGGGATGGACACAGCCAATCAGTAATATGATGGATATGGCCTCTATCACCACATGGAATTTTACAGATCAGGCTGTTATAATAGAAGGCGAAGCGGGAAATGCCTATGATGATCTTAGCCGTTACCGAAGAAGTATGATATGGATACAGGACAAATACATCCTAGTTCTGGATCACATCCAGGCCCATGAAAAAGCTGAAATTACATGGCTTATACAGAGCGCAGGTACAGAAATACTGGATGAAGAAAAAGCTTATTATCGCTTGAGTGATGGCGGTAGTATGTGCGAATTCAGAATGGCATCCAATGCAGATTTTAAAGCCCAGATAGGCGAATCCACTGCCAATCACAAAGGTAAGAAGGTCGGCTACAAGCAGTTACAGTTGAAAGCCAATACAGATCAATGGTATACTGCTGTTGTATTCGATGTCTGGAAGCATGGTGATCTGGAAGTAAAGCTGGAAATCGTTGAACATAACAAAGCTTTGGTTAAAGTAACCGGGCCGGATATTAATGATAAATGGCATTGGCAATCTGCAACTGATCTGCACAATCCATCCGGCCTAAAAGGTGAATGTAATGGTGATGTTATTATTTCCATAAGTTCCCATGATCAGATCAAATATTAAAACAATAGGAGGGTATAGTTATGGGTTTTGAGAAAAAAACGCTTTCATTCTTTTATGTCTGGTACAGAAACCAGTTCGGCCCCCATTCAGATTCTCTTAAAGGCAACTGGGGAGGTGGCCTGGGATACGATACAGGATGGGTGGAGAGAGGCAGAAGGGATTCAACTGTTCCGCATGCACCTCTTGACGGTTATTATGATTCTTTTTCAGATTCAACTATCAGACGGCAGTTCTATGAGCACCAGAACGCCAATATTGATGGCATAATTGTCTCATGGTGGGGATTTGGACATGAAGATAATCAGGATAAGTTTACTCATGAGAATTACAGCCACCATGCAACCAAAAAGCTTATAAGTATGTGTCCAGATGACGTAAAAGTCACACTGTATCTTGAACGCTCTAAATATGGTTATGATAAACGAAAACCTGTGGACGTGGTAGTAAGTGATATAATCAGGATATGCGAGGAATACGGCACAGAAAAAGCATGGATGAAAATTGATAACCGCCCGGTTGTGTTTATCTATGGTAGAATACTGGGAGAATTCAGGCAGGAATATCCCGACGATATGAAAGCATGGCAGGATGTGGTTAAAAAAATAAAGAATGCAGGACATAACCCATTCCTGATCGGTGATTCCCTGGATCCGCAATACTATAATGTATTTGATGGCCTGCATACCTATAATCCCATAGGTACAACAGTAGGACAGGGCATAAAAGGCTTACAGGAAGCTTACAAAATATGTGCAGATGCAGCCAAAAAACATGGCAAGCTTTTCGCTGGCACAGCCTGTCCAGGATACGATGACAGAAAACTCCAGGAAAGAAACCCCGGTACTCTTGTAATGCGCAAAGAAGGTGGATATTACGAGGATACATGGGAAGCTGTATTGGAAGCTGATGCCGACTGGGCCCTTATCTGCACCTATAACGAATGGTGGGAAGGCTCAACCATAGAATCGGCCATAGAATGGGGTCGCGACTACCTGGATTTAACAAGACAATATGCCAGACGTTTTGGAAAATAAAGTGATTCTTCCGGGTTTAGTGTGGAAATATAAAAACTCTACTGATTAAATAAGAGCATATCTACTTCAACAAGTCATTCCTGCGAAAGCAGGAATGACAGACATAGGATGTTTTTTCTTAATTAGACAATGATTTTTACATTTCCACACTAAACCCGGAAGAGCCAATAAAATTTTGATACTATTTACTTGAAATCAGATAAAATAACTAACGGGAAGGCGAAGCTTCTGTTGAGCCTTCCTAAAAACCCCGGTTCTTCAGAATTGAGTAATGATCAGAAAATTCCTACTATTCCTATGTATAATCCTTATCCTGCTGCCTGTTTATGTAAACTGCTTAAATCCTTCCTTTTCACCAAATTTGATAATTGTCAGATTTTCATCTGCGAATAATCAGCAAATTCAGGATTTTGCCAATGATTTAGGGGTTTATTCTTTTGAACGTGTATTTCCCCTTAATCACCATCTCTCAGATGTCTACAGCTTTACCCTGTCAACAAATTCTGATATTGAAAAGATTATCAGCACCCACAAAAATAATCCGATAATTAAATACATCCAGCCAAATTACATCAATTACCCCTGCATAGAAACCAAAGCGGAACTGGATGATCTTTATTACCAGGATCAATGGGCTTTACAGGTTATTGATATACATGAAGCATGGAAGACGGAAAAAGGCAATATGGATATAGTTATAGCTGTGACGGACACCGGCGTTGATTATAATCATGAAGACCTGAAACAGCGAATATGGGTTAATTCGGGTGAAATAGCAGGAAATGGTCTGGACGACGATGGTAATGGATATGTGGATGACATAAGAGGATGGGATTTTACCCACTCTCCAAGTCTTCCGTCGGATTCAGATTATCTTGACAGGGATAATGATCCAATGGATGAGGACGGACACGGAACTCATGTTTCAGGCATCGTCGCCGCCCTTCCCGGCAACGGCAAGGGAACTGCCGGGGTGATGTGGTATTGTAAAATCATGCCACTCCGGGCCGGAAGCAAATTCCTGGAAGATGACGATCTGGCAGCGGCTATCGTATACGCAGCCGATAACGGCGCCCATATTATCAATATGAGCTGGGGTAGCTGGAACTCGTCTTACATTATCAGGGATGCACTGGAATACGCCTATAATAAGGGGTGTATACTGGTAGGTGCTGTGGGAAATGCCAATGTGCCAGCAATTATATATCCAGCCCTTTATGAAAAAGTCATTGCTGTAGGTGCAACAGACCGATGGGATGAAAAAGCTTCATTTTCCAACTACGGTATAGGTCTGGACATAATAGCACCGGGTCACAAAATCTTCTCCACAACTATTGACGACAGATACAGCGACTGGAGCGGCACATCTATGGCAGCACCAATGGTGTCCGGTATCATTGGCCTCATGTTGTCCCGACGGCCTGCACTAAAGGCTGACGAGGTTAAATATATACTAAAATCCACAGCCGAGGAACTTGATGATCCCCTGCTTTCCAACGCAGGACGTATAAACGCCGCTCATGCCCTTATGTCTGCCAGTAGTCCTTTAATAGCTGATATTATATATCCCGAATCCGAATCCGGCGCAGACAGGCATATTACTATCATTGGCACAGCAGCAGGGGCAAAATTTCAAAGCTATGTACTCGAATACAGACAGATTTTAAACGCAAAGTCCATAACAGATTTTTCCGACACAGACTGGAAACCAATAAATCATCTATCGCAAGAAAACAAGTTCAACGATGTTTTGGGTGAGTGGAATACAAACCATTTGGAAGAGGGAATTTACGTTATCAGGTTAAACGTCAACGGATACGAAGATATAGAATACTTTGATGAGGTTATATTTTACGTGGATCATTCTTCGCCGGAGATTTTTGATTTGCGCGCCGTATCCCGGATTGACGGTAATAAATACAGGTATTACGTCACATGGAGAACCGACGATCTTACCACCGGGGAATTATACTACAGATTGACCGGATCAGATTTCAAAAGGATTACATCTGAGTCTATCAGTTCCCTTCACTCCATATATTTATCAGATGAACTACCCCCGGGAAAATATGAATACTACATAAGATCCATCAATGCGGCAGATATTGCCTCTCTAGATGATAATTCTGGCGATTACTATCCAATGAATATAAAATCCCTATATGTGCCTTCTGATTATCTTTCAATTGATATCGCCGGAATTCCGGCTATTCATCCTGCTAAAACATCTGTGGACTTTAATGACAATGGCGTATCTGAGATAGTGGGTATGGTAAGCTCTAAATGGGATTATGATCCCATAAAGATATACGAAAGAGATTCATCCGGTTTATATCAGGAAATTTACGAGAGCGAAGATGAATATTTTCCCTGGAGCATTGATGATACTGACAGGGATGGTCTTATGGAAATTCTCGGCAGCAATGAAGAAGGAACTTCTCTATACGAAAGCCCTTCTGAAGGTGAATTTCCTACAGATAAAATATGGGAGGCCAAAGGTGTATGGAGTATGGCAATATGGGATGTGGATCAGGACAATCAAATAGATATATTAACCCGGCATCCGGATACCAACGAAATATACGTCTATGAAAACAGAGGCAATAATGAATATCTGAGAACTACCCGCTTGCAGAATTCCACAAAAGGAAGGAATCGCTTATCAACCACAGCTTCAGTATCGGATTTTGATGGCGATGGATTTATGGAAATTGTAGCAGGGGATATAGACGGTGATATTTTAATATACGAAAACACCGACGATGATAGGTATGTAAACACATGGATGTCAAATGTGGAAAATTCCAGCGTGGAATATATATCATCTGGTGATTTTGATAACGATGGCATGGATGAGTTTATTGTAGGTTCCCGAGCCACCGGTTCAGCCGCCCAGATTAAAAGCGCATCCCCTCTGGCCAGGCAGAGATGGATTTATACAGTCTTTGACAATGTTTCACCGGATACATACCAGGCCGTCTGGTCTCAGGAAATAGCAGGATTAAAAAGCACCAGCGGCGTTGTGACAGGGGATATGGACAATGATGGAACTGATGAAATAATTGTAATCGTAACGCCCAATATATACGTTTTTAAATACATAGAACAGGGTGTTTTTATCCCGGTCTGGCACAACCACGCAAACGAAACCTCATGGCCTGTGATATTCGATGTGGATTCAGATGGTAAAGATGAACTGCTGTTTAATCAGGATAATGCGCTAACCTTTGCCCGATGGGATTTTTCTTCAGTAGATAGGTTACAACCTCCATGGGGGTTAAAGGCTTTACCAGTTAGCAAAAGTGCTGTAGAACTACGCTGGAATGGTTCTCCTGAAAGCCTTTATTATAGAGTATATCGAAGTGAAAGTCAGGCAGGATTTAAGACGGTACAGGAAATTTATACAAACGATTCAAAAGGTGATAATTGGCAAATTATAAAAGAGGTAAATCGACCGGACAGGATATATTTGCTTGATACTGGTCTCAAGCAGGATATTACCTATGAATATTATGTAACATCCGTCAACTCCCGGGGTGAAAGTCCTAAATCCGAAATAACTTCAGCAACTCCCAACAGTAGACCCGAATTGGTTTCAGCGATATATATAGATCCCAATACAGTTCATCTGGTATTTAATGAACCTATGGGTTCCAACGCCCAGAACGAATCCCGATATATAATATCATCAGAAAACGGGGATATTTTTTACCCGGGTTCAGCCGTTTTAAATTCCCAGGGAATACGCGTAACCC
>WJIO01000145.1 GCA_014730235.1 Candidatus Poribacteria bacterium
AATGCTTCCATATTGGGGTAGAAGCTCATATTTTCCGCTGAAGGTTATAGCTGCATCTTTGGTGAGTGTTTTTGTTTCAGACGCCGGGGTATTATAGCCATCCACATCACCATAAGTTATGGTATATTCGCCTACTGGTGCTTCGGCTACACTGAAGGATTTTCCATTACCAGTATAGCTTTCCGGGCCTGACATTTGAAAGACAGCCGAATCCAGATTAGTTGTTACTGATATACTACCAAACTGACGTTCAGTAATGGATATCGATGTATTTACCCCCCAGGAACAACCAAGAGTCGCCGACGCTGTTCCTCCGACTCCTATATCTTTGGTGTTAGTTACTGTAGCGCTGGTATCAGATAGGCCAATACTGACATTATCCGATTTTTGCATTATTGAGAGGCTGTAGCCATTGGTAACCTTAAAATTTCCAATTGCACCAGGTATGGAGTTGTTAAATTGCCATATTGAGGCAGCATTATCAGTTACAGTAGTCGGGCTTCCGTAAATCTGTGGAGGCGTTCCCGTAAGTTCCATGTGGTAGCTCTCTGAAACGGTGTATGTGCCAATTTTTTCCAGGTTTACAGTACCTCCAAATATGCCTACAGTGGAAACAACCTTACCATCGGGATCAGTAACAGTGGCTGTTCCTGATATATTAACAGATATGCTAATGGATACAGAAATAAGGTTTGCAGGTATAACAATCTGAAGTGGGTTTGTGGCTGAATAGCTGTAGGATGTAAATCCTGACACACTAGCCCGGGCGTTATTACCTAAAAAAGCCAACATCATAATAAGTATAAATACTCTGAATATCCGGTGATAATCAGCTTTAAAATATTTGCCGTATAATAATTTAAGTTTTGACATATCCAGGTAGCCTCCGATTTGCGAATTATAAAAATATAATTTAATTTAAATGGATAAATTCCCTCGTTTATTTATGACGTATATAAGATACTGTTTCGGTCATATTATGTTAGTCTGTAATCGGTGGTAATTTTGATCTGCCGTAAACAAAATTAGAGAAAAATTCTGTAAAATCGTATCCCGTTACTTCATTAAGAGTTACCATAATATCCTGAGAAGAATATTTTCTATTCCTAAACTTATTGAACATTTTTCGCATAAGATCATCCAGGTCCTTCTCATCATTTGTAATATTTCTTATCTCTCTATCCATTAAAGCGGCTACCAGCGGGCCCTTGAAATACATGGTCATGAGCCTGAGGCTTTCCCCGTGTTCATGTCCTTCCTGCCGGGCCAATTCCTCTTTAACTTTCGATAAGGTCATATCCTTACCTGATTCATAACGATCGATGTATTCCTGATAATCATTTTCCAGGTGTTCCAGAAATTTATCCTCACTGTATAAGTCGATCCGATAAGGTGTAAGGTATCCGTAATACTGGGTAAAACCTTCCTTAAACCAGCCCTCATAGTTGGACTTCTGTTTTATTATACCCGCGTTCCATACATGGAATATTTCATGGGCAAGAAAGGTATATTCCACAGCTACCGGTCCTGCAAAACCAATTTCATGGGCGCTGCTGCCTGTTATATAATAACCTTCCGGGGATTTGTCTGTAAATACTGCCAGGTATTTTTTATATGGAAAATCACCAAACCTGTCTATGTAATCCCTGAATATACTCAAAACTTGCTCTGAGCGTTGTTCCAGCGATGGATTTTCCCTGACTGCTGGCATTTTCCAGAGCTTCAGGATATGATTCAATCCATTTTATACCAGTCTGATTAACTGTGTCATTTTTTACAATACTACGGGTTTGGTAAACTCCGGCACAACCACAAAAAAAGCTTATCAGTATAATAGCAATAATAAAATTAGAACAGCGGAGCCTGAGTTCCGTCATGTTTTTCAGTATCTTTTTCAATATCTTGTGTATCATGTTTAATTTCATCTGGCTTAGAACCGGTTGATTTAAAGCCGTATATTTCTATCTCTTTTATTACAGGGGGTTCTACCTTTGAGGTACGCATGCTTATTATACCTCCGTTGGCAACACCTCTTTGTGTTCCATCAAAAACCGATTTTGCCCTGGCTCTTATCTTTATCCTGTCAGCTACGGCTGAAGCTCTTATAGTTATCTGATCTTCTGTGTTATTATCAAATTCCTCTATAATTTTCCACTCGCTGTTGTCTCCCAGAGAAGAAAGCACACTAAAGGATTCCAGATCTTCGCTGTATATAACTATCTTTCTTATAGATTTTTTTTCTGGCAGTATAACCTCCGCTTCTGCGCTGGGAAACGCCCCATAAATTGTCTTTCCATATACCTTTTCAGGAAAAACAGCTTCTCCGGATGTTCCAAGATCACCGTCTACCATTTCCGGTGAGGTACTTTCAACCCCGTCAGCCAGGGCATAGTTATCGCTCCATTCCTGTTCCTTGAAAACGGTCTGCATGAGTTTTGAGCTACAGCCAATTAATAATGTAAACGTGATTATAAGACAGATTATTAAAGCTAACTTTTGCATTATCCAGAGCATATCCAGATCAAGGATATACTTCCTCCTTTCGATTAAAATTATAAAAACGTCAATGATTTTATAGTCCTATAAACCCAGTATTCGGAAGTTACTTATAATTGGCTCAACAACGGACAGCATATTTTCATATTCATCTTTTGGTGCCCAGTAGGCTATTATATAGCCTCGATCGTGTTTTGCAAAGAACGCCCATTTCACCGTCCAGTCATCACCCACATTAGTAGGAACAGAAAGAACGGCTTCATAACCGGTGGTATTAATGGCGGCAACTGGTCCCCGGGATAAAGTTTCAACACCGGCCCATTCCCAGTTACTTATCCATGTATCCATAATATCTTTGGCTAAATCAGGTTTACTGGGAAGGCTGGGATCCGGGCCATATACAGAGACTTCAATATGCACAATGTTTTTTTCTACCAATTCATCCAGATCGGTGGTGAATTGATCTTGGGTAGTATTTGCCATAAGGAGTAATTTTTCAATGATTCCAGTCCTATAATTTCTGGTCTGGATAACCCAATTCGAAGTCGGTAAATTACTTATACGAAAACCATGTTTAACGTTCAGGTATTCTGTTCCTGAGATCCCTGTCTCTATGGTTTCATCTTCATCATCATCTTTTACAGGTGTATCTTCACCACATCCTAAAATAAAGGCCGTTGCTATTATAAATAAAACTATTTTAACTACTATATATAATTTGTTACGAAAGTATGGCATCATTTATAACCCCCCATACAAAATTACTTATTTGTAATCTCTTGATAACAAGGCTCGCAAAGGTGTTTTCCATCCAGTATATGTATCCTTGTTTCCATGGCACTTTCTCCGCACCTTGAACATTCTATTGACTTATGGATACGTGCGCGCTTTGGTATTTCCTCTTTGGGTTCACTTACCTCAAAAAGGTCTTCGCCTTTGGCTGACATAATATCGTCAAAGTTTGTGCCTTTTTTCCTGGATATTCTTATACTCTGGCCCGTGTTCCTGTTGAAAAACGTGTATACATGTTTTCCGTAGTCTTTGAATATAAAGTTACCTTTTCCAAAAGTGCATCCTGTTACATATTGTATTGCATCAACTGCACATGAGTCATTTTCAACTATAACAACAAGTTCCTCGTCTGAGGCTCTGTCGAAATTCAGCTTTTCCAGAGCAAACAGAGCAACTTTATATCCCCATGTCAGGCCGCCGCATTGATGCCCGTGAAATTTTACCGTTTCTTCCCATAATGTCATCTGGCATACCTTCCCATGAAAACAGCTTAATTTAATGCTGATTTTATAGATAATATTAGTAATTTGTTGATGTAGGACTTACAATTCGATATAATGATATGAATTGAACCACCTGACGATTAGATTTCTGTCAGCAAGTCCAGACATTGCTGGCATGTAAAGCAGGAATTATCTGCTAATCAATTATAGCATGGGATGTATTTGTAAACAAGTAAAATTAGATGACTTATCAGTACCAGGTATTAGAATAACCATATTACAAAGGAGACATAATTATGTCTATGGACGAAAGAATTTTTGAAAATGCCGATGAACGCATAGAAAAATACCGCATGGAAGATGTAACTATTCAGATAACAGACAGGGCTGAAAATCCCGTTGCAGATGCTGAGATAGAGGTCAAACAGACTAAGCACGCTTTCCTTTTTGGTTGTAATATTTTCATGCTGGGAAGATATAATGAGGATGCAAAAAACTCCCGGTATGAAGAGCTTTTCAGCGATCTGCTTAACTATGCCACACTTCCCTTTTACTGGGGTGGATTTGAACCTGAACCCGGAAAGAAAAACTATGACCGTCTTGACTGGATGGCAAAACGCTGTAAGGATTTAAATATAACCACCAAGGGACATCCTTTGGTATGGCATGAAGTTGTGCCCAAATGGGTCCCGACGGATTTAACCCTACTGGAAGCTCGCCTTAGAAATCGGGTTAAAGAGATCGTTCAGCACTACAAAGGACTTATTAACAAATGGGATGTAATCAACGAGGCCACTGTATCAGCAAGAGCTGATAATCCTGTGGGAAAATGGGTCAAAAAATACAGGGATGATGTTTGCGTTGGACTTACCCTTGATTGGGCTTACGCGGCAAACCCGGATGCCACTCTTCTTGTCAACGACTTCAACATTTCTCCGGCTTACGAAAAGCAGTTGGAAAGCCTTAAGAACATGGAAAAGCCGTTTAATACTATCGGCATCCAGAGCCACATGCACTCAAGGCTTTGGGATTTTTCCAAGGCATGGGAAGTATGCGAAACCTATAAGCGTTACGATGTGCCCCTGCACTTCACAGAGTTGACAGTATTAAGCGGACACATGAAAACCGACAGCGATTGGCATAAAAGACACGACGACTGGCCCACAACTCCGGAAGGCGAGGAAAAGCAGTTGGATTATGTCCAGAAGTTATACCGACTGCTGTTTAGCCATCCGGCTATGGAGGCCATAACCTGGTGGGATTTCCCCGACGGGTGCTGGCAGGGCGCGCCGGCAGGACTGGTAAGGGCTGATCTGACCCCTAAACCCATATATCATCGTCTGAAAGAGATGATCAAAGGCGAGTGGTGGACACATAAAAACGGCAAAACCGACGAAAACGGTCAGTATAAAATGCGAGGGTTCTGTGGCGATTATGAAATCTCAGTCATGGATAAAGAGGAAAGCTTTACCCTGATAAAAGGGGAAAATTGCTGGAAAATCCACATATAACAACCATCCGGGAGGGTGAAGCTCCTGCTGAGCTTTTTGCCTGATAGGGATTGCTAAACTCAACAAAAGCTTCAACCTTCCGTTTTTTTCTGATAAAAATTACTTGCTACATTCCAGAGAGCAGTGTTATAATATCCAGAGATTTCCATTAAAGTAAAATTATATCTTGAGACAGAAGCTAAATATGAACTGGATTGATATTGCCATACTTATAACGATCTTCTTTACCACCCTTATAGGCTTTAAGATTGGCCTAATAAGGTCGGCTTTTTTGCTGGGTAGCTTTCTGGTGGCTATTGTGGTCACACCCCAGTTAGCGGGATTATTCGACGAATATCTCAAGGAAGCTATTGACGAGGAAAAAGTCCGTTACGCTGTCAGCTTTGGTGCTGCATTTATAATTTTGCTGTTGGGCGTTAACCTTCTTGGAGTTATTACATACCGGTTGGTAAAATATACACCGTTAAGATGGGTTGACCAGTGGATCGGTGTGGCCCTGGGATTTTTGGCGGGGATTATAATCGTGGGTATAATTATTATGTACCTTACGGATTATCCGTTGGGGGATTCCAAAAAATGGCTTAGAGAATCATTTACCGCCCCTATTGTTCAGGACTTTCTCAGCCAGATCATCCGGGAATTTATGGAAAAAGACTATACAAAGCTAATGATACTTCAACCTTGTTTTAATCTTACCTATGGTGAATTCAAAATAGGGCCAGCCTGAGATACAGTCTTCCTCTATGCCGTTTAAATCATAGCTGTCCTGCTCATCCGTTGTGTTTTCATAAAGGATTCGCACTATCCAGTCTGTCAAGTCTTCCAGATTACGGCGATAATAATAAAATCCAAATACATCAGCGTTCATCTTTGCAGGGCCGAATTCCTGTTCATATTCCGGCAGAAAAATCTCCCAGAACCTATCCTCCCATGCAATAAAGAATAAGTCATGCTCTAATGGAGCTAAAATTGCCCCTTCCCAATCAAGGATGTAAAGCTCTCCGCTATTTCCCCTGATCATGTTTCCACCGTGTAGGTCTGTATGACAAAGCACCTTTGGCTTGTCTATTTTCCGGGCGATGGCCTGGAGTTCCTTTAACCTTTTAAGATACCCGATAACTTCATCCCTTCGGGGTAAAAGCATATCCCGAAGCTGTTGTTTACCCCTGGAATCACCGGAAGTTATAGATTCCATGGCCTTAAAACCATTTAGCATTTCGGGTTCAAAAGGTATTCCATAATCCTCTGCTTTAATGCCCTGTATGTCCAGTTCTGGAGTGCTTTTATGTAGTTTTCCTATGATTGTTCCCAATTCTTTTATCACAATATCAGACAGAGGGTCTTCAAAGCCTATTACTTCTCCCTGGATATAATTAAACATTACCAGAGGTTGGTTTTCAA
Source organism: Candidatus Poribacteria bacterium (assembly GCA_014730235.1). Classification (GTDB taxonomy): domain Bacteria; phylum Poribacteria; class DTPJ01; order DTPJ01; family WJIO01; genus WJIO01. The sequence goes on from WJIO01000145.1 coordinate 6,644, forward strand.
AATCAGTTCTGAAAGAGCCAGAGATGTTTTTTATTGGGTACGGCACGTTAGGCAGGATATTTTTATTATGAAGTTGCCATGTCAGGAAAAGATAATGATCCAGCCTTTCCGCACTGATTCTGGCCAACCGAGAATCGCCGAAATATTTCAGGAAGTAACGCTTATTGTCATTGCTATCGGCAATATAGCAGTATCCTACCTCTCCGGCGGGGATGAAAGTAAGTTCCTTGATGCTGATGCCATATTCCTGATTTATCCTTTTGATCAAAGCTTCCCGATCTATGTAAATCTCGTATTTCATAATTGTAAAAGATAGAAAATAAATATGAATATAAAATATCTGGCTCTTTCGGGTTCAGTGTGGTAAAGATAAGAAACTTCTGTATGCTGTTATTCCTGCTTTCGCAGGAATGACAAGCTGAGGGATAACCACACCGAACCCGGAAGAGCCAAATATCTCATATATGCACTCTTCAAAACATTATATTACCGCGAAGAATCAACCGCTTATCTATTTAAAAGTCTACAGCTTCTTTTATATCTTCCCAGCCAATAAGTTTAATTTCCAGTTCATCAATCAACACCTGCGTTTCCAGGTCGGTAAAGACCATATAATCAATATAGCGGGCCATATAATTTCTGTCTATATCTTTAACTTCATCATCATCAATACCCAGGTGGACGATAAGCTGATTTACCCCGGGTTTTAAATCTCTTAATCTAGCATAATATGCGGCTTTTTTTTCTTCATAGGTGTTTCCAGCAACCCCTAGAATAAGATTATCCAGGAGAGGGTATCGAGCTTTCTGAACTATCTTATAAAACAGCTCTATTTCTCTCTCAGTAACATGTTCTATATACCTGTTGACAATTTCAGGTGTAAATTTAACCAGCAAAGGTGGAATATCATATTCCTTTGCCAACCGGGCATAGATCAGAAAAATGTCTTTCCTGACAAGAATTGCACCCATATGTGTATCCAGATGAGTGGGTTTTATACCGTTTTCCAGTGCCTTTTCGATTTGTGCCCGAAGTTCAATTTCGACCTCTTCACTTTCCGCATTATTTTTTATATCCCATAAATTCCCCCACATGTATCCCTCTTCATCGACAAGACTGGGAACTTTATCTACAGGGGCTACAGGTCCCCATCGGTGATTTTCTAATTCACTGGTAAGGGTAAAATGCACGCCCATATCAACCTGTGGATGTTCCCGACAATATTCGGCAACTTCGGGGAAATCAGGGCATGGAACCATCACACTGCCGCATGTAACTATATTAAATTCAAAGGCATTAAACGCGCCTGCATTTGCCGCGCTGGTCAAACCTATATCATCAGCATGTATTATTAACAGTTTTTCATGATTAGCATAACCAAGCTTTTCCGATAACGTAAGGACATCATCAGAAGAATCCAGATGACTTTCCAGAAAATCTTTTATTAAAGAACCACCGGTTCTATTTTTATGACCAGCTTTCCATATATCGGCTTGTTTTTTACCTGATCTTTTAAGAATTTTAGCAATAAAATAGTCTTTGAATTTATTTTTAAAATAATTCTCTTCAATATTCAACAAACTACCCTTTCTTACTTTTTAATCTCACCCCAGGTTTTGGCCAGGCTAGATTCGGGTTCTACAGACATAGGTCTTTTGTCACCTTCATCACCTTCATAAAGGACAATATCGTCGAAATATGTTTCAAACGTTGTTCCACCGTTGCCAACATTGGCCGCATTAAACTTATCAACACCCTGGTTACCGCCGTAATTTCTAAAAGATGCCCCTGCCACCATCTCTTCATCGTCATAATAAAAATCATATTTATTATTGTCCAGATGCATTACCAGCTTAAAATTATGCCATACTCCTGAAACAATTTGACCGCAGTGAATCCATGCCCCGTCATGATATTCCAGGGTAGGATTTTTCCCCGGAAGCATGGCAACACAAACGCCTGACCAATCATCCGGAGCCTGTTGATTCATTATGTAAAAAATCTCCACATCGCTTCCGGCACTTTCCTGAACAAGCCACATAAACTCCAGGGATACAACACCTTCTTCTATCATGGGATCCAATATTAAAGTCATCCCGCCGCCGCTTCCGTTATCCGTAACCCTGACGCTTTTATTACTGGCATCAGGAAAATCCTCCACAACAATTTCCCCTGCCCCTGTAGGCTTCCATGGCTCTGACGGGGGGTCACCTATGGTTTCGTCGTTAAAATCGTAGTAGAATATGAATTCTTCCTCCAGTTGAGCAATGCATAAAAGGGGAAACAAAAGAACCAAAAAATAAACACAAAATAAATATTTTATCAATGTATACCTCCATAATTTAAAAAGTTTGTTAAATCAAAAGAAATGGTTCTTCCGGCTTTAGTGTGTCTATAATTGAAAATTCTCTCAGCTTGTCATTCCTGCGAAATCAGGAATCCATTCTTTATGCAGATCTACCGGATTCCCGCTTTCGCAGGAACGACAGCATAAAGAAGTTTCTTATCTTTACCCCACTGAACCCGGAAGAGCCAAAGAAATTAACCTTATCATTATATTATCTGCTTTAGCGATCAGATAAAATCATTACAAAATTGCTCATAGATTTTAACAACCTATAATAACTATGTCAATATTTCTTTAACTAATCATAAAATTTATGCCTGGTATTTAATAAAAATATGGATAATAATACAAATTTTAGCATAAATTTGTATTATTATCTAGTCTGGAAAATAGGCCATGAAAATGATATAAAAATGATTATAATTTAATGGAGTTAAATTCTATGGGACAGTTAAAACCAGAAATTAGAAATATGGCACCAGAGGATATAAATAGTATCAGGGAACTTGTTAAAGATTACCCCCCTCTAACAGCCCACGAAAATTATGTATATCGGATATTGGCTGAATACTTTTCGGAAACATGCTTTGTTGTCGAATTTGAAGGTGAATTAGTAGGCTTCGCTTCTGGATTTATAAGCCAAAAAGATCCATCAGTATTTTTTATCTGGCAGGTTTGCATTGACGACAGTCATCGTAAAAAGCTAATCATGAGACTTATAAGAGAGCATATAAAAAAAGTAGCAAAGACTATGGGATGCAAAAAAATGCAGTTCACCGCAATGGTTGGTACAGATATAGGCAGTTCCATGAGTAAACTGGCAAAGCTGCCATTAACACCAGTTTCCGGCCCAAAGGAATTTTTAAGATCGGTTAATGAAAAGACAGGTAAAGAAGAGATAGAACTTTTGTATGAAGTTAAGATATAGAATTAAATTGAAAGAAATGTATACATAATTTCATGAATTTACAAACGTTCGAAAAACCCGGAAATGAAGCCGCAATTGGTATTAATCGTCCTTTACTTACATATACCCATATTGAGTATTTAGTCAATGCAATTATTAATTCTTATTACTTATAGCCCTTTCAACCACCTCTAATTTTTCCATTGCTCCTCTGTATTCCTCAGGATTCCTGATACCTTTCATCTGTAAGCCATCAATGTGCTTCTCTATTTCCCGTCTTATATTATGGAGTTCATCCACACTCATTTTCCTGGCCCACTCGTGCTCTCCTTCGGGCTTTTTCCCTCTGTCCCAACTTTCTTTTTTAACAGAATTTGCAGAACCTTTTTCTTTATTTCCTTTTTTATAACTATCCTGCCGCTGCATATTTCCGCCGCCCTCTGACCCTTTGTTGTTGCTGGTAAGTTGAGAAGTGGGAAGTTTTATCTCTTTCTCACTGCCTTCATGAATTATATAAACACTTTCTTTACCTACTTTTATAAGTTTTACGTCATGGGCAAATCTCTGACCCTCTGTAACATAATAACTCTTATCCGAACCCCGAATCTGTATAAAGGCAGAATTTCCCATAATACCTGTCAGGACAAATTCTACCGTCTTGATTTCATCACCCGAACCTAAAGGCATGAATAGATTATTATTTATAATACTACTGTATTTATCAATTTCAGAAACATCTGATTTTTCATGCTTTATATCAGCATCCTGGGCATTTATTCCGTAATTGATAATCAGTATAAGGCTTGATATTAATATAAATAAAATTTTAAAATTTGTCTTAGGTTTCATTATCCTGCTCCTTAATTTATTACTCCCAAGCATAAAATTTATGAGTATGGTAATAATTTGAAAATTTTCTCAGCTTGTCATTCCTGCTTCAAGCTTTTTGAAAAAGCTTGAAGCAGGAATGACAAATGGAGGATGTTTTTTCTTAATTGGACAATGTTTTTTATACTTCCACACTCAAACTGGATGAGCCAAAACTTCTGATACAGACTAAAAACTTTATTTATTACTCCGTTCTTCGCAATAACACAGGGATGTAAAATTTATGCTTGGTTATTACTCAAAAGACTTGATTTTAACATTGATATTCCTGTATAATTCAAAATGAAAAACAATTGATGTAAAATTTTGCCAGATCATTTCAAATATGAAGTCAGGTTTACCATATCGGCTTTCCAGAACCGCACTTCGTAAATGATGCATCAAAGAGAGAGAAATATCTTGACATATACAAAGCTTTCCATAGTAATACCTGTCTATAACGAGATCGAAACCATATACGAAATACTTAGACGAGTAAGTAATGTTGAAGTTGACCTGGAAAAAGAAATTATATTAGTTGACGATTGCTCTAAAGATGGAACAAGGGAAATATTGCAAAAAATAGCCGATAAAGACCCTGAAACCATGAGCGAAATTAACCCTAAAGAATCCTGCACTTTTAAAGTAATTTTACATGAACAAAACGCCGGCAAGGGTGGAGCTTTACGCACCGGATTTAAACATATTACCGGCGAAATAATGCTGATACAGGACGCTGACCTGGAATATGAACCCGAAGAATACCCTATATTGCTAAAACCTATCCTGGACGGTGAAGCCGACGTTGTTTACGGCTCAAGATTCCTGGGTAAAAAACGCCCGGAGGGAATCCTTTTCAGTAGTTTTGTCGCTAATAAAGTTTTAACATGGTTGTCCAATTTGCTTTCAGGCATAAAAGTGACAGATATGGAAACCTGCTATAAAGTAATAAAAACGCCTATACTAAAAGAAATTGAATTAACATCCGACCGGTTCGGTATTGAACCGGAAATAACAGCCAAATTAGCCAAGAAAAATGTCCGCCTTGTGGAAATTCCTATCTCATATCACGGCAGGGATCACGCAACCGGAAAAAAAATAAACTGGAAAGACGGATTTTCAGCCATCTTTCATATAATTCGGTTCAACCTGGATAGAGATTGAGGAAAATTAAAATGAAAATATATGATCTATCCGTCATAATAGAAAAAGACGAAGATGGATATTATGTAGCTACTATACCTGCGCTTAAAAGTTGTTACACTCAAGCTAAAACTTTAGAAGAACTTTATCCAAGAATACAGGAAGTTGTAGAGTTGTGTTTACCTCTATCTATGAGCTAATTCGGCAGAAAAGTCCAGGTATTTCTTTATGCCTTCGGGTGTAACGTTCCAGGGGACATGGTTTCCGATGCACATCATGTATCCTCCGGTCATTTTAGCTGTTTCCACCATGCTTTCTACCATTGCCCTTATTTCTTCCGTATTGTTTCGGGTTAATACCCGGTTGTCACCCTCACCAGCGGCAAAGCAGTCTTTGTGCTTTCTTGCCATGGTTTTGTAATCTGTATATGGTTCGCTGATGATCCCCCTTGCTCCGCAGGCGAAGACATCGTCGGCATAGGCATCAATACAGCCATCCACCATAAATATTACTTCCTTACCGGCTGATTTTAACATGCCCCAGAATTCTTCATATCGAGGGAATATATACTTGTGCATCCATTTTGGAGAGCATACAGGTCCACGTGATGTAACTATGTCGTCATGGCAGATTACAAAATTCACCGGAAGTCTTGCGAAAGTACGGAAAACCCGACGATTGATCTCGGCGAATTCGTCCATTATCCTTTCAAAACGCTTATCCAAACATGTCTCCAGAAAGAGATTCCAGCCGAAGGTAAGTAAAGGCCACATAAACATGGTGTTATAAAAACCTGTAGAAGCGGTAGAACCTTCAGGGGCTTTATCACCCCATTCAGCGGGATAACCCTTGCGGTACATTTCATAGAGCTTTTCCTCATCCGAGTAATCTCTGGACTCTACGACAGGTATATGTGTGAAATCTCCCTGTTCCAGGGGAGAAAATGCGAATACATCCTCGGGGGTTTTGAATTTTGCTCCCCAATCCCAATGGCTTGTAACGCTGTCACCCCATCGCACTCTGAGCCTTCCTTCTTCGTCTTTTGTGGAGCTTTGTCCTTCCAGATCGAGCTTTGGGCGGGGTTTTGGATCATCAGTAGCCGGAATCCCAAGGCCCAATTGCGGATATAATTCCCGCAGTTTTAATCTACATTCCCTGGGATGTTCGTAATAGTCAATACCCGTCAGGTATGTTTCAGCATCAGGACAAGACCAGTGCTCCCAATGAGGTATATTTTTTGGCGCTAAACCCATGTAGGCCATGTACCTGTCACTATATTCGGGTTTTTCTGGCATATTTATTTAGACTCCTTTTGTATATTTTAAGATTATTTGGCTCTTTCGGGTTTAGTGTGGTAATAATTAACAAACTCTCTAAGCCTGTCATTCCTGCAAATGCAGGAATGACAAACAGAGGATATTTTTTCCTAATTGGACAATATTTTTTACATTTTCACACTCAAGTCGAAAAAGCCGATTATTATAAATAATTTGGTTACATATAGTAATCGTTAAAAAATGGATATAATTTAGTTGTCATTCCTGGGAAAGCAGGAATCCAGTCTCCCAATATAGTGTTTTTTCTGGATTCCTGCTTTCCCAGGAATGACAAATTTTGTAATTTACCATCATTATAAAGGTATTTTCAGGTATTTTCTAAACACATTTTTCATTTTTTAACGATTACATATATTATAATACTATACGGAAAAATAATCCATATCTTATCCAAAAACTGCTATTTTTGCAAGATTCATTCATCTTTAGCACAATCCATGCCATACAGCCAATATTTCACATCTACAGGCGAAATTAACGTCATTTTTATTCTGTTTTTACTTTACGTTATAACCTGTAATATGCTATAATTAGCTATGAAAGCCGGAGTGAAAGGAGTAGGACGTTCTGCTTAAGAAAATAAAGAGGTACATTTACTATTTGATAGTAATAACAACCAGGCAGATGGTCTTATTTCTGCCTCGAAAGGCAGCACTTAAGCTGGGAATCCTCCTGATAAATGCTATGTATCCCCTTATAAAAGGAGAAAAAGAAAAAGCATTAAATAGTTTAAATACAGCCTTTGGAAAGGAAAAAAGTTCTGAAGAATTGACAGAAATCTGCCGATATTTTTTTCAGAACCTGGTAAAAGGTTTAATGGAAGTGCTTCAATTTTCCCGGCTGAATTCAGGCAATCTTAGTAAGATTGTAACCTTCGAGGGAAAGTATTATATTGATGAAGCCCTTAAGCCGGGAAACGGAGTTATAATTCTCACAGCCCATTTCGGCAACTGGGAGCTTTTAGGAGCAAGCCTGGCACTTTCGGGATATAAAATAAATTTTATTGTGCGCCCTGTCAGAAATCATCGGCTAGATGAATTGGTAACTCAAAACCGGGAGAGCAAAGGTATAAAATGCATATCCAGGGGTGCATCAATAAAATCTGCCCTTAAATGTCTTAAGAGAAATGAACTGCTGGGTATATTGGCTGATATTGATACAAAGGTAGACGGTGTGTTCGTGGACTTTTTCGGCAACCCGGCCTTTACTCCCCGAGGTCCGGCAAGTATTGCATTGAGAACCGGGGCGGCTGTAGTTCCGGCTTTTATAGTAAGACAGAATGATGATACCCATAGAATTATAATTCAACCAGCTTTGAAACTGATAAAAACAGGCAATCAAGAAAAAGATATAGAAGCTAACACAGAATATTTTAACAAAGTAATCGAATCATTCATCAGAAAATACCCGGAACAGTGGATATGGATGCACCAACGCTGGAAAACCAAACCGGAAGACGTATCAAATTAGAACACCCGATATAAGCCTTTTGAAGCTACTATAGGTATAGGGTTTGCTGATAAAAAGATAACAAAATGAAGATAAGCAAAATCAGAGTAAAAAATTTTAAGAGCTTTAGAGATATGGAAATTGAGCTTGGTGACCTAAGTGTACTTATAGGTGCTAATGCTTCGGGCAAGTCTAATTTTGTCCAGTTGTTTAAATTCCTGAGAGATATACAACAGTTTGGTCTGGATGATGCGATTTCAAGGCAGGGGGGAATTGAATATCTCATGAATACGAGAGGAGAGAATAAACAAATATTATTTATTGAGATATCTGCAGATCAAAACTTAGCCTTTTATACCGAGTTAGACAGAAGAACTTTTAGGGTACAGATAAAGCAAGTAACATATTACTTCAAAATAAGTTTTTCAAAACAAACTTATTTACATGAAATAATTGAAGATAAAATTATCTACAAATGCGACTTTATGGAAGTAAAAGAGAAGAATGAAAAAGATAAATCTACTATTTCGGGAGAAATTACTATATCAAATAAAAAAGGAAAATTACATTTTAATATAGAACCAAAAAGGATGTATCCAGAAGCCATTTCTCCTTCAAACATATACTCTGAAAGACGTTTGCTTCTTGAGACACTCTATTTCTTTATAGATAATATAATACTAATACTATTTCGAAAACCCTTGGATTTCAAAGAGAAAGACGATATAGGATTGGAGATGGCAATTAGCGGTTTTAAAAGCATCTCAATATATGATTTCGATCCTAAAATATCCAAAAAAGCAATGTCAATTAATGTGCCAGGAAAATTAAGTGAAGATGGTGATAATCTTACTACAGTTCTAAAAAATATATTAAGGGATGAGGAAGAGAAGAGAAAATTATATAATCTTGTAGATTATCTTTTGC
>WJIO01000146.1 GCA_014730235.1 Candidatus Poribacteria bacterium
ACCTTCATCACTATATTTCTCCGATAATTTCGAAGATGACGATGTCTCTGACTGGATTGGCGGATATTACTCCGGAACATTAACCAGGGGAGGCCAGAGAAGTGGTCAACCTATAGTGAAAGCAGAAAGGAATGCTGCAAAGACCGGAAGCTATGGTTTGATGCTTACTAAAGACCAGCAAATTGGAAATACAGCCCTTGTTGCAAGTCCTGAATTTGGACCTATTAAAACTCCATTTAAAGTGGAATTTGATATTCTTCTTGGCAACCATAATCAAATTGTCTGGTTGGGAAGTGAAGCGCCTTTTGAAACTTCGTCTGAGTATAAGGTAAGTCATCTTGGAGTGGCTTTTGATCAGGGAAAAATTTCCCCGCGAGACCATAGCTCTCCTTTGTTAGGTCACTATGTACCGGATAACTTTTATCATGTGATAATGGTTGCAGATCCATCGGAAAAACTCTTTGATATAACCGTTACCGGTAATCTTACATCCCCTGAGGGTAAATTAGTAAATGAACTTACAATGAAAAGTCTGCCTTTTGAAAATGATAATATTGATGATGGTATCCGGCGTATATGTTTTCTGACTGGAACAAGAGTTCCGCCGGATGTTAGCTTAAAAGTTGATAATTTATATATTGGCCAGGTAGATACAGAAGATGATATACCAGATCCCCCGATATCCGGCAGTCAGGTAGTTTACCAGGATTTAACGGGAGATGGAGCAGAAGATATATACATATCCAATGGCAGGATATGGCTGATGACAAATGGGGAAGATATAGAATCTAATAGTTCAAGAATTATAGTTTTTTCTGAAGGTGGTATATCAGGAGAAAACTCGCTGTTGGATTCTTTCAGCCAGGAATTGCAGTCTGCGGATGTATATCCCGGGCCATATTCTGGAATAGGACAGGAAATATCCCGGGTGCAAATGACCGACAGTTCTATATCAGATTATCTGGGGGTACAATTTGGATATACTCTGAATCCCTCTACAGCGGATGGTCCAAAGGTAGATGATCGTTCAATCCGTGCTCAATATACAGTAATAATTCCCAAACAGGCTGAGTATGCTTTAATAAAAACTGTTTTTACAAATCAATCACAAAAGACTATAAATATAGAAAACCCAAATGGCTGGATTCATCATGGTCTGGGGATTGCACATCTAACCGCCCCTGGAGTTGACAAAATATACCTTAATAATTCAGGTGCTATTACCCATAGAAAATGGGCAACCTATAGCTTTTCATCTTCAAGACCGTATGTCGTTTATACATATAGCGATATAAATTCTTCAATGACTAATGGCCCCGTCGGCAAATCCCCTAGGCAGTTTTTCGCCCATTCAAATTCAGAAGACGGATTTAGCTGGCAAATGTCGGGGTTGACTTTATCGCCAGGGGAATCAGAAGAATACACGCACATGCTTGCCTTCCATTCCGGAGCAGAGGAAAAAGCGGATCAACTATATACAGAAGCGGTTGATAATCTGAATTTACTGGACAATGCTGTCAAATTCTTTGAAAATGGCGAAGAACCATCTTCAGAAAGAATACTGGAATTAGCTTCATACGAAGCAGTGCCAGGGGAAGATATTTCTATACAAATATCAATGACAGATTTAACAGGCATGGCCAGTGCCGATATTATAATGAAGTATGACCCGAGCATTATAACCGTTAATGAAGCAAAGGCCACGGACTTACTGAGTGGAATGAACCTCATCGTAAATAACAATACACCGGGAGAACTGCTGGTATTCGTCGCTGGCGCACAGGAAATATCTTCAGGAAGCGGGAATATAATTGACATAAGCCTGACGGTTAGGGAAAATGCTCCTGAAGATATAGAAACACCTTTAACCTTTGACAATTCCACACAGATATATGATGAACAGGGCAATGTTGTCCCAGTTAACCTGGAGAACGGAGCGTTAAAGATCATCCAGCCCGGGATTAAAGGCGACGTAAATAATGACGGCAAAGTCCGTTCCAATGACGCTACTCTGGCCCTGCGTATCGCAGCAGGTTTAATGACTCCCACCTCCTTACAATCATGGGCAGCGGATATGAACGATGATGGGAAGGTGAGATCAAATGATGCCACCCTCATACTCCGTAAAGCCGCAGGATTAACAGCCCCGGAACTTCCGCTTATAGCGAACAAAGGCGTTGTTCCATGGGTATCACTGGGCGAGATTTACGGTAATTTGGGAGAAAGAATAAGCGTGCCGCTTATGGCTGAAAATATTGAGGCAATTGGAAGCGGCGAGGTTCAAATTGCCTATGATGTATCTGTGCTCAGGCCTGTTGGAGTATCAACTGAACCCGGTATGTTGATGGCCGGCAATCTGAATGAACCCGGATGTATACGCATGGCCTTTGCCAGTCCAGATAAGCTGGATAACAAGGCTCTTGCCGTAATTGAATTTGAGGTGTTGACCGACAGCGTTTCACCATTGGTATTCAAGAATATAGAGCTTTTTGGTCATGATTCTCGCAGTATAGATTCCCGGAGCATAGACGGCAGCTTTAAAACCTGGTCTACACCTGCAAGCAGCAGCGCATTGATGCAAAATTTCCCCAATCCGTTTAATCCGGAAACCTGGATACCGTATCAACTACAGTCGGGAAGTCAGGTTGAGATTAAAATCCACGATTCATCGGGAAAACTCGTAAGGGAACTTGACCTGGGATATAAACCTGCCGGTTACTATACTAATCGCGAACGAGCTGCTTACTGGGATGGTAGAAACGAAGTGGGAGAAAAACTATCAAGCGGTGTTTATTTTTATACCATAAAGACGGATGGATTTGTGGATACCCGGAAATTTATTATGATGAAATAGTGTCTAATGACCCTGGGATTTTGGGTATAAATCTTTCATCACAAATATAATAATCCAGCCATGCCAAATCTGGAATGGCTGGATTCTCAAACCTAATTCTAAGGCGAGAGTCTTTCCAGGGCTTTTCTGCTGGATTCATGACCCCTGTGATACTGTAAAGCCATTTGATAAAGCTTTACAGCCTCAGCAGGATTGCCATTTTCTTCCGCTGTCCTGCCTTTGGAGTAGAAGCTGTCGGCCAGCAAGCGGTTGTGGTTGGCTTTTACCTTATCCCTGATGATGCTGGCCTGTTTGCCCACCATTTTGAATATCTCTTTGTCATCTATCTTGCATGTATCCTCTCCGGCAGCCAGCACTTCGTATGTCTCCAGGCGAATCAGGTGACCGTCCAGACGCATCATACTGCCGAAGGTAGTGAAGGAGCCTTTATATATGGCCTGAGCGCCTACAAGCCTGCCCACTTTTTGGGCTGTAGAAGCATCCACTATACCCATTTCTGACAATTCTGCTTCACTCATAATAGCGTCCAGGCGTTTTCTCTGGACTACCTGGAGCTCGGGTATCTTCTCCAGTTCAGTTATAAACATATCTGTAAGACCCACCCGGTAGTCCTCCATATCCTCACGGGTGGAGTTGCGCTCAAAATAAGATACTAGTACGGTGATGCGTTGGGAACTGGTGTAGTCAGGCGATGGAGTAGGGGTGCATGCTGTGATGATTAAGTATGTTAATAATAGGGTTAGAAAGATTATACAGAATGTGTTTTTCATGAATTTATCCCTTGTCCAATAAATGTATGGGTATTTTCTACTCCTGAAATACACAGAAACAGGATTTTTTTGCAGTTTACATCAATTGAAAACCAAAGTGTTTAAAATCTTCATCAAAAGCAAATGCAATATTTAATCCTCTTGCCTGCATGGTAGCGAAACTGGCGCAATCTACCAGACTGTAATCTTTATCAGAATATTGACGAAATAATTCCTGGGCCTTATGAAAACCAAACTCGCCCTGGAAAATAATTATTAGATTTTCCTCCTCCTGTAACGCCTGATCAAACAGGTTCGCAGCAAACCTACCCACTCGGGAAACCAGAAAGGCATATACTTCTGTAAGAACATAATCTGTAGTGACACAGAGCATTCCTTTTCTGTCAATCTCTTCCTGAATTTGCAAGGCTTCATTATGATATTGATCATCTTTATATATCAATGCAATAAAAGCACTGGTATCAATGAAATATTCATTTTTTGCCATCAGATAGCTCCGCTAAATCTTCTTCTTCATTTGTCTGTGTCTCAGTTAGGTATCTATCATGATTTACTGAATAGTCGGGTTGACCACCACCGGTCTTTACCATTCCATAGATTTTTGACAGGCCCTTTTTATTTTCATCTGGAACTATTTCTGCCCCGGACTGTCTTTTATCTACGATTTTTTTGGGATAAAGGCTGATAATTTCCCCATCAAATTGAATTTCTACAAAATCACCTATTTCAAGCTGGGCAGATTCACATATAGAGGCAGGGAGAGTTAGTTGCCTGTTTGTTCTGAGTTTTACAATTGGCATCTCAGATCACTCCTTTCGTTTGCAATTTTAAGAAATTATGAATTTAATAAAATTATAATGCCTCTGTATCCTGATGTCAACAGGTTTATATATCCCCCTGTTTCAATGTATTGTTATAGAAATATCCCGGACCGACTTTCGTTGCCTACCAACCGGCCCAGGACGTTCTTTATCTTTGGCTGGACTTTATTGCCCAACACAGGAACGTCATCTGGACTTCTCGACGCGCTCTCTGTAAGACTTTCTGGCTTACAGACTCTGGCATCGAACATGAGAAGTATTGAGACGAACAACGAAAACCGTTGTTGTTGTTCGTGTTCGTCGGATTGTTGTTATTGCGGTTCGCCGCGCTTATCAGGCGTTTCTTTGGCTCGTATATGGTAAACTCGTGGTATTCTCCCGGCTGGTAAACCTTATCTATAAGCTCTTCCTGAAGCTGGAATATTTCCCGCTCCCGATGGAAGTTAAATTTGGATACTGAATACTGGAATCGTTTACCTTTCTGAGACTGATCAGCCGCCTTCCAAAGGTTTTCAAAGGAGCAGATTTGCGGGTAAAGACCTGTAAATGTTTTCATCTGGCATTTCCCCTTTGCTGCTTGATCCAGCCCCCGACTAAACTGCCTGCCTCGTTGATCTCACGGGATATGTATCCGTACCGTTTAAGGGATAACAAGTCCAGATCTCTACATAATCTCAGGAGATAGCGCATCTGTTCCAGCCTTATGTTGGCCTGACACAGCAGGTCAAGCTTCCTGCGTGTATAGCTGGCTTCTATCAGCAATCCCAACACATCTAACCCCAGGTCAGTGATCCTGTCCCCCAGGGTAAATTTATGGGACCTGGGCAGTTTTGAAACCTGGGGCAACAGCCACTTGAGCACATCATACATTTTCGCTACAGCCTTCATTTCATCAGCCAAATTAAGCTCCAATATTTCCAAAAAAATCGCGCGGCTTCGCCGCGATGGGGTAAAGGAATAAAGGAAAAAGGGGTAACATCAGTCCTGAGACGAACAACGAAAACCGAAGTCGTTGCGCGTGTGCGTCGGAGAGTTGGCCTTGCGGTCCGCGGCCCGAAGGAAGCCCGGAGGGTAGTACCAACCACCGCCCCGCAAGACGCGAGATGATCCGGAATCCGGACCCTCAGGGTTATTTAACGGCGAACTTGAATAATAGCTGCCGCTGTACCAGTCCGAGCACCACTCCCAGACGTTCCCTGCCATGTCATACAATCCGTATCCGTTTGGAGGGTAGCTGCCAACCGGCGATGTATATTCATAACCATCATCATCATACCTGCCAGTATAATAATTTGCCCGGTATACGCCGCCCTCATCAGGGGCTTCATCACCCCAGGGGTAACGCTTGCCTACAAGACCACCCCGGGCGGCTTTTTCCCATTCTGCCTCGGTGGGAAGTCGCTTTCCCGCCCATTCAGCAT
>WJIO01000147.1 GCA_014730235.1 Candidatus Poribacteria bacterium
GTTTATAAAAGTCTGTACCTCCACAGGCTCCATAGTTATTTTATGACCTGCGCAGCCCATGAAAAAAATGCCTGTTAAAGATAATACAAAACATAAAGCCATACAGTATCTTATTTTCCGTAAAATTTCCATAATTCGACACTCCTTTTAGCATATAAAACCATGGTATAATCTATTATCGTAGATGAGATTTTTCTGATTTAGGACATTCTTTGTCATTTCCACAATCAAATCGGAACAGCAAATTTCCTGAAGTAAGTGCTATCCGGATTAAATGGATTTTAAGCGCGTTCGGAAATTACAAAATTATTTATTGAAATTGCTTAAGCCTATTATATTATATCACGATTTAAATATAAGCTTGTTACAGAAATATTACAATATGAAAATTTGTTTTATATCTCAATAATCGTTAAAAATGAAAAATATGTTTAGAAAATACTTTTATAATGATGGTAAATTACAAAATTTGTCATTCCTGCGAAAGCGGGAATCCAGAAAAACACTATCCTGGGAGACTGGATTCCCGCTTTCGCAGGAATGACAACTAAATTATATCCATTTTTTAACGATTACATCTCAGTATAATTTGATTTTTTGGATAATATCAGGGGAGTGGCAGGAAAAATGATGGTATTGGCTTTAAATTCGTAAAGTTTTCACTTGACTTTATAGAATTTTATGCTAACATTAATATCACGAAAAAAGCCGCTTTCGCGGCTTGGCAAAATTTTAACTATGACACCATCTTGGAACCGTTGAAACAAGCATTAATATTATTAAAATCGGAGGTGTATAGTTATGTATTTAACATTATAGCAGAAAATGCCAGTTTCCGTCAAGGTTTAACTGGTTTGTATATATATCGCTGTTGATATTTGCCATAATCTACAACCTTGCCAGCTTTAATTTGGGGCAATTGTTAAACAGGGATTAAAAGAACCAAAGCTTGTTAGTGATCATTAGAGTATTTGGTTCTCTTCACCTCCGATTTTTCACGATTCCATAACAACCGGATATTTCTGATCTTTGGCCTTTTGGCTAAAGTATGCTGATTTATACCTATAACTGCAATTTGGTTTATGATTTGTATGGTTAGACTGTATTTTGAATTATACGAAAATATTTGAAATTACCATGAATAATTCATATAAAAACTATTCACATAAATAAATGTTTAGGAGGATATTGATATGAGAAGAAAGAAATCCAAAGCATCAATTGATGAAAAAGATATACTGGATGATAAAGAAAATATTGATGAAAATATAGATATAGATAATGATATGGAGAATGAGGATATGCCAGAACAAGAAGATATCGAACTGGAAGTTCCAGATGACGAATCCCTGGAAGACATAG
Organism: Candidatus Poribacteria bacterium; assembly: GCA_014730235.1. Taxonomy (GTDB): domain Bacteria; phylum Poribacteria; class DTPJ01; order DTPJ01; family WJIO01; genus WJIO01. The sequence continues at coordinate 1,363 of WJIO01000147.1, forward strand.
ATGAAGACGATTTCTCCGATGTGCTTGATATTATGGGCTTGGATAATACCAGCGATGTTTTATCCAAACTGCGCAAAGATGGTGACGATGGAGAAGAATCTCAGAATTTTGATGAGGTAATCAGGTATTCAAACAAAAGTGTTACAAAAAAGCCGCCAAAGAGAACTCCAAAGAAATCGAAAGCTAAAACCAAAGTCAGAGAAAAGGTTATAAAAGAAGATTTTAGCGATGACTTTTCAGATGATTTGGAAAATACACACAGGGGTAAGTGGTTGATAACTACCTGCATCTACTGCACTGATATGTATAGGTTCAGGTCAGATGGAGAAAAGCCATCAACCTGTGGAAAACCCGAATGTAACGCAAAGCATGAAGAGAGAATGAAAAGAATTAAGGGCAGGGATGTTGCTGCTTAAACATTTAAAAATTTAACATAAACACCAAAAAGCGGATGATAATTATCATCCGCTTTTTGGTGTTTATGGGGTAGAAAGGAATATTATACGCATAATTAATCAGTGCTTTATCTCTTCTTAATCTGCGGATGATACAATATATTTCTTGGAATTAAAGACTGTTTGTGCTATGTTACTAAGCAGCAAATTCAGACGTTAAAATTGGATCTAAATATAAGTATCCGTTAGTTTATGAAAGGAGAGAACTGTGTTTCTCAGAAGAATAATTTTGGCTTTTTTCATGCTATCCGTTATTACTATTATCAATTCCGCCTATGGCGTTGAAGTAGTTCTTTTTGAGGAAGATTTTGAAGATTTAACCCTTGAAGATAGTGTTATGGAAGGTTTAGCAAGAAACAAAGTATGGACAGACACACCACCTGATGGCTGGAATATAGTGGATGCTGGAGACAAAGATGGTGGTGGCGAAATATGCAACGGGATGCGCGAATGGGACGGATGGGCTTTTGCCGATGCTGAGTGGTGGACACAAACCGCGGATGATCAGAATCGAAGTCAGTTTACCTTGAATGGATTAGCCGAAGGCACTATTGCTATTGCAGACCCTGACGAATGGGATGACGCTAATGGCCCGGAAGGTCGTGGATGTACTTTCAATTCATGGCTGTCAACCCCACCTATAAATATAGCAGGAGCTACGAGAAATTCCCTGGTGCTGACATTTGATTCAAGCTGGCGCCCTGAAGACCAGCAGGATGCAGAATTGACAGTTTCATTTGATGGTGACGAAGAGATCGCTATCATGACAATGGAGTCAATTGGAGTTACAACCCGGTATAAAGTTCCAGAAGAGGGAATTGACGAAATAAAGAACGACAATACACAGGTAAACGAAACTCTGGAATTTATGATCCCAAATCCAAAAGGATCTCAAACAATGGTCATTACCTGGGCAGTAATTGACGCTATAAACGACTGGTGGTGGGCCGTTGATAATATCAGCTTGAAATCTACGGATTTTGCAGTATCCACAGAGGGAAAACTCGCATCTAGCTGGGGAAGCGTCAAAAGCCAGTTATAGATTGGTTACTCAGCCCATGGGTTAATAGCAATCTTGGTTCTTCGGGGTTTAAGTGTGGTAAAAATAAAAAAACTTCTATATGCTTGTCATTCCTGCTTTTGCAGGAATGATAGCCTGATAGCATTTTCATTTGCTAGTGTCTCTTTAAGCACTGCAACATCTGGTTTTAGTTAATTTTAGAAATATCAGTATAAATATTATCTTTAGCAGAAAACCCATATCTCATAAACAAATAAAGCGGATGAGTAATTACTCATCCGCTTTTTCTATTTCTAAATAAGCTTTCTTATTTATTTTGTCTTTATTTCGCCCCATATGGTGCTGAGTTTATTAGCGGCTTCTACAGCAGCAACGCTCTGAGTTGTTTTGATGGAGATATTATCAACTGCCCACCACCAGTCGTTTGTGGCGTCGATCATTGCCCAGGTAACAACGGCTGAGCTTGCGCCGGCTGGATTGGGAATATCTATTTCGATGGTTTCATTGACCTGGGTGTTATCTGCCAGGGTTTCTTCCACACCGTTCAATGGCTCTTTGTAGATGGTATTGGTTCCTGATGATTCCATTCTAATCAATACGATCTCATCACCACCGTCAAAGGAAACAGTCAATTCAACGGTCTGGGTATCTTCTGGACGCCAACTTGAATCAAAGGTAAGAACCATTGAGTCAGGAGCAACACCGGTGATGTCCATAACCGGCGTTGAAAGCCATGAGTTGAATGTACCCTGGTCGCCAGGAGAATTCAGGTCATCCCATTCGTCAGGGTCAGCTATAGCGATAGTTCCCACAGCTTTTCCGTCGCCAGAAGTAAATTGGCTTCTGTTCTGATCACCGGCGGCCTGTGTCCACCATTCGCCATTGGCAAATGCCCAACCATTCCATTCTGGCATACCTTCGGGAAGATCATCAACTATTGTCCAACCGGCAGGCGGCACATCTGTCCATACGTTGGCTCCTGCTAAGTCTTCACCAACATTAGCACCCAGGGTTAAACCTTCAAAGTCCTCTTCAAAGAGAACTAAATCAACACCAAAAGCGGCACTGGCAATAACAAAAAGAGTCAGAGCGAAAACGCTCAAGAGAGTATTTTTAACAAACATTACTTTATCTCCTTTTTAGCTTAAACTTTACACAGAGCAATAACAGTAAAACTCAAACAAAAATTTTTACTGTCTGCTCATGATATTTCAACAAAAATATTTTAGCAAATGTTTATATCCAGCGTCAATGAGAATCGTTGGTATGAAACGATTTGGTTAATTTTTGGTTAATAATGCCACTGGTCAGTTTTATCTTCATAACCTTCAGATACATCAATGGGCCACCAGAGTTCTTCTTCCTCTTCCCATTCCTTTAAAATGCGCCTATTCCTGGCTTTTCGGCGCAGATAAGCTATAACAGCTATTAAAATAACCAGTGTCCAGAATATAACCCAGCTACTCAATATGGATATCCATTTATATCGTTTTTTGATGCTGTTGAGCCATGTATGCTCCAGCCAATCAACGCTGATGCCCATAGATATATTCATCGCTCTGTTGAAGCTGTAACCACTAGCCATTAGCCTTATACACTCTCTCAAGGCCGGATGTCCATATCTTTCAACGATGAAATTTATAACACTGCTACTTTGGGCATAAGCTAATCTAGCTTTAGACTCTCCTCTTGGAAATGTATAGGATATTTCTTTAAGGGGTATAATTGAATCACTCAGCGTACCCATAAGAATCGTCCAATATTCACCATAAGACCATTCATCAGCCCCATACATTGCAATACCTTCATTAAACCAAGTTGGCACTTTTTCCAGATTATCACCCATATATAGACCAAATATTACATGGGTTATTTCGTGTTTTAAAAGATGTGTGAGATTTATCCTTCGATTTTCCAGAGAAGATGGGTCTTTTATGGCAATCCGAGCATGTAAAGGGTAGGCATAACCTGCAGCCCAGTCTTGAATTGGCGCTCTGGCAGTCATATGAAAATTTTTTCGGGATTCGAAGAACCATATAGCAATCTTTCGCGGGGTAGAATATCCCAGGTTTTCCGTCACTTTCGGGTAGAAATCTTCAGCAATTTTCTGAATTTCCAGAGCTTTCTTCCGGCTTTCAGAATACATAACTACAAAGTGTTCGCTTTCTACCGATGACCATTCTTTGGCATGAATATGACAGGGAATGAAAATGAGTATGATGAAAATCAGTATCGGTAAATTTTTTCTTAATATATTAACCATAAAATTACCATTGCGTTTGACAAATTATACCATTTTGTAATTTATCATCATGATAACGATTACATAGTTAAAATAAAAACAGGGCAAGTTTTTACCTTTGCCCTGTTGAGGAATGATTTCTTATAAGGAGGATTTGGGAGATATATTCAGAATGAGAGTGGTTATTACTTGGGTTTGGTATCAGAGGGATTAGGAATACCTGTAACTTCATAAAGTCTCCTGAGCAAATCTTTATATGAAGCAATATCTATTGTTGCCTGAATTACCTTCTGCTGTATTTCTTCTACCTCTTTTTCTGTCATATTACGGGAGACTTCTCTTCTCAATATATGTCGAGCCATTAAGTATTTACCCTGAGCACGGGTAATGTAATCTTTAATCTCCTGAGCAGCCATAATAAGCTTATCATCTTCCGTCATTCTTTGTCTCCTGATACCAGATGCCATATATAACTCCTGATTCCGATTTATTACCTATATTATTTATGTATATATTTTAATTAATTCTTTTTATGACATGTATCTATATAAGCGGGATTCATGCCAAACATTTAAATTAACTAAAAACCCATAAACTATTGTAAATAGAGAATTAATAAATAATATGGGTTCGGAATTATATCCATATATATGTTGATTTATGAAGCATGGCACATAATGCAACATATATTATATATCAGGATATGAATATGAAAGAAATCATTATTGAAAATTAATTAATTTTCAATAATGATTTTTCAGTTTTCAATCGCGTTAAAAATCCCCCTCGCCCCCTTATTAAAGGGGAATAATGGGCAAAGCCCATTAAGAGGAAAGCTGAATAAATTTTTTGAAGTTGCTTAAAGGCAAACAGCAAAATAAATAGTATCATTCCTCTCTTAATAAAATTTCCTGGTTGTCCCTGAGTGAGATTAACATGAAATCCTCAATATGCAGATCCAGATCTTCTTCAACCTCGATCCTGATATTGAATTTGCTCTCCAAATCCTTAACCATATAATTATCTTCACCCAGTAACCTGTAGGCCACAGGACCGCTGGCCATAATCTTTATTTCTCTTTCTTTTGTTTCACGATAAATATCTTTTATTTCTCTAAGGATATTTATGCTGGTAGTTTCTGTGGATATGACCAATCCATCGCCTTGACAGTATGGACATGGTTGGCATAATACATCATTGATACTTGGTTTGGTGCGTTGTCGTGTCATTTCAACCAAACCCAGATCTGTGATCTGAAGTATATTTGTTCTGGATCTATCGCGCTTTAGGGCATCACCCATAGTTTTAAGAACCTTTGTCTTATGCTCTTCTTTGTCCATATCTATAAAATCAATTACAATTATTCCTCCCAGGTCCCTCAATCTTATTTGTCTGGCTATTTCCACGGCGGCTTCGATATTGGTTTTGAGAATAGTTTCTTCTGCGTTCTCTCTACCAACATATTTTCCGGTATTAACATCTATGGAAACCAAGGCCTCTGTTGGATTTATAATAATATGACCGCCGGATTTAAGCCATATCTTTTGTCGAAGGGCCTTTTTAATCTGCTTTTCGATGGAATAAGCTTCAAAAATTGGCTCTTCTTCATCATAAAGTTTAACCTTGGATTTAAGAGAGGGTAGGAAAGAATTAAGGAATTCTATAATCCTATCGTGGTCTGATTTTGAGTCAATAATAAAACTGGATACTTCCTGAGTAAATATATCCCGAATAACTCTGAATATGGGTCCCAGGTCTTCATGTATCAACGCTGGAGCTTTGGCTTTCTGGGCCCGTCTGTTAATGCTCTCCCAGTGATCCAGCAGAAATTTCATGTCGGATTTAAACTCAGATTTGCCTTTACCTTCTGCCGCAGTACGCACTATAAACCCTTGATTTTTTGGGCGTATACTATCAATAATATCTTTTAGTCTTTGTCGTTCTGAGTCATTTTCAATCCGACGGGATACTCCTACATGCTCAACAGTGGGCATATAGACAAGATACCTACCCGGAAGTGTTATATAGGCGGTAACCCTTGGACCTTTTGTGTCCATAGGTTCTTTGTCCACCTGAACCAATATTTCCTGGTCTTTTTCCAGCAATTTAGTTATAGATGGTATTTCGCTTTTTTTTCTATAACCATTGCTATTCTTTCGATTCGATTTGCTTTTATTCTTTGATTTGCCTTCACCCTCTATAAATTCCTCATATTCTTCCAGGTGATGGGCTATGTCTGAAACATGGAGAAAGGCATTTCTTTCCAGGCCAATATCAACGAAAGCTGCCTGCATTCCTGGCAAAACACTGTTTACCTTTCCTTTATAAATGTTACCCAGGACATATCTTTCCCCTTGACGCTCGATGAATAGTTCGGCTAACACTTTATTTTCCAGTAAAGCAGCCCTTGTTTCGTATTCATCCTTACTTACAATAATCTCCTTTAACATTTTGGTCTCCCTATGCTCTTTTGACTACTTTGGTAATCCTACTTTGAAGATAAAATATGTTATACCTGAAATATATTCCTATATTTATGGTATGAAAATACAGAAAAACACCATTTATATTCAATATATAAACAGATTATAGGTATAGATTAACAGGTATAAACAAATCTTTTTATAAATATAATCTCAGCAAGCAGATTACAACAGATAGCCACCTTAATAATTTATTGGTTTATAATCTCTACGGGAGACAGAAGCTTTCCTTTATGTTCTATAAATGTTCCGGTTTTATGGATTTCTGTATTGAAAATTATATCATCATGTTTTGATTCATCTTCTTCATTTTTAAGCATAAATCTCACTATCTCTTCCGGCTTTGCTTTACCGCCTTGTCCTTCACTGAGCAACATTTTCAGATACAATGATTTATCGGTATTTTTAATAAGCTTAATGTCTCGTATTAATGGTCTAATATCAACAAACTTGCTTGGTTTTGTTTTTGATCTTTTACCTCTATTTTTATTACTGCTTCTTCTTTCAACCCATACATGTTCCATATTCAGAATTGATTCTATACTGGATTGAGCATCATCATTATCCTCAGGTATTTTTACCTCGTAGGAAGCCATATTGATCTGTGACATAAGGGATTTTTCTTTTAATTTAACCTGATCTGCGCTTAGTATTTTTAGTCCCGGAGGTAACTCGTTGTTTGCTTTCTCCATAAATTCTTCGGGATCCATGTATAGCTCAAGTTCCACATCCGCGTATTCTGCTTCACTTGTTGTATTAACGGGCAAAACAGAACCAAAGCTTATCTTGGGATGGGGATTAAAACCATGGGAGTATGCTATTGGTATATCGGCCCTTCTGAAAGCCCTTGTAAAGGCATTTATCATATTGAGGTGAGATATAAATCTAACTTCCTCACCTTTTACAAACATAAATCTTATACGCATATCCGGACTTATAATTTCTGTTTCCTTTTCCCTGTGAGGCTCTGCTTTTATATCCTCTGCTTTCTCAGACGATGACAACCTTACAGATCGTCCTACCTTATTATCGCATACGCCGCAATTGCTGCAACTTCCCCATCGGCAGTCAGGAGTTAGTTTTGCCTCATATGCCTTTTCTCTTTCAGATAGTAAAAAGTCCTTTGTCAGATAGGTATCTATATGATCCCAGGGTAATTTGTATTCTGGATTTCTGGGTTTAAGATACTCCCGGGGATCTACGCCAGCTTCATTAAAGGCCCTGAGCCACAATTCATAATTAAACATCTCTGTCCAGCCATCAAGTTTACAGCCCAGCTTATGGGCTATATGCAAAACTTTACCAAGTTTTCTGTCACCGCGAGCGAATGCTCCTTCAAGTAGACTAATCTCTGGTGAATTAAAACTGATGTTGATACGCCTGTTTCTACCAACACTGTATTTAACAAGCCTTTGTTTTTCCTCCACTTCGGATGTGGATAGCTGGCGTTCCCACTGAAAAGGAGTATGGGCTTTCGGAATAAATGTTGATATACTAACGTTTATGCTGGCTCTTTTGTTGACACCTGTAGCGATATTTAAAATCTTTCTTGAAAGATAACCTATATTCTCCACATCCTGATCATTTTCAGTAGGCAGACCAATCATAAAATATAATTTTAGAGAATCCCATCCTGTGGAAAAAGCATCGCGAACTGTTGAAAAAACGTCTTCCTTTGAGATGTTTTTGTTTATTACACTTTGCATTCTATTCGTAGCCACTTCCGGAGCAAATGTAAGTCCTGTTTTACCTATGCTTTCAAGGCTACGGGCTAGTTCTACAGAAAAGGCATCGGTGCGCAGGCTGGGGAGAGAGATTGACACATGCTTTTCTTTACCCGGAGATTCTACCAGTTGCTGCATTATTTCTGATATAGTGCTGTGATCGCATGTGCTGAGACTTGAGAGGGATATTTCTTCGTAACCTGTATTATCAACAATTTCCCTGGTAAGTTTTGAGACAACTTCTGTTGACCTTTCCCGCACCGGCCTATATATCATACCGGCCTGACAGAACCTGCAACCTCTTGAACATCCTCGCATAACCTCAACCACTGCACGATCATGAACTGGTCGCATGAAGGGAAGCATGTAATCCACAGGATATGGCATTTGGTTCAGGTCGCTAGCCGCTCTTTTTTTTATCTTTATATCGCCTGATACTGCGAGAAAGCCATCGAGCTGTTCTTCAACTTCCACAAGAGAAGGCACATATATTCCTTCTATACCTGCCATTTTCTCTAATAATTCTTTTCTGCTGGTGTTCTTATTTTTCTTATAGCAATCTATTATATCATTTACAATTTCTTCTCCATCACCAATGACAAAGAAATCAATAAAATCGGCTAAAGGTTCAGGATTAAAGGCACAGGGTCCCCCGGCTATGATCAATGGATGTTTTTCATCTCTTTGGGAAGTCAGCAGGGGAATATTACCCAAATCCAGCATATTCAGGATGTTTGTATAACTCAATTCATATTGAAGGGAAAAACCTACAATATCAAATTCAGCAATGGGAGTCGAAGATTCAAGACTGCTTAAAGATATATTCTGAGATCTCATATATTCTTCCATATCAATCCAGGGAGTATATACCCTTTCCGCCCACACATCCTTCCGATTGTTCAGGATATGATATAGAATTTTTAAACCCAGATGTGACATACCGATGTCATATATATCAGGAAATGCCAGGGCAAATCTGATTAAATCTTTTTTACTGCTGTCCTTCTTTACGACATTTAGTTCATCACCCAGATAACGGGTAGGTTTCGATATTTTTACAAGATCATTTAACAATTCTTTATTCATGATAATTAAAATTACTGCCTTTTGAGTCTTACATTAAGAATAAGTCCTACAGAAATAAAAGTAGCCACCAGGGAAGAACCACCATAGCTCATCAATGGCAGAGGAACCCCAGTTATAGGCATCATGCCAACTGTCATGCCAATATTCATAAAAACCTGAGTTATTATCATGGCTGTTATACCTGTAGCAAGAAGGGCCCCAAAATCGTCATCGGCTTTATAAGCGGCTTTCAGACATCTTGTTATAAGGGTAAGAAAAAGGAACATAAGAAAAACTGCGCCTACAAACCCCCATTCCTCCGCAACCACAGAAAAAACAAAGTCCGTATGCTGGGCTGGAAGAAAATCCAGCCTGTTTTGCGTTCCCTTCAGGTATCCCTGACCAAAAATCCCTCCTGCTCCTATGGCTATCTTTGACTGAATTATCTGGTATCCTGCCCCTTTGGGATCAAAATCAGGATTAACAAAGGCCAGAAGCCTTGCTTTTTGGTAGTCTTTCAGTATTCCCGTTCCCGCCAGGGCCATAAGAAATCCAGCAAAAATACATATGGAAACAAATTTAACCCATTTTTTGCCATTTCTTGTCCGGGTTTTGGATATCATATAATATGCAAAAAGCGATAAAACACCATACCCAAAAGAAACAAGAGCTATTTTTATTAATGATGATGTGGCTGTAATATCCCAGCCTTTATGGCATATAATGATTGTTGCGCTGCTGGCTACAAACCCCGGAATTATAAGGAGGAGCAAATATGTAGAGCTTATTCCGCCTATATAAAACATGGATAAAGCTATAGGAATCAGGGTAAGAGCATAGCCTAAAGCCGGCTGCATAAAGATAAGTATAGTATATACCATAACAATAACCATAGCACCAGCAAAGATCCGGAACTGATCTGCCACGTGTTTTTTATCGCTAAGAAACCTGGCCAGGGTTATTATAAGTATTATTTTGGCAAGTTCAGAAGGTTGTATAGCACCTTTCATAAACCATCTTCGAACACCGGATTGCTCTGGGAAGGTAAGCAATATTGCAAGAAGCACAGCCCATATAACATAAATTATATAAGAAAATCCGTAAAGAATTCGATATTCTATTATCAGGGCAACAAACATTGCCACCAGGGCAATACCAAGCCGAATGGCCTGAGCTATCCAGAGCTTATTGTTGCTCATAGGGCCAGAGTGGGCTGCACTAAATATGGTAAGTAAACCAAAAAGGCTTATAACAATGGCAACAGCCAGCAGAAAACCATCAAAATCCTTTACCTTTATTCTCTTTGAATTTAACAACTTCTACACCAACTTTTTGTTAAATTTGGCTTTTCCGACCCGAGTGTGGAAATTTAAAAAACATTGTCTAATTAAGAAAAAAGTCATCTGTTTGTCATTCCTGCGAAAGCAGGAATCCAGTCATAATGTTAAGCCTTTGTTATTCCTGTCTTTGCAGGAATAACAAGCTGAGAAAACTTCCAAATTATTATACCACGCTAAACCCGGAAGAACCCTAAATTTCAATCGGGTTTACTGCTGTTTGGCAATCAGAGGTTTATCTTCTTTATCCCTGTAAAAATATTCAGCGAAAATCTGACCGGCGACAGGAGCGGCATTCTGTGAACCAAGACCGGTATTTTCAATCAACACAGCAAGGGCGATCTCGGGGTTATCATAAGGGCCGAAACCAATGAACCAGGCATGATCATCTCCGTGAGGATTCTGGGCAGTACCGGTTTTTCCGGCTGTGTGATAATCCGGCAGGTTAGCCTGCTTGCTGTAACCTCTTTCTACCACATACTTCAGGGCATTCCTGACAATTTCGATATTTCTCGGGGAAACTTTGCCACGTATATCAACAAGTATCTCCGGTTTAGTTCCCGGAAGGTTTACAACGTGGGGTTTATAAGAATAACCGCGATTTGCCATTACACTTATCATATTGGCCAACTGTAATGGTGTAACAAGCAATTGTCCCTGACCTATGCACATGTTAATTTTATCCCCTGTATACTTGCTGGTTTTTGGGATGTAACCGGCTTTTTCACCAGATATATCTATACCTGTCTTTTTACCTAAACCAAACATATCAGCATATTTATGCATAAGCGGGACATCAATACCCCTGTTATAAGCCAGATTATAAAAATATACATTGCAGGATTCCACTATACCCCTGTGCATGCTTACGTTACCGTGTCCACCCCGCTTATGACATTTAAACCTCCACTTACCAAGCCTGAAAGAACCTTTGCAGTTATAGCTTATATTCTCGTTTACCTTACCGCTTTGAAGGGCGGCAGTTGCTGTTACTATTTTAAAAGTTGATCCCGGTGGATACTCGCCCATTACAGCCCGGTTTAATAATGGATTATCTTTGTTACTGATGAGTTCCCGCCATTCATCAGGTGAACAGTTACCGGAAAAAATATTGGGATTAAAGTCGGGTTTGCTGGCCATAACCAGTATTTCTCCATTTCTGGGGTCAACAGCTATGATTGTGCCTGTTTTATCTGCCAACAGTTCTTCAGCTTTGCGCTGTAAGCCAGCGTCAATAGTCAGGTTTAAGCCTTGCCCTGGTTCTGCCATTACTGAGAGGGGTAAATCCCTTACTATATGTCCAAAGGCGTTGACTTCAGCCATTTTCCATCCCAAATCACCTTTTAAATAATCCTCGTATTCTGCTTCTATACCGGATTTTCCAATCATATCGTTAATATCATAACCGTTCTCAATGTCTTTATCACTAACCGGGGCAGTATAACCTATAACATGAGTTGCCAGACCACTGTAGCGGCGTTTGGGCCTGGGCTGGATTATAAGTTCCGGCATTTCAATTCCGTTTTCCGCCAGATAAGCTGCAACTTCTTTATCAATATTTTCCTTAATAACAACTGTTTCAAAGGCTGGTCCATGGCTGTTTTTAACCTTTTCCATAACCTGTTCCGATTTCAAATCAAGTTGATTGAATATTTTCATTCTCAAGGGATCAGGATTTTCCAATGGTTTCGCTTCATCAGGTACAACACATAGATCAAAAGCTGTTTCATTATCGGCAAGGGGTTCTTTACCTGTGCGATCATAGAGTACACCGCGCGGTGGTATCAATCTAACAGGACGTATCCTGTTTCCTTCTGATAAATTAGTATAGTATTCAGTTTTTATTATTTGCAAATGAGCCAAACGAAGGGTCAATACTCCGAAACCCAGTGTCACAAGTATTAGAATAAATCTGATTTTATTCCTTATCAGGTTATCCCGGATTTCATGATTTCTAAACATTGTTAACCTCTATTTCTGGGCTCTTATAATTCTTTTAAGTAACCAGTAAACCATGATTACCATAAAAGAGTTAATTGCAGCAACTATAATCAATCCTGAAATCTTGTAATTCAAATACTGCCGATTGAAAAAAATAACCAGGTAAACAACTTCCACTAACTTATTCAAAATTGTACCAACAAAACCAGCTAAAAATTGTGTAATAACATTATCCGAATACAGCCTGCCACGTAATAAACCAGCACAGAAGCCAGATATGAGTTTACTTATGGCCTGTAAACCCAACAACCCCCCGGAAAAGGCATCGGATAATATACCTGTTACAAAACCTGCTATCTCACCATGAAAAGAACCTCTGAATAAAGCCAGAGCCAATACAAAAGCTAAAGGCAGATCAGGTGAACTGCCAAATATTGATATTTTTGCAATTAAGCTTATCTGTAATACCACGCTCCCAAATATTAAAATTACTATCTTAACTAAATAAATCATCAATTGTTATTATCACTGGTCTCTTTTTCTAAATGCCCCTCTGCTTCCTGTGGAACAATTTCCCTTTGTTCGATTTTAAGAACCACCATAAGTTCACTTAAACGGCTGAATTTAAAAGCCGGTTGGACTTCAATAGGGCAGAAATGCGTGCCTTTTTCAATAGAAGATATATTACCTACCAGCATACCGGGAGGAAAAATAGGGCTTCTCTCATCAACCACTATCGGGTCTCCCTCTTTAAGTATTTCAAAAGCAGTGGAGGGAATTTCATCTATGACGCATTTTTCTGTATCAGGTTGACCTCTCAATAAAACCAGATCACCCAGGGACTCAATAGTAACTGATACGACACTTTGTCGATCAGTTACTAACCTGACTCTGGATGAGCGAGGGTATACTTCAACGATCTTTCCCACCACCGCACCTGTTACATAAGGTGTATCAGTAGTGGCTGTTGAGCGCGTAACAACCGGCATATCATATCTTACGCCGTTTTTGTACCCCTTGTTAATTGTAACATATCGAAACCAGTCTGATGGTTCTACCGCAATAACCCTTGCGGGAAGTAAATCATATATAACACTACTTTCCGCTTTCTCTCCGATATCATCGCTGGATTCAATTCCAGTATATAATTTTATTTCCTGCTTGAGCTGTCTGTTAATGTCAAACTGTCTTTTCAATTGTCTTTTTAGATTCTCTACCTGCATTTTTAATTCTTCGATCTCCTCTTTTCTTGCTGGTTTTTGCACGATAGAAACGAAGAACCTGCCGACATATCCAAGTTTTGATGTTAAATTATTTATAGCGCCGGTGAGATAAAAGACAGGAGAAACTGAGGTAGAAAAGCTGTGCTTTAATGAGCTGCGGGATGCTTCTTTTGTGTAAGCTGGTTGAACTGTCAGCCAGCTAAACACCAGGGAAAGTGTGCAAAGAAGCACAAACATTATAACAATTTTGTATCTACTGAAAAAAACAAACATTATTAAGTCTTCACACCTGGTAAAACATGGTAATATTAAAGTTCCATTAAATCTTATTGTTCACCCTGAGCGGGAGTAGCCAGTACATCCCTTAAGGTGTCCAATTCCTCTAAGGCCTTCCCTGCCCCAAGAACGACGCAGTCAATAGGATTTTCGGCAATAATTACAGGCAATTTAGTTTCTTCACTGATTAGCTTGTCAAGACCTTTTAATAAAGCCCCTCCTCCAGTAAGTACCATTCCTCTATCCACAATATCGGCTGCCAATTCTGGAGGAGTACGTTCCAGGGTTTGACGTATGGCTGAGATAATTTCAGATACTGGCTCTTCCAGGGCATTTCTGATCTCTTCTGATGTAATAGTCAGGGTTTTAGGCAAGCCTGCTACCAGGTCCTGACCCTTTACCTCTATTGTTACTTCTTCCTCCAGGGGAAACGCAGAACCGATTTTCATCTTTATATCTTCGGCTGTACGTTCTCCTATAAACATACTGTATTCTCTTTTTATGTGCTGAATAATTGCGTTGTCCAACTCATCTCCGGCGGTTCTAGCAGATTTAAATACGACAATCCCACCCAGGGATATTACGGCTACTTCTGTTGTTCCGCCGCCAATATCCACCACCATATTACCGGCGGGTTCCTGGATTGGTAATCCCGCCCCAATAGCTGCTGCCATTGGTTCTGTTATAAGATGCACTTCGCGAGCTCCTGCCCGTTCGGCAGATTCACGAACTGCCCGTCGTTCAACTTCGGTTATACCTGATGGTATACCGATAATCATTCTCGGCCGGCTCATTCTGCGGCTGTTATGGACTTTCCGTATGAAATGCCGGATCATGCTTTCTGTTATCTCAAAATCTGCTATAACACCATCCCGCATGGGTCTGATTGCTACAATATTGTTTGGGGTTCGACCCAGCATTTTTTTTGCTTCAGCTCCTACTGATCTGACACGATTAGTGCCTCTGTCCACGGCAACAACAGAAGGTTCGCTCAGCAATATTCCTTTGCCGCGCAAATAGACAAGAGTTGTGGCTGTTCCCAGATCAATAGCAATATCGTTTGAGAAAAGTCCCCAAAGAAAATCAAATATCATAATGTTCCGCACCTCATAGTTATGGGTTATCTCTAAAACCCATCATCTTGGTTTCATAAACACGCAAGGCAAAATCATTTCTTCCAGTGAGATGCCGCCGTGTTGGAATCCACCTCGGAATTGTCTTTTGTATTCATGGAATTGGTTGGGATAAACGAAATAATAATCCTCTTTTGCCAGAATATAATTTTTACCTATATTTCCCCCTGGTAATCTGTAATCTTTTGGTGTTGTTATATGCACAGCTTCGTCAGGATCACACCCCAGATTATTACCCACCTTAAATCTAAGACTTGTAGAGGTGTCACGATTGCCAAATGCTTTGGATGCACGA
Source organism: Candidatus Poribacteria bacterium (assembly GCA_014730235.1). Lineage (GTDB taxonomy): Bacteria > Poribacteria > DTPJ01 > DTPJ01 > WJIO01 > WJIO01. The sequence continues at coordinate 16,558 of WJIO01000147.1, forward strand.
TTACTCAATATTGATCCATGATCCGATGTCAATACCACAACCGTATTCTTTTTGCGGGAAATAATCTTGAGTATTTCAAATAAAGCAGAATGGGTGAACCAGGATTTGGTTAGAGACCTGAAAGCTGATTCATCCGGAGATATTTGTTGAAGTATATCTATCTGGGATCTCTTATGAGTTAGAATGTCAATAAAATTAACCACAACAGCAGCAAGGCTTATGCGATTAGCAGAAGACGCGTGTCTTATATATTCTTCCCCTCCCCTTGTATCAAAAATTTTAAAATATCTGGGAGGTGGGCTTAAATTCAAACCCATCTGCTGAAGCTTAATTTCAAGCATTTTCTTTTCATATTTGTTTGTGCTGGTCTCATCATCTGGAACTTCTTTCCAGTATTTGGGATATTTTTCCGCAATTTCCTTGGGAAACAGACCGCTAAATAAGGCATTTCTTGAATAAAGAGTAGCGCTGGGTAAAATTGAATAATAATAATTTCTTGTTACCTGAAAATATGGTAAAAGAAGGGGTTCGATAGTTAGCCACTGGTCTAATCTTAAACAATCCACTACTATAAAGTATACCTGTAGACCTTGATTAAGTAAAGGAACAATATGTTTACTTATAACGTCAACAGATAAATCGGGAGAATTTTTCCCGTTTAACCAATCCAGATAGTTTTGTTCTACATAGTTTGAAAATAAGGCATTACATTCTTTTTTTTGTTCTATATGTGTTTCCTCAAGCCCTGTTTTCCCAATATGGTCAAACTCAATATCCCATTCTGACAATCTTAGATAAAGAGAAATCCATTCTTCCCAGTTTGGACCGATCTCTTTTAGCATCCTTATTTCGTTGAATTCTTTTGTATAATTTCGCGGTACTTTTTTTTCTATTATCTTATCCTGATCCAGTACCCGTTTAAGTATAGGAAGTATTCGACCTGGACTGAGAGGTTTAACCAGAAAATCATCAATGCGATTTCCTATAGCCTCGTCCATTAATTCCTCTTCATCGCTTTTTGTAACCATTATCACAGGTAAATTTGGTTCTAAATCCCTTATAAGGGAAAGTGTATTCATTCCATCTCTACCGGGCATAATTTGATCCAGTAAGACGGCATCATACTGCTGTTCCTTTATCAGAGATAGACCGTCATCTCCGTTGGATACAGGTGTTATATCATAACCTTTATTCTTCAGAAAGAATATATGCGGTTTAAGAAATTCTATTTCATCATCTATCCACAGTATCCTCCTGCTTTCATTCATATAAATTCACCTACCTGAAATCTATTTATAATTAATTTATTTAATTATTATCAATGGCAGCGGGTAATGTTATTATAAAGGTCGTGCCTTCGGGCCCGCTGTTTACTATACTTATATTTCCTCCGTGATAACCCTCGATAATTCTTTTTACTATTGCTAATCCTAAACCCCATCCGTGTTTTTTACTGCTGTAACCGGGCAGGAACACTTTTCGTCTTTTCTTTCTTGGTATACCTTTGCCGTTATCGCTATATACTATCATTACATTTTTATTTTTTGGATCTAGCTGGGTTCTAATATGAATTTTTCCATTATCCCGTTCTATGGCATCCAGGGAATTTCTTATTAAGTTTTCAATAACCCATTGCATTAAATTCTCATTAGCTTCTACTTTAGGAACAATCTGATGATCCTCTATTATTTCCACATGTTTCTGACGATTTGGCAGACGTTTTTGAAAATATACAACCGCATTGTGAATAACTTCGGAGACATCCAGTAAAACACGTTTGGGCATAGAACCAATCTCACCAAAACGATCTGTTATGCTTTTTAGCCTCTTAACGTCATTTTGCATATCCTTATATACATCTTTATTTTCTTTACTACCTTCCTGATCCTGAAGTATCTCCAACCATCCCATAAGGGATGATATAGGCGTTCCCAGTTGATGTGCCGTTTCTTTTGCCAGGCCTGCCCATACAGCCTGCTGTTCGTTATGCTTCATTTTCTGGTAACTTATAATGCCAATAACGTTAAATGTCGCAACCAGAATCATTTGTGCTAAAGGAATCCACCACCGGATTTGATGGATTAGACCACTTCTGCCGTAGTGAAAATATGCAGTTTCAGGAGTTGGATTGAATTGCAAGGTATTAACATAGTTAAGTCTTTTAGACTTGAGTACAAATTCTCTTAATGCTACTCGATCTTTATCTGCAATTTCTGTGCCTTTCTGCTGAAATGGGTTTGCTTCCACTTCCTGTATATTTTGCCACAGAAATGGTCTATCGTCTATATCAGTTACAACAAGGGATGAGCTTTCATCAAGAGACCATTTGATCTGATTAAAGTAAAAATATCCAAGTATGGCCCTGCCTTCTTCAGTTAAAACACCTTTCATGGTAATTGGCTTATGGTTTTTATCCATTTTTTCTATTATCTTATTAATCTTTTTTCTGTCCTCTGAAGTCAGTGTTCCTGCCTGCATCTTTTCTCTCAGGCCGCCCCCTATACCTCTGGCAATTACAGGTTGACCATTTGCATCAGTAACTATGAAGGGAAATTCAAGGCTGTCTATAATGGCTCTGGCAGCATCACTTGTTTCTTTATCAGCAATAGAAGAAAGCTGAGCGGTAAAGTTTGCCAGCATTTTGGAAAATTCAGCCGTTTCTCTTTCCAGGCGGCTTGTTACCCAGTTGGAGTATATAAGAAATGCAATAGAAAGACATAATATACCTAATATAAAATAGCTTCTGAAAAATCCGATATTTCTGAATTCCTGCAAGCGACTTTTAAGATACATATTTTAAAGGAATAATCTGGTGAAATGACGAAAAGTTACAATACGATTCTTTGACCTTTCTTGAGCTAAAGATAGGATTGATATTGCAGAGACGATCTTTACAGAATAAAAAGCAGGCTTTTAAGTGAACCTGAGACTTAATCTATGTCGCTTTGCAACACGGAAAGCTCAACGTCTAATAATTTGATCGCGAGAGCAAAGGGAAAGGTATGAATAAGACATAGATAAGCACCTATTTTAATGTCTAAAATACCATAATTATTGTATCAAACAAAATATAGAAAGTCAAGCGTGTTCCAGTATTAGACTGCATCTAACATGACGTTTTTGGCTTTAAACATGCCTGCAAAACCAGGTTTTAAATATTATTATTCTATTTCTTTTCAATTTCCCATGTACTCATTTTTAAATATATGGTAAAATATAGACAATTCCAGGACTTGAAAATGCCATATTTTCTTGGCTTAACGCCTGTGGAATTTCACTTTTATATCTTATAGTCGAAAGGGGATATTATGAAAATATTGGTTACTGGTGGCAGTGGAAATATAGGTAAATTCGTGGTTGATGAATTATTAGACAAAGGTCATCATGTCAGGATATTTGATTTAAAAAAGCCGGATATTTCCGAAGCTGTTTACATCCAGGGCAGTATAACTCAACCGGAATGTTTAGAAGAAGCTATCACCGGTGTCAATGCTGTAATTCATCTTGCAGCAATACCAAGTTTGAAAACAGATATTCCCCCCCATGAGTATATGAATATCAATGTTACAGGCACTTATAACGTATTGGAAGCATGTGCTAAAACCGGGGTTAAGAAGGTAGTCGCAGCCAGCAGTGATTCCGCCCTGGGATTTGTTTTTTCTACCCATAATTTCTCACCTCAATACTTCCCTATTGATGAAAAACACCCCCTAAAACCCCAGGATCCCTATGGATTAAGTAAACTGCTGGATGAGGATATTTGTAAAAGTTTTACCAGGAGATATGGAATCAGCACTATATGTCTTCGTTTTTGCTGGGTTTGGTTTCCTGAAACATATAAGCATAGACAAAACATTATTAATAATGAAGAAATGCTAAATGCAAAGCGTATGTGGGGTTATGTGGATGCTAAAGACGTTGCCCGGGCCTGCCGTTTAGCGGCAGAATGTGATGGTATAAAGCATGAAGCACTCTTTATTAGCTCTAATGACACTTTTACACAGGAGAAATCCCTGGAATTAATAAGAAAATATTATCCAGATGTTACAGATATATCCGATGATTTTCTTAATAACTCCTACAGAACTATTTTTGACATATCAAAGGCCAGAAAGCTTATTGGATATAATCCTGAATATTCCTGGCGCAATCTGAAGTAAATAAATGTGTTTCAAAATGCAACACAGTGTTACTTTTTTGAACGATGAAATTAAGAAAAAGATATATAGTCCTTATAGCAATTCTGACCTTTTTGATTATACTGGCGGCAACTCATGTTTTATGGCTTGAAGCCATTGCCAGCTTTCTCATTGTGCAGGATGAACTTTATCCTGTAGATGTAATAATAGTATTAGGCGGTGGAGGGGCGGAAAGAGTCTTGCAGGCGGTAAAGCTTTATAAAGAGGGATATGCGGATAAAATCGTATTTACGGGTATGAAAGCCAAATTACCCGGTATGATTGTTACATGGCCGCAGCTTGCCATGAGAGAAGCGTCATCCCTGGGTATACCTGAAAGCAAAATAATCCTTGAAGAAAGACCTACCAGCACTTATGAAGATGCTGTTTATTCAAAGGAAGATATGATTAAAAGAGGACTGAAGTCAGCTATTATTGTAAGCTCTCCCCACCACACAAGAAGGGCCAGAATGATTTTTCATAAAGTATTTAAAGATAATAAAGATATGTCAATAATCTTCAGCCCGGTTGAGAGCGACCAGGGATTCCAGGTTCATAGGTGGTGGACCAGAGAAGCAGAATTAATCGGTGTATTTAACGAATACTGCAAGCTGGTTTTCTACATCTTCAAGTATATTATATAGGTACACTTTTTCATTAATATAGTTTCAAGCCTTCCTATCTTGCTCTAACTAAGGACAGGTTTGGTTGGGAGATTGGTATTACCAAGCATAAATTTTACATCCCTGTGTTATTGCGAAGAACGGAGTAGCAAATAAAGTTTTTAGTCTGTATCAAAATTTTTGGCTCATCCAGTTTAAGTGTGGAAGTGCAAAAGACATTGTCCAATTAAGAAAAAAATATCCTCCATTTGTCATTCCTGCTTCAAGCTTTTTGAAAAAGCTTGAAGCAGGAATGACAAGTTGAGATAATTTTCAAATTATTACCATACTCAAACCGGAAGAGCCAAAGTTTTCACGGATATAAATTTTATGCTTAGTTGGTATGATCAAATTGACTTAAATTCATTGTCAGTGTATAATACCCCATTATGGGAATGAATATTGTTTGTTGAGAAAATAGTGGTATAATTTCCACATGGAGGAATAGATGCTCAAAACCTTGCTTCGATGGAGATTAAAAAAAATTAAATCCGGGGATGAAAACTCCCGTTTAAAAGCCGCCAAAAAGCTAAGTAAAGCACGAGATATAAGGGCTGTGGAACCTTTAATTAATATGTTAAATGATGAATCAAATGAAGTGAAAGCAACAGCGGCGGCAATACTTGGCTATATCGGCGACCGGCGCGCTATTCAACCGTTGATCGCTGTTTCAGACGATTATGACGCCGGAGTACAAAGCTCAGCAAACATGGCTCTGGGAATGATTATGGACATGCACTCAGATGCAAAATTGACAAGTCTTTTAATGAATACCAAGGACGAAAGCTCCAGAGAAGAAATACAGAATAAACTGACAGCTCTGGGTAATGAATGGCTTAATAAATTACAGACAACGTGATTTATAGCGAATATATTATATCCATTTAA
>WJIO01000148.1 GCA_014730235.1 Candidatus Poribacteria bacterium
ACCTGCTGGATGGAACATGGTTCAGAGTGCCTTTCATAAAGGTTGCAACTCTGAATGGCGAAAATTTAGAAGGCGCATCCAGAAATGTAGATATAATGATTGATAAACCCCTGGGGGAATCGGTTGATAGTAAAGATAGTCAGCTTGATGAAGCTATCAAGCAATTGCTTATTGATATTGAAAAAGTCTGATTTGATACAAATACATATTGACATAAAATTTTTATCTTGGTAAAATCTTTGCAAGCTAGTTTTTTACTTGAGGATTTAAAAATCTGATAAGCTACAAGGAGGTAAAAAGGTGAATTTGAGGTTTTTTGTTCTATTTATGGTGTTTACATTTTTGATTTCAATCCCGGTTTTTGCGTCAATAAATGATGGGTTAATTGGATACTGGCCCATGGATGAAGGTTCCGGTGATAAAGTTGCTGACGCTTCCGGCAACGGAAATGATGGAACAGCAAATGGTGTTCAATGGGTGGATGGTAAATATAACAAAGCCCTAGAATTTGATGGTGCTACATCCAATGTGGACATACCATACTTTGCTGAAGTAACCCCCGCTCAGGGAACCACTATTGCCGTCTGGGTGTTCCCAACAGATGATACAAGAAGCTGTGTTGTAGGACAGTTTGAGGCTTATGGCATGGCTCTGTTTACAGGTTTACAGCTTAAATCCGTTATTTGGGGTGACGATTGGGTAGAAGCTACTGCAACTATACCTCTGAACGAATGGTCTCATCTGGCAATGACATGGGATCAGGAAAATGCTGAAAGAATGATGTTTGTAAACGGTGAGATGGTGGCCCACAAAGAAGGTGCTCTGCCTGTTCCTGAAGTGCAGAACAACCTGGGTATTGGAGTATGGATCGGTTGGCCCGAAGCCTGGGGTGATGACTGGTTTATGGGTATTATTGATGATGTAAGACTCTGGAACAGGGTTCTCAGTGCTGATGAAGTGGGTCAGGCCACTGAACCTGCTGCGGTAAAACCTGAAGATAAGCTGACCACGTTATGGAGTGGTGTTAAAACCTCACTTTAGCGTTAGAATACAATATAATTCATTGTGCGGACGGGATTATCGACAGTTCGTTCTATTTACTGCATTTATAGAAATGGTTCTTCCGGGTTTAGTGTGTTAATAAAGAAGAAGCACAATTACACAAGCAAAATCTACTTTGCTTGTCATTCCTGCGAAAGCAGGAATGACAAGCTGAAAGAATTTTCAATTATAACAACACTAAACCCGGAAGAACCATAAAAATAAAGGGGGTGGGTTTTTCAGAAATTTTAGGCGTTTTTTGTAAAATGGCTTGAAGGTTAAAATTTTTCAACCGGACTAAAAATCCCCTAACCCCCTTATAAAGGGTGAAAAATGGGATTTTTAATATTTTAATTTAGTATGCTAAATCGTTTAGCATAAAGGAGATATTATCAGATATGAAATATGCATCAATATTAATTATCCTGCTTTTTGTATGTGTAAGCCCACTATTAGCTATTAACACCGACGGTCTGGTATTATATCTACCCTTTGACGAGGGCAGTGGAAATATGGCTGGCGATGTTTCAGGTACTGGCAACGATGGTGAAATAATGGGTAATGTAACATGGGTAGATGGTGTCTTTGGTAAAGCTGTCCAGATCGGTGATGATGATCCCGGTAATATGGTAGTCGTTCCTGACAACGATACACTGGATATTATTGGTGCTATGACCATATCCATGTGGGTCAATATTCAGACCGTTCCTGATGGTAGCTGCTCAACCATTACTAAAGCTGATACCTACATGATACATATAAGCGACTGGAGTGGAAATGGTATTGAACAGGAACTGCTGCTATGGCCCTTTGACGCATGGCAGACCCCAGCCAGCACACCTATCCAGTTAGAAGAATGGCGTCATGTAACCGGCGTATATGACGGTTCAATGATAAGAATGTATATTGACGGTGAAATGATGGGCGAAAGGGAGAGAACAGGCGATACAGACATCACTGAAAACGATTTAGTCATAGGTCGTGACAGTCGTGGTTGTTGTAATACCAGAGTTGCAGCCATGACCGTTGATGAAGTTATGATGTGGAACAGGGCTTTGTCTGATGACGAAGTTATGGAATCAATGTCCAGCATGACCGCTGTTGAGCCGTTTGATCATCTTACATCCACATGGGGACAGATTAAAAAATATTAATTTATTTTTTTAATCATAAGGGCACAATTTATGTGCCCTTATGTGTTATTTATGTATATCAGAGATAATATAGCAAAAAGAAAACTGGAACTTATTAGAGAAGATATAGCAGAAGGGAATGACTATACTCAACCCTGGCTCGATCTGGATGTTGAAGCATATCGCTTATACAGGGAAAAGAAAACAAAAATCCTGCCCGAACCATACTGCAATGATGTAGTTAGCAGAACGGTTATGAATAATATAAATGGGAAAAAGGTTCTATGTCTTGCTGGCGGTGGAGGACAGCAATCGGCTGTTTTTTCATTGCTGGGTGCTTCGGTTACGGTTCTTGATCTTACACCAGAACAGCTTGAGAGTGATAAACGGGCTGCCAGACATTATGGATATAATGTAAATACAATTCAGGGGGATATGCGGGAACTTTCAGTATTGCCAGAATCGCATTATGATTTAATCTATCAGCCAATATCAACTTTATTTATACCGGATCTCGGTGAACTTTACCGGGAAGTAGTACGGGTTTTGAAAAATGGTGGACTTTATTTTTCTGATTATGCAGTTCCGCTTTTATACATGGCAGAAGATAAGGGATGGGATGGCAGAGGTTATGTTCTACGTATAACGGAGCCATACAGGCGCGGAGCAATTCTTGAAACAGAAGATGAGAAATTGAATTTTAGTGAGGGTGAGTCTTTTAGTGAGTTTCATCACCTTTTATCAGATATAATCAACGGTCTTATAGCAGAGGGTTTAACAATAAAAGGCTTATGGGAAAATCCCAGGCCTGATAACGAATTCCCTGTTGATAATTTAATACCCGGTTCTGAACAACATAGAGACAGATATATACCTTTTGGACTTTCTGTAATTGCATATAAGGAATAAAGACACAAAAGATTGAGGAGGTTTCAATATAATATGCGTATTTTTATATTAACTTTAAATGTCTTTTTATTAATAACGATCTTTACAGCATCACTTCAGGCATTGGACAAAAACGGAATGGTTCTATATCTTTCATTTGATGAAGGAAAAGGTGATACAGCGGGTGATTCTTCGGGAAATGATAATGATGGAATCCTTGAAGGAAATATAGAATGGGTTGACGGTCAGCAAGGTAAAGCAGTCAGGATCAGCGATGATGATGCCGGAAACCTGGTACGGGTTGCAGATGATGATACTCTGGATATAACCGATGATATGACCATAGGCATGTGGGTAAACATCGAAACAATCCCCGACGGTAGCTGTTCAATAATTACCAAAGCCGATACATATATGATCCATACCAGCAACTGGAGCGGAAACGGCATAGAGCAAGAGTTACTCCTCTGGCCTTTTGACGCATGGCAAACCGCCGCCAGCACACCAATACCTTTAAACGAATGGCATCATGTCACCGGTGTTTACGACGGTGAATCAATAATCATGTATATTGATGGTGATTTAGGTGGTAAGCGGGACCGGGGAGGTAAAACTACTGTAACCCAGAACGACCTTATTATAGGCCGGGACAGCAGAGGATGCTGTAACACAAGAAGATCACTGGTAACAATAGATGAAGTTGCAATGTATAACCGGCCATTAGCTGAAGATGAAGTTGAAGAGCTTATGCAAAGCAGTATTATAGCTGTTAAACCGGCGGAATCAATTGCTACAAAATGGAGTGATGTTAAAGCATATTATTAAACTTTTTGGTTCTTCCAGGTTTAGTGTGGTAAAGATAGGCAACTTCTTCATGCTGTCATTCCTGCGAAAGCAGGAATGACAGGCTGAGGGAATTTTCAATTATAAACACACTAAACCCGGAAGAGCCTAATTTTTTAACGATTACATTAGACGATGTTTTTTACATTTCCACACTCAAGTCGGAAGATCCAAATTTTTAAGGAATTCGTGGTTTCCTTTCTGCGTTCTTATAAAGAACTCAGAAAGGAGTGATTTTTATGTGGATATTTGAAGCACAATTTAAGTTAAAACCCGAAGCTGATATTAAAGATATGATCAGCTTATTCAAAGAAATTGCAGTTCCATTGTATAACCAGATCCCCGGCTGCCAGTGGGTAAGTATATTGGAATACAAATCTGACTTTGGTATACAACCCCAGTGGGATTACAGCTTTGTTGAGGTATGGGAAAGCAAAGAAGCCAATGATAAGGCCGTTGCTGATGGCTATATAGGCCTGGACAACAACAGCAAATTGGCTCAAACAGGTTACTACCAGAAGCTCATGAGCATGGCTGAAAGCAGTACGATGGAATATGCCGAAGTTATAGCTTCAAACAAGTGATTTACTATATAAAACGCAGCATGATAAATCATGCTGCGTTTTATTGTATAATCTTAAAAATTGAAATTGTAAAACTTCAATTATTTCTATCGATATGGAGCAAGGTAATTATGAAAAATAAATCGAAACTAAACATATTTAGACTTTTATTTGCATTTGCCATTATCATAACAAATTTATTTTTACTCTGCGGTTGCCTTGATTCTATAATTGGTGGAGATGAAGACGATGAGGAAGAAAAAAAGTCTGTATATAAAGAGTATTACCCATTTGCTATCATAAATGAAGAAATAGATCATGAGGAATATGAAGTTGGAGATAGGGATGATTTTGTATACTTTACTATTAAAAACATCTCTGATTCTGCTGTATGCAATATAAAATGTAAAGTGAAGGTAATAAACTCAGATATAAGTGAAGAAGCCTTATTCCCCGGTAGAGATGAAGAACTTAGTGGTCTTGAGCCTGGTGGAGAGACTCTTGCTGAGGCAACTTTTTATAATTATCGAGAGGGATTTATTCAGAATTCCGAATTTGATTATACCTTTGAATTTGGTGATTGCTCGGAATACGAAAATGGTGAATGCGCAATTGAGGCTTTGACACCAGTAATGAAGGATAGGACGCCGGAAAACATACCTCGTATAAGCTTTAATGCAATTAATAAAGGTATTTATAGCGTTCATAAAGTGTCATGCCGTGTAGATGCATTTGCTAATGATCAGATTATCGCCTCTGAAAAAGCGTTTTTTGATGGAGAAAGCTTTTTATACGAAGATATAATAGAGCCAGGTTATGGAGTATTTGCCCAAGTCACATTCCCAAAACTGGATAATTTGGTTAATGTAACTTTCTCCTACAATTTTACCTGTGAACGTTATGAAGTTATGGCTCCCAGGCTGACTGTCTTAACAGAGGAAAAGGACATAGTTGATGGCATACATGTTCTCCGCATCACTATTCGTAATGATGGTAATGTAGAAGCTCATTTTGTTAAAGCTGTCATAAGCGTGAAACAAGGACCGGGTAAATGGATGGATCCACTGCTGGATGTTGCGCGTGACGTAGAATTTGGCGAGGGAAAGACCATTGCTCCGGGAGAAACGGCTGAAGCTACTGCCGTATTTCTCGATCTGCTTGCATGGGAAGAAGATATATGGTTTTATTATTCATGGATGTATGAAGTCGGGCCAGGGCCAGATGCACCATAATGCCTTTCCAATAGATATTTGAGGATGTCAAGGAAAAGCGCAGGATTCCGCCTTTTACCTTCCTTTGTAAAGGTGGTAAAGTAGAGGTTTTATAAAGAATAACTTATGTCATTTAAAGTATTAATTATCTCCCTCTTTCTGATACCATTAAATTCTCTCTGGTTAATGGCTGCATCTCTTTGGGGTGCTGGTTATCCTACCACAGTTTCCCTTTTCTTTAACGTAATATTTTACCTTTTCATACTGGTGCTGATTAATGAATTCATCAAATCCATATCCCCGCGCCGGGCTATGTCTAAAGGTGAACTGCTGCTTATTTACACTGTACTTACGGTTTCTTCGGCCATAAACGGACTGGATATGCTTCAGCTTATCGGTGCCATAATTGCGGGACCTCATTTTCTGGCTACACCGGAAAACGAATGGCAGGAGATATTTTTCAGGTATATTCCATCCTGGTTATCTGTGTCGGAAAAAACTGTACTTGACAACTATGCAAAAGGCGAGTCATCCTTTTTCCTGCTTAATAATCTTAAACCCTGGGTCACGCCTGTATTGATGTGGTCGGGTTTTACCGTTTCATTGATTATGGTGATGCTTGGTCTTACTTTGATGTTTAGCTCGCGATGGGTTTCGGAGGAAAAACTCAGCTATCCTATAATTCAGCTTCCCCTGCACATGGTGGAATCCAGCTTTTTTAAAAATAAGATGATGTGGCTGGGTTTTCTTATAAGCATTTTGCTGGCGTCGTTTAACGGTCTGCATTTCTTCTTTCCTAACTTCCCCTCACTGGGGAAACCTATAAACATAGGTCAATATCTGACTGAAAAACCTTTAAATGCCATAGGCTGGCTTCCTATTGCCGCTCATCCTTTCGCTGTAGGTCTTGGCTTTTTTATGCCTGTGGAACTGTCTTTTTCATGCTGGTTTTTCTATTTCTTCTGGAAATTTGAACGGGTGTTTGCATCAATGCTTGGTCTTCGGATACCCGGGTTTCCGTTTATTGATGAACAGACTACCGGTTCTTATGTGGGATTGGCCTTTGTGGCTTTGTGGATGGCCCGGAAGCATATTTCCAGAGTATTCAGATTCAAATCATCAGGTGATGAAAAATCCAGAGGTGTTAATCATTTTGCCATAGTTGCATTGATCATTGGCATAACAGGTATAACTGTATTCTGCATAAGGGCAGGTATGAGCGTAAAGGGTATACTGCTTTTCTTCGTGGGATATTATTTAATTTCCATCACTATTGGCAGGATTAGGGCTGAATTGGGTTCTCCGGTTCATGACCTGCATTTTTCGGGCCCTGGAAGGATGATGGTTTCCCTGGTGGGAACAAGCAGCTTTACTCGTTCTGACCTGACTATTACCTCTATGTTCTGGTACTTCAACCGGGCATATCGCAGCCATCCTATGCCTTGTATACTCGAAGGTATGAAGTTGGAAGAACGGGCAGGTCATTCATATATCAGGGTGGCAGGATTTATAATATTTGCCACTATATTCAGCACTTTAACCGGATTTATTTCGCATCTTCAACTGGGATACCGACATGGAGCCTGGGGGAAAATGTGGCCTGCTTATGAGACGTTTAACAGACTTTCAAACTGGATAACAACACCTATGGGCGGCGATCTGGCCCTTGTTTCAGCTTTTTCCTTTGGAACTGTTTTTGTCATTTCCCTTTCAATAATACGCACCCAGTTTATATGGTTTCCGTTGCATCCTGTGGGTTTGGTAGTGTCCAGTAGTTGGGCCATGAATCCCTTCTGGTTTTCTATATTTTTAAGCTGGATTATCAAATATACTATACTTAGATACGGAGGATTAAAGCTTTATCGGAAGTGTATTCCATTATTCCTGGGGTTGATACTGGGTGAATTTATAGCTGACAGTGGGATTTGTATTATAGGAACTTTGCTTAAAGTTCAGACTTATATATGGTATGGATGACAGGTGTTAATAAAATGAAAATCGTATTGAATAGAGATGCTGATCAGGTAGAGAGTTTTGCAGCCGATGAATTGGTTAAATATGTCAAAAAGATGACCGGCAAAGATATTTCAATTCATGATAAAGTAAACGGTGAATCCATAAATTTGGGAACTTTGCCTGTATCTTTGAAGCCAGAGATTGAAAAGCTACATAAAGATGGTTTTATCATCAAAAGCATAAAGGACAGCGTTTATATTAAGGGTAAAACGTCAAGAGGTACGCTTTATGGAGTTTATGAATATCTTCAGCTTCTGGGTGTAAGGTGGTATTTTCCCGGTGAAGAACATGAATACATACCCGAAGTTGATGATGTTATTCTCAAAGACCTGGATATTGCCAAAAATCCGGATATGAATCATCGAGGTGTGTCTATTCATTCGGGAAACACAGCGTTAAAAGAATGGATTGATTTTGCCGCAAAAACGAAATTAAATTCTATAGATTTACATTCAGAACAGCGATTAGGTGAGATGCGGAAAATGCTTTCCAGCAGGGGGTTGGATTATGGGATCAGAAGGCATTTCTTTGGCGAGGTTTATCCTCCTGATGAGGATGAAATGAAAAAAAGCAAGGTTAATTTGCTGGAATTTGCCAAGAACCTGCCTTCGGAAATCAAAGAGCTTTTCCTGTGGCCCGCAGACAAACCTCTTACACTGGAAAAGGGTAAATCCCTTTCTGATGTTATCCTGGAATTTATGAATGAAATGGTTAGGAAATTGAGGACGATCCGTCCTGACAATCGTATGAGCTTTATCGCATACTGGTCAACATGGCATGCACCGAAATATGTCAAACCTGATGAAGGTATATTTCTTGAGATTGCTCCTATGTTTAGATGTTTTTCCCATGGTATAACAGACCCATCATGTCCGATAAATTCAAAGGATATAAAACCGGTAATAGAAGATTTAGTAGGGATTTTTAATACTGATGAAGCTCATGTCCTGGGTTACTGGCTGGATGCTTCCCTGTTCGGCAGAAGCAGGTATAAGGATATGACCGGGAGAATTCCCCAGATAGGGAATATATGCAAGGATGACTTACAATACTACAAATCCAAAGGCGTGAAGAACATCAGCACCTTTGCGGTGGGGGTTGATGAAGATTATTTATCCAGATTCGCCTCGCCTATGCTTTTCCATTATCCCGCTCTTCTGTGGGATACTGATACTGACATAAAAACCCAGATCGTGGATTTCTGCGAAAATTATTATGGCAGCAGAGATCTGGCTGATGTATTTCAACTGAATGAACATACTGACACAAATGATTCATCCCCGGAAAAGTGGGATGAATCTTCTAAAATATATTCTCAGGATAAAATAACGTCTGAGGAGATACTGAAAAATTCAACTGATGACTTACATATAGATCGTCTTAAAAGGCTTTTGCGTGAACTGGATCATATGTTAGAATGGATTAAAGGGTTAAATATTCAGGAGGAAAAAAATGAGCATTAAGGAAGATGTTTACACTGTTGAATTATGTGGTGTTAAGCGGGATTTGCCGCTGGTGAAGGTTGCTCCGGGATTAAGAGTGGCTCTCTTTAACCTGCTGGGTGATACTGAAATAGTAAAAGCTGTAGGTCCTGCAATAGCTGAAATGATACCGAAAGAGACAGAGGTATTGCTTCATCCTGAGGGTAAAGGTATACCCCTGGTATATGAAGTATCTGCTATAACAGGTATCCCATATATTGTACCGCGCAAAACAAGAAAACAGTGGATGCTTGACCCTATATATACCGATGTTAAATCAATAACCACAGGTAAACCTGAAAGATACTGGCTGGACAAAAGAGAGTTATATAAGATTGAGGGCAAAAAAGTAACTATTGTGGACGATGTGATCAGCACAGGCAGTACGCTTGTAGCTATGGAAGAAATGGTATCCAAGACTGGTGGTGAAGTGATAGCCCGAGTGGCTATATTTACTGAAGGTGATGAAAGAAATAACGTTTCTGCTATTGCCCATCTTCCGCTTTTTAAGGAAGATAATTAACCCTGAGAATTCTAAAAAATCTCTAAAACCAATGTTTATAAGAATTCAGCATGAAGAAACAGATGAAAATGCTCAAAGAATATAGTTCTATGTCATTCCTGCTTCAAGCTTTTTG
>WJIO01000149.1 GCA_014730235.1 Candidatus Poribacteria bacterium
CGGATATTATTGACCTTAACTTCGGTTGTCCGGCTAAGAAAATTGTAAAGAACGGCTCCGGTTCGGCTTTGATGAAAAATCCAAAGCTGCTGGGGGCGATTGTGGCCGAAGTAGTGGATGCTGTATCTATTCCCGTTACGGCCAAAATACGGGCTGGATGGGATGTGGACAGTATAAATGCTGTGAGAGTGTCTCAGATTATTGAAGATTCGGGTGCATCAGCAGTTATTGTGCATCCCCGAACCCGGAGTCAGGCCTTTTCTGGTCATTCTGACTGGAAAATAATCGGTGATGTAAAAGAATCCGTCTCTATACCCGTTATAGGTAATGGTGATATAAACACGCCGGAAGATGCAGAGGAAATGCTTGGACTTACGGGATGCGATGGTGTTATGATCGGCAGGGGTGCTATGGGTAATCCCTGGATATTTTCCCGCTCAATTCAATATATACAAACGGGGAATCTGCCTGAAGAACCTGCTGATACTGAGAAAGTTATGCACCTTTTGAAATTCGCCCGGGAACTGGTCAGATTAAAAGATGAATATACAGGCTGTCGGGAAATTCGGAAATTTGTGAAATGGTATACCAAGGGTATGCCAAATGCAAAAGACTTCAGAAAGAAAGCTGTGCTTGTTGAAAGACTGGAACAACTGGAAATGTTGGTATTATCTTATATTCACACATATGCAGAGGTGGTTGAGAATGAAGTGTGCTAGGATATGTTGCTGGATTTACCTGCTGTTATGCTTATTTTTTGTTTTATCTCTTACATCTTATACAAGAGCTCAGGAAGTAACGGTGACTATGGCCGATGGGGATAGAGTTACTGGCACGCTTCTGGAATATATAAACGGGATTCTTAAATTGAGAACTCAACATGGTACTCTCAGAATAGCGGCAAAAGAGCTGGCTCGGGTGGATTTTGGATCAAAAGCTTATGTGCATCTGGTAAACGCCCAGCAGCTTATGGAAATGGAGATGGAGGAGGAAGCACTGGCGGAAATTAAGCTGGCTGTGAGGGAAGCTCCCAAATTTGCTGAAGCCTATTATGAATTGAGCAAATACTGGCAGAAAAAAGGTAACATGGAGGAAGCCCTTAAATACTTTGGAATTTCCCTTGATCTTGGGCTTGCAAAGCCTGGAATGGCCAAGGATTTAATGGATTTAGCCGATAACTATTACCGCAAAGATGACCTTAAGAGCGCAGCAGAAACTTATTATCTCTTATTTCTTTACTTTCCAAACAATATAGCTGCGGAGGATGCGGCTTATCGTTCAGGATTTCTTTTTGCTGAAGAACTGGAGGACAACCAAAAGGCCTTATCATCTCTGGAAAGGGCCGTGGCGGCTTTTCCTGAAAGCCAGTATGCTCAACGTGGGCTTTACGAAATTGGTCGAATATATGTGGAAGAAGATTCACCAGAAGCGGCGGAAAGCGCACTGCTTCAGCTTTTATCCACATACCCAGACGGCGAGTGGAGTGATAACGCAAGCTATATACTGGCCAGGGCCTATCGAAAACAGCGCCGCAACCAGGAAGCTATCCAGCAGATAATTAAAGTCCTGTCCGGCTCTGATGATGAGATGTTGATAAATTCGGCAAAGCAGATTCTGGACGAATGTGCCTGGACGGTTTTTACCGTTAATGACGGTCTTCCCAACAACTATATAAACGCACTGGCGAAATTTGAGGATGATGTATGGATCGGAACGTCCTCAGGAGCTATTAAATATAATCTGGAAGCCCAGACCTTTATTGGGGAGGTGCTTCTCAGGGGTATAGAAGTCAGGTCTATTGCTGTGGATGGTTACGATCTCTGGATTGGAACACAGGATTCAGGAATTGTGCGGTATGATATGATGAAAGACAAATGGATTACCTATACCGAAAACGACGGTCTTACCAACGACAGGGCTTTTGCCATATCAATGGATTCCAGCAACATATGGATTGGCACTGCTATGGGTGGTGTTCTCAGGTTCAACAGGCATAACGAAAGCTGGTCAAGCTACGGTATGAGCCACGGTCTAACAAGTGAGAATATACTTTCTGTAGCTGCTACTACTAACGGCATATGGTGTGGCACACTGAAAAAGGGTGCTTGCTTTTTCGACGCTCCTACGGGTAAATGGCAGTTAGATCCGGCTATGACCGGCGGAAAGTCAGTGACAAGCATTGCTTCAGGGGCTAACAACGTCTGGTTCGCATGGTATGAACAACTGCGGAACGGTATAAGCAAATATGACGCCCAAAAGAAGAAATGGGAACACTGGACAGTGGCGGAATGGGGGGAATATTCCAGAGCTGCAAAGGATTCAAACAGCGTCCTTATTAACCTGGATGCCAACAACAGGGAAATGTGGGTCGGGGCTGACGCGGGGGTCTGGTACTACGACCATCTTACAGAAAGCCTGCCTAGCAGTCCTTTTGAATATCCACCGGAGCTTTCGGGGCATGTGTCCAATTGTGTATTAACCGATGAAAACGTAATCTGGTTTGGTACGCCTAACGGTCTGGGAATGCTGGATAGGGGGCTGATACAGCAGATCGAACAGATACGGCAGGAATATCAGTAGGGCGTAATCGGTAATCAGTAATAGGCTTATAAATGAATAAAGGTGGTTCTTCCGACTTAAGTGGGGAAATGATAATAAAATTGCTTGAATAAGAGAAAATATCCTTGTTCGTCATTCCTGCTTTCGCAGGAATGACAAGCTGAGAGAATTTTCTATTATTACCACACTAAACTCGGAAAAACCTAATAATTTTAATATTTAATATCACAAATATTGGAGACACCCAAATGGAATACCTTGGCCCGGTTGATTATGATAGAGGTGAATTCGCGAAAGCCCTGGAGGGGCGGCATAAGTCTTATGATCCGAAAGAAAAGATGGTTGGTTACCCCTATTCCAGGGGAACTTATCATTATCATACGGGGTACAGGGGCGATGTGGTTCACCCTACCAGAAACAGCCTGGAGTATGCCGTGGCCTGTCTGGACAGCGGGGATGATGAGCTTTTCCAGCGGGGGACGGAGATAATTCAGCGAGTTATAGGGCTTCAGGATACAGATGCAAACAGCAGAACCTTTGGTATATGGTCGTGGTATCTTGAAGAGCCGCTGGACGTGATGGATGCGCCGGATTTCAACTGGGCGGATTTTTGCGGTGTGCAGCTTTTGCAGGCGGTTCTGCGTCACGGGGATAGATTTTCGGATGAGCTTTATGAAAAGATAAAAACCGCTGTTCTCAACGCCGCGTATTCCATCAAAAAACGTAACGTAGGGCCTGGATATACCAATATTGCAATTATGGGAACTTATGTCAGCCTTGTGGCCGGGGATTTGTATGACGACGAAGTGATATTGAATTACGGTAAGGAACGACTGAACAGGTTTTACGAATACACCATGTATCACGGCGGTTTTACAGAATACAACAGCCCGACATATACCGTTGTGGCGTTAAAGGAAATCGGCAGAATGCTTAGAGACGTGAAGAATGAGGAATGTATCGGTAAAATCGTAGACCTTTATAAGCTGGTATGGAAGCATATTGGCAGGCATTTCCACGAACCGACGCGACAATGGGCAGGACCCAACAGCCGGGCTTATCGAGACCTGGAGTCTAAAGGATTCTGGTATCTTATCCAAAGATGCACCGACAATAAAATCCAGTTCGTACCTTCGGAAGAACTACCTTTTGATATGGATTACGCCGTTCTGACACTTAAGTATCCTGATGAATATTTGCATTATTTCCACCCTTTGAGCGAACCTCGACAGGAGATCGAAGTATTTTACAAAGGCCGAGAGCATCCATCCAAATCCGGTGAGTTCATCGACCTGCCCGTAATCGGAACTACATTTTTGCACCCCAAATACGCCCTTGGAACGGTGAATCGCTGCGATTTCTGGAACCAACGGCGACCGGCTATACTGCATTTTGGAACATGGAAAAAGCCATCCTATGCCCGTTTCAGGTTTTTTCATGATGATTATGACTACTCCTCAGCCCTGTTCTTTGGTACTCAATGGAAAAACAGGGCCCTGATAGGCGTAAATTTTGCCACTGATTATGGCGATAAACACCTGAGCCTGAATAAGGTTATTGATGCCACCATACAGGCAAAGGAAGTGCGTCTAAGGCTGGAAATAGGGGGAAACATAGAATCCCTGACTTTGCCAGAAAAATGGGAATCAGGAAAGCCCATTGATATTGATACCGGCAATATAACCATGCGGATGTGGGTTACACATGCCCAATTTGGTGATTACCAGATAAAATATGATACAGGCAGAGACGATGATAAAGCATGGGTTGATGTGATTATATACGATGGCGAGGAACGTTCCATAAACTTCAACGAAATAGACCATGCCGCTCTGGGGATCGGGTTTGAAATATTAAATGGAAATTCAGAAGGGCCGAAAGCTGTTATAAATAATGGACGGTTAATTCAAAGATGGAACTGTGAAGATAAAGACCTTATGCTCAGTATTCCTGTTAAGCCGAATAAGGTTGGGATGCTTCAGAGAGCGGTGATCAGAAATTAAAGACAAATTGTGTAAATTGATTAAGACGCAACTTGGCTTGAATAATTATATGAAAGGGGTTGGGAATTTGCTATGAAGCGATTCCTTTTACTTAATATTGCATTTATACTTATAATAGCTTCATTATATACTCAGGCTGATACTCCTGAGAAAGTTATAAAAGATTACGAAAAACTCATGGAAAAGGAAGCGGATGATGTTGATTCTCATAGAGAATTTATAAATAAATGGAAAGAAAATATTGATACTGTTATATCTGCCTATAAAAGTGGGATTGCTGAGTCTCCAGATGACCCTGTTCTGCATTACTCTCTAGGTTATGCCTATGTGGTTTCCGGCAGGGATGACATGCTGGATGATTCTATGATTCATCTGGAAAAGGCTGTGGATTTAAATCCTGATTTTACTATGGGGCATTTTACCCTGGGTTCTGTATACCTGCGTAATAAGGATTATGAAAAGGCTGAGAAAGAGCTTCAAAAGACCATAGATCTTGATGATTCTATGTTCAACGCCTATTTTAACCTGGGTGAAGTGTATCGTAAAATGGGCAAATATGATCTGGCAATTCTGGCTTATAAAAAATCTATGGAACTAAGCAAACGCTGGGGTTGGCCCCATTACGGTCTGGGGATGATATACTTTGAGCAGGACAGGATTGCGGAAGCGGAGACGGAATTTAACGAAGCTGTAAAGCATAATCCTGAGATCGCCAACGCCCATTACAAGCTGGGTCAGATATACGCAAAACAGGACAAAGACATTGACCTGATAAGTAATGCCTATCGGGAAGGACAGAAATACGATGATAAAAACGCCAGAGCTTTTTATGAGCTCGGTAAAATATTTGCCGAAAAGGGTAAATCTGGTCTGGCCATACAGTCATATAAAAATGCAATTAACATTAAGTCTGATATGGCCGATGCTCTGTGGGAACTAGGTGAGGAATATTACAATACAGGTCTGAGAGAACGGTCTATTGAATTTTATAAATCTGCAATCAAAAATGACCCCAGTCGCAGGATGCATTTCCTGAATCAAGCCCGGAAATATTACGAAGCTGGTAACTATGAGTTCGCCTTGCAAGCCCTGGATAAATCCCTATCAGTAGCTCCTAACAACGCTCAAGCTCATTATTATTACGGGGATATACAGCATCAGGCTGGTAAACTGGATGAGGCTATAAGCCATTACGAGGATGCTATAAGAATTGATCCGAATTTTCTGGAAGCCTATATGCCCCTGGGCGACCTTTATTGCTCCAGAAACAAAAAGGATCTGGCGGCTAGTATGTATAAGAAGGCAATGGAACTTGATCCTGATCTGGACAGATATTTCTTCAAAGAAGGCAGAAAAGCCCTGGAGGCTGAGGAGCTGGACAAAGCCCGTCTGAACTTTGAAAAATCCGTATTGCTGTATCCCGAAGATACTCAGCCTCGATATATGCTGGGTCAGGTGTATGAAAAATTAGGGGATAAGAGTCAGGCTATGGATAACTACCAGACAGCGGTTGAGATTAATCCTCAGAGGGATGATATTATGGTTCGGATGGCGGGTATTTACCAAAAAGATAAAAAATGGACTGAATCTTTAAATACACTCTCTCGGGTTATTGATATAAAACCGGATAACGTTGAAGCCCACAAAATGAAGGCCAAAGCCTACGAAGCCCTGGGAGAACTGGACAAGATGGCGGCTTCGCTGGAAAAAACCATAGAACTTGATCCGGGAGATGCTGAGGCTCATTATCGTCTTGGGGTTTATTTTCAGGAAGAAAAGCAAGACCTGGACAGGGCTGTTCAGGAATATGAAGCGGTTATAAAGCTGGATCAGACAAAAGCTGAACCATTCTTAAAGCTGGGGAAGATTTATGTTGAAAAAGGCATGGAAAAGAGTAAAATAATAGATGTGTATGAAAAAGGGCTGATTATTGACCCGAATCATCCTCAGATTCAATATGATCTGGCTGTATTATACAAGGAACAGGGAAATATTGATAAGGCTATAGAACATTACGCCAAAGCCAATGAGCTTTCGCCAGATAATTATAAATGGCATTACGAGTATGCGAGGCTTCTTGATGGGCGGGATAACGAAAAAGCCCTGAAAGAATATACCAGAGTTATAGAACTCAAGCGGGATTTTGCCCTGGCCTATTACAACAGGGCCATGATGCTCAGTCGTTCTAAGATTGTAGGCGGTAAAGTTTACCGTAACGAGCAGATATTGGAGGACTTCAGGCAGACAATCGAGCTTTTAACAAAAGCTGATATTGCCGGTGATGAGCCTGTGGCTGATGTTAAAGATGAAATTTTGACCAGGGATGAATACCTGGCTAAGTCATATTTTAACGCCGGTCAGCTTTACCTTGAAATGGAAATGGACGAGATGGCCAGAGAGCAGTTTGAAAAGGTCTTAAAGTATGACCCTAATTATGAAGGTGTTCACATGGAGTTAGGGCGCATAGCTGAGAAAAAAGAGGATTTTTCCAAAGCTATAGAAGAATATCAAAAAGAAATAGCCATTAATGATAAATCGGCTTTAGCCCATCAACGCCTTGGATTTTTATATGCTAACTACGCTATGGAACTTGTCAAAGCTGATGCTGAATTTGTAAGGGCGTTGGAACTTGATCCTGATAATACCGACACCCTTATACATTATGCCAATAACCTCTACAGTATGATGAAATACGGTCAATCAGCCGATCAATTCGAGAAGGTGCTTCAGATTGATCCACAGAATCCTACCGCTAACTATAACCTGGCCCTGGTTTATGAAAACTGGGGTAAGGAAGAGCTGGCTATACAGCAATGGCAGAGATTTTTGAATATGAACCCTCCCGGCACATGGGCGGAAGATGCCCGAAGACATCTAAAAGAGTTGGGAGTGAGTATTGATCAGTAATTTGTATTTTTGGAAGGGATAATATAATATTATGGCCGATTGTGGAATTGTAGGTATATTTGCCAAAGACCATGAGAATGTCTATGAGAAGCTTGTTCATTCGCTTCATGTGCTTCAGCACAGAGGGGAAGATGCCTGCGGTATTTTAGTCTACAATAATGGAGAAACCCATTTGGAACGTAAGGAAGGACTTGTCTCCAGTAATTTTCATTTTACGGAAGAAGCTTATATGTATGGTGATCGTGGGATCGGGCATACGCGATATCCTACTACTAATCTGGACAATGGTTGTTCTTCCTGCGATATACAGCCTATTGAAATATGCTATGATTGGATCAGATTTCATATTGCTCATAATGGTACAATAACTTCACTATGCGGCATACCACTTTCCAATAAGGGGAAGGATGATAAATATCTGGATATGGCAAGAGACTGTCATTCCTTTGAAGGTAAAACCCTTACTATTGAAGAGGCTAAAATCCTTATTGATAAGGTAAGGGAGGAAATGGACGGTGGTACTGATACGGAGATGGTAGGACGTATAATTGCCCATTTATCGAAAAATATGGATTTTGAGGATGCTGTAAAGCTGGTTATCCCTGGATTAACTGGATCTTTTGCGCTTATAATGCAGGTTGACGGCAAAATAATTGGAATAAGAGACCCCTACGGTATACGTCCTCTGGTTTTTGGCAGGCTTCCGGATGGTTATGTCCTGGCTTCGGAATCCTGTGTACTTAACGAACTTCGCAAACTTTATTATATGGGTGAGCGAATACCAAAGAACGACGTAAAACCCGGGAATGGAATAATATTGTCCGATGATGGTGTTAAAGTTATGAGATTTGCTGAAAGCCAAAGAACTGCTTTTTGTATATTTGAAGATGCTTATTTTTCCCGCCCGGACAGTAAAATACGAGGACAAATACTGAGTAGCTTTCGGCAAAGATGCGGCGAAAAGCTTGGTGAAAGACTTAAATCTGAGTTTACGTTAAAAGATGCAGAGGAGAGCATTATAATACCTATCCCCGATGGTGGAATACCATTTGCAGTGGGCTTGTCAAAGACTACAAAAATTCCATTGATGTCTCATGGCCTGATAAGGGATAAATACACTGGCAGAACCTTTATCCGGGCGGAAGATACTAAGGGACTGAACAGGGCTGACCTGGTATTGAGAAAACTGAGTTTTTTGCACGATGTAATTGAGGATAAGGTTGTTATACTTGCTGATGATTCCATAGTAAGAGGAACAACTACAAAAAAAGTATCTTTTATGGCAGCAGAAGCCGGGGCTAAGGATGTAATCTGGTGTTTTAATTTTCCTCCTATAAGTTATACGTGTCCCCTGGGAATAGAGATGTTTAAGGGAGGAAGAGACCAGTTTATTGCTAACCAGATTGTTGATAAAGATAAACATTATAAAATTGAGGCTGGTATTGCAGAAATACTTAGGGTTAAATCTGCTTATTATATGACCATTGATGATTATCTGGAACAGCTTGGATTAACCTTCGGTGAAGCATGTACTGGTTGTATTAGCGGAGTGTATCCTTTTGATGAATTGAATGAGTTGTATGGTTGTAAAAGTGATCAGTAATATGTGAGCCATGATTAGTGACATTTGAGTTATTTTGTATATTTGTAATCGTTAAAAAATGAAAAATGTGTTTATAATAATTGCTTTATTCTATAGTAAATTATAGAATTTGTGATTCCTGCTTTCGCAGGAATGACAAGCTGAGAAAATTTTCAAATTATTACCACACTCAAGCCGGAAGATCCTGAAATTTTTACCTTTAAATAAGTGAGAAGGAGGTGTTTTAATTGTTGAGAAATGTATTTATATTTATAATACCAATTTTATTAATAATTTCTTTTTCTGGCTGTTATACCATTGTTGGTTATCCCCAGTCGGAGCAGGATGTTTATGATAGAGAGATTATTGTAGATTCGGAATATGATGATCATTACTATGACGGACCGGGGTATAGTGACTATTACTACAGCCCTTACTTTGGTTTGTGGGATCCTTATTATCGTTATTCTTACTGGGGTTATCCTTATTCCAATCGGTATTATGATGATTATTATTATCGCTATTACGAAGATGATTACTACTATGCTCCAGAGAAAAAACCTGAGAAAAGACGAAGGCGTACAACTGAATCTCTTCCTCGTATCAGACCTGAGAAAAGGCGCGAGATGAATTTATATAATAACAGAAATAATAGTTCCAGAGAAGTCAGAAAGAGAAGAGCGAATAACACTGTTCAGAGAATCCTGAGAAATTATGAGGGGTCTAAAAAATCTGATGATGATGAAAAGCGGAAAACAAGAAACCGGAGGGCTTCCCGAAGAAATAATCGGTAAAAGATCATCAATGATCAATAAACAGTAATCGGTGATAAGTAAACCGTAATCTGTTTATAATATAAGCTTTTACGGTTGTCATTCCTGCATTTGCAGGAATGACAGCATATAGAGGTCTCTTATTATTGCTACTTTATTTCAGAAAAATGGAAGGTGATTTCTATGGTTAAATTTAATTATAATAAAATATTGCTGTGCGTTTTGCTTTTTGTTTTTTGCAGCCAAATGGTTTTAGCTCAACAGGAGGTTACTACAGGTAAAGACTTTGGGATTGGCGGAAGGGCAATGGCTATGGGCGGCGCTTTTATCGGAACAGCCAGCGATTCTACTGCATTACACTGGAATCCTGCCGGACTTTCCCAGATCAAACGGATGGAAATTTACGGTGCTCTTTCTCATGAGAAATTGGAAGCTGATACTGAATATTTTGGTAACCCAGAATCAACATTTGTATCAAAGACAAAACCTAACTCTTTTGGGCTTGTGATCCCTATTCCTACATATCGGGGAGGTATGGCTTTTGGTATTGGCATTAACAGACTGCAAAGCTATGATTCCCGCATAAGGTTTAGAGGATTTAATGAACTATCTCTGGATGAAGACCCGGAATTTGGTCTGTTGTTTATTGATGAGCTAACCAAAGAATCCGGTGGGCTTTATGTCTGGGATTTTGGCGGCGCGGTAGAAGTCGCCCCGGGAGTATCCCTTGGTGGAACATTGAGCTTTATAAATGGTCAATACGATTACGACCTTTCGCTGGATGCGGATGATGTTGAAAATCTGGATATGGATTTCGACGGTATAAGTTATAGGGACACAATTCAATCGGACTATTTTGGCGTTGAGGGGAAAATCGGTATACTGGCTCAATTAGGCGAAAAATTTAGCTTTGGCGGAACTATCGGAATTCCACTGGACTTTACCGTTGAGGAATACTGGAGTCAGGAATCCTTTTACCTTTATGATGACGGAGTTGATGAATCGGACTTTGAAGAAGGTATTGTGGACTATGACATATCGAGACCTTTTAAATTCAGCGGCGGTATAGCCCTTAAACCTGTGACTGGTTTTACTATTGCCACAGATATATCCTATACTGACTGGACTCAGACAGAATACAGCGAACCACCTTCAGAAGATATTACCAACGAAGTTTTTATCGAGGAATACAAAGATACTTTTCAATTCAGAATAGGCGGCGAATATACGATACCTAACGCTGGTTTAAGTCTAAGGGCTGGTTATACTATAGATCCGCTTCCCTATGAACCAGAGGGCATGAATATTGATACTGATAGGCAGTATATATCTTTTGGCATGGGAATGATGCTGGATGAGATGCTTTTTCTGGACGCTGCATATGTAAGGGGATTCTGGAAAGAAAGCTCTGAAGATGGGATAATTGTTAAAGACCGGAGTTCTAACCGAATATTCCTTTCGGCTGGTTATCGGTTTTAGTAGTAAAGGGCACGTGGTGACGTGCCCAAAAACTGCATGATTATCTTATCTATTCAAAAATATTTAGTCAAAATGATAGCTTTGTTGTCTTTTTATTCACCTTCCTTAAGTGTTTCATTCAAAAGCTTACTCATTTTCTGCATGGTATAGGGTTTTGCGATGACACCAATGAAGCCATAACTTTGGAAATTTGACATGGCGGCGGAATCGGAGTATCCGCTTGAAACTATTGCTTTTATATCAGGGTTTATTTCCTTTAATTTGCTAATAACTTCAACTCCACCCATACCTCCGGGAATTGTCAGGTCAAGAATTACCAGGTCGTAGGTTTCACCTTCCTCAATGCTCTTTTTATATAGCTCAATTGTATCTTTACCATTTGTTGTTATTGTTCCCTCATAACCCAAAGCGGAAAGCATTTCTGAGACCATCTCACCTATAATTTCTTCGTCATCCATTATTAGAATTTTTCCTGAGCCAGAGGTTACTTCAGTATTTTCTTTATTTTTCTCAACGGTTGTTTTTTCCGGTGATGCCGGTAGATATATATGGAACATTGTTCCTTCCCCTAGTTTTGATTCAACTTGAATGTTGCCGTCATGTTTTTTTATTATGGAAAATGCTGTGGCAAGGCCCAGTCCACTGCCGGTCTGTTTTGTGGAAAAGAATGGGTCGAATATTTTTTGCAGGTGTTCTTTTGGTATACCGATCCCCTCGTCCTGTATATTGATTTTAATATATGTGCCGGAGGGAAGAAATTGCTCTGTTTCATTATTAATAAATACATTTTTTGCATCTATATAGACTGTTCCACCTGAAGGCATGGCCTGTCTGGCATTTATCAATATGTTATTTATGACCTGGTTTATCTGACCTTCATCAAATTCTAAAGGATACAGGTTATCGGGAATGGAAAAATTGCATTTGATACCAGAACCCCGAAGGATAAAATCCGCTGAATCTTTTAAAAGAACACTAATTGAACCTAATTCTTTTACTGGTGCGCCGCCTCTGGTGAAGGTTAGCAACTGCTTTGTCAGTTCACTGGCCTGAAGTGTGGCCCTATCGGCGGCATCCAGCCTTTCTATTACCTTGGATGTTGGGTTTCCCAACTGAAGGAAAGACTTGGCCAGGGATATATTACCCATAACGGCTGTCATTATATTATTGAAATCATGGGCTATTCCACTGGCAAGAACGCCTATAGACTCCAGCTTCTGGATTTTTATCATTTCTTCCTCCATCATACGCTTTTCGGTTACATCCAGGGCAACGCCAATCTGCCTAAGTGGTTCACCAAGTTCATCAAACTTTACCTCACCTATTGCTGATATAATTCTTTCAGAGCCATCATCGTATTTTATTAGTCGGTATTCTGCCTTGTATCTCCCGGTTTTTTTGGATTCTTCAATTGCGTTTTGCAGAATTCCTCTGTCATCCGGATGTATGTGGGATTGCCATTCATCACCAAGGGGTGGACCTGATGATTTTGCGCGTCCATACATCCTGTAAAGCTCATCGGACCACCAGACATAATCAGTCTGGAAATCCCATACCCAGTTGCCCAAATGGGCGATTCGCTGGGCATCTTCAAGGATTCGCTTGGTTTGGGCAAGCTCTTCCTCCTGGTTTTTGATTTCTGTTATATCAACAGAAGTTATTTGCACAGCATATATTACATCACTTTCGTCTTTGACAGGTCTGTATGTAGATTTAAACCATTGTGAGCCGTTAGAAAGATTAACTTTATCATTAAATTCTATATATTCACCAGTTTCAAAGACTTCTTTAATTCTTTCAAGATATATATCTGTATCTTCGCGTATAAACTCAGAGATATGCTTACCGATAAAATCTTCCGGCTTACCTTTTAGCATTTGAGCGGCTGAGTTATTCGTCATCAACAGGTAACCATCCCGGTCATAAACTCCCATACCCTCACCTGTCGTCTCAATGAATAGCTGAAGTTTTTCGCGGCTTTCTTTTAATCCTTCTTCTGCCTTTTTTCTTTCTGTAATATCAAGCCATACTGTTAGGAAATATTTGGTTTCCTCATCGTCATAAGTTATATGGGAAGAAGTTAATTCAACGTAGAATTTTTCACCATTTTTCTTCTGAAACAATTCCTGGAGACCAGAAACCCCTTCAGAAAATGCCTTATTAAAATCAACGCCTATTTTTTCCTGGATTTCATCTGTCCACCAGGGAAAAGGCGGTTTAACTCCCACTACTTCTGACGCAGAAAAACC
>WJIO01000011.1 GCA_014730235.1 Candidatus Poribacteria bacterium
GAAACAAATGGCAAGAGTAGTTCCTTCCAGAATTAGAGTTGAATATGCCAATGCTATATCCAACCAAGTTTGCAGTGGATCAGATGAGCTTGAAAGAGCAGCAGCTAATGTTCCTCCCAGGATATGTGTAGAATATGCCACAGCAATTTTTTCAAGAAGCATTGTTGATTCTCAGGATTTACGAAATATTGCATTTGCTGCTGCACCTAAGAGAATATTGGTAGAGTATGCTTCTGCCATATTTTCCCGTGATTTAACACCATTTTTCCCAGGTGAAACCCCACCACCAGAAGAACCCGTAACCCCGTCTATATCTTCTTTCACTTTATCTCTGGATTCAGGGATTAATATGATCTCACTGCCGCTTAGTCCAAGCGTTTCTTTTAAAGCAAGGGATCTTGCAGAAAAGTTAGGCTCTACTATGGTTATCAGGTACGATACTAGGAGTGATGAATTTATCTCTTTTGTGCCGGAAGTGTTTACTGGAGATGGCTTTGCAGTTGATGGTGGACAGGGATATATAGTCAATCAGCTTAGAGCATCGGAAGTAACATTTACTGGAACAGCATGGTCAAACGCGCCTTCCCGATTTACTTCTCAAGGCAGTAAATGCTGGGCTTTTGTGGTATGTGGAGATATAGCGGATGTTAAAGAACCATTCTCTACATCAGATATTACTATTTCGGTCAAAAATCTAAGAACCGGTGAAAGCGTTGAAACCTTAATTAACACTCAGGAATTTGATAAATATTCAACAGCCTTTGTAGATTTAAACAGAAAACCTGTAGTGAACGCCGGTGATCATCTTGTCATTAATATGAAAGATGAATCATCTATGAAGGTTTCCAAAGCAATAGAATACTCACTGTCGTTACAGGATATATTGAGGGGTTACGCTGTAATACCAATAAGTATGGAGTATTTCCATCCAATAGAAAACGCTCTTCTTCAGAACTACCCGAATCCATTTAATCCAGAAACCTGGATACCATATCAATTAAGGGAAGATGCTGAAGTCGTAATCAAAATACACACAGTAGCAGGTAGGATTGTCCGCCAGTTAGATCTGGGTTATAGGCAGGCAGGATTCTATACAGACAAAAATCTAGCCGCATACTGGAACGGTAAAAATGAAGCAGGAGAATCTGTATCCAGCGGTTTATATTTCTACACTATCTGTGCCGGTGATTATGTGGATACAGGGAAAATGACAATAGCCAGGTAAAAAAGGGAAAATTGCATAAGCAGAAGTTATGATTAGTATTCGTCATAAAATAGCGTATATGCTTAACAGGAGGAAAATAGTATGAATAATATCACGTTGATAAAAAAGCTTTCACCCTCAATTTTCGGCCTTATCATAATTTGTTTCTTCATGCCATTTGTCAATATTTCATGCGCAGGTGGTGGTGCAGTTACCCTTACCGGGCTTCAATTAGTTACAGGAACAGATATTGGGGAATCGGATTCACATAGTCATGGGCATTCCAGAGATTCCTTTGGTCGCAGCCAATCCGAAAGTGTATCACCGCAACCATTGGTGATAGCTGTCCTCATATGTGGAATTCTAGGACTAGTCCTAAGTTTTCCCCGAAATCTGGAAATATCAATAATACCTGCCCTTATCGGCGTTATTGGTGTAATTTTGCTTTTGTTCTTTAAATACCAAGTTGATAACGCTATTCTGGAAGAAGGAGAGGGAATGTTACATGCTCAATATGGAATAGGTTTCTGGCTGACGTTTATATTCATAATTATCGCAATAATTCTCAACGTTTTTCTTTTTTTCCAAAGCAAGAAACAATTAGAGGATGAAGTTATAGACTCGAATACAAGTAAATAACCTTTGACATTGAAATATATTCCCGTGTCCTATACGTGACCTATAGAATCTCAAGAAAGCAGAAAATGGTATGAAAAATAAGAAGAAATTTCAAAAAGGCTGGGAACAGGAAAGCCAGTCAATACGCTACTCCATAAAACAATTATAAACTATTTCAAAATATCTAAAAACCTACTTGGATGGACTCAAAATCCAGCGGGTGGTGACACCCATGTCGGTTCGATTCCGACCGCCGGCACCACCCTTAAATGCCTACCATTACTCGCTTTGCCTGTATTTTGAAAATCCCTGATTTAGCCTGTTAAAGTTGGTCTTAATCAAGGCGTGTGCCTAAATGGTGCCCAAGGCTTGCGAAATCTTCCGCAAATGGGAGTTGAAGGACTTGCTTTTTAACATGCTCTTTTGATAAATGAGCATATCTGAGAGTAGTTTGGTAACTCTGATGTCCCATGAGTTCCTGAATATGTCTTAATGGAACACCTGACGCTGCAAGCTGAGAAGCAAAAGTGTGCCTGAGAGTGTGAAGGGTTACATCCTTCAAACCGGCTTCCTTAACAACCTTCCGCAAAGTAGTGTCAATACCATTCTTTATCCTTGCTCCCTTATAGGTAAAGACGTATTCGCACCTAATCCCGGATTCAATGCAATTTCTATATCTCTTCTGAAGCATTTCATACAAAACCGGTGTAAGGAACACAGTTCTTGGTTCATAGTTTTTTGTGTTCCAGTCATCTTTAGGCTGAATTGTGACTATACTTTGATTAAAGTCAATGTCTGACCATATCAAATTCAGCAATTCAGATTTACGCATCCCTGTATGAATAGCGGTCAATATAATTGGATAAATATAGGTATTTTGGGCAGATTCCAGAAGCCTTTTGATTTCATCAATGTTTAGAAATCTAGGGTTCTTTTTAGAAACTTTTAACTTCTCAACAAAAGATACAGGATTCTGATCTACATATCTCCATCTTATGGCTGTTTTTATAATATGGCTTAAACAAACCAACTCATGGTTGATTGTATTGTTAAAAGCTTCCGTTTTAAGCCTTTTAGATATATATTTATCTATCATCTCTGGAGTTATTTCCTTCAGGGAAGTCTTGCCAAAATACGGAAGTAAATGAGCTTCAATCCTGTATTTATCATTTTTGTAGGTACTTTTAGCTTTCGCGTCTTTAGTATACTCAAAATACCTGGTTAAAAATTTGCTGAAGGTAATATCTTTCTCCCTAAGTTCCCATTTACCTTCTGCGATCTCATTTTTTATCCGGCGTTCTACTTCTTCCGCCTGCTTCTTTGTTCCAACCATCTTCCTATACCTTTTACCGTTTGGGTATAGATCAACGAACCATTTATTTTTTCTCTTGCGAATTGCCAATGCGAAACTCCTGTTCTTTTAACCAATCATCTATCTCTGACTGACGGAACCGAAGGTGTCCATGCATCTTAATGAAAGGAATCTTCTTCTGGTGTGTCAACCAGTATATATATGGTTTGGAGACTTTGAGAAGCTCGCATATCTCCTGGACTGTTAGCAATATACTAGCCTTTGTATAATAATCATCTGAATTTACAATGTCAACAGGAGATTTTCTGTTTGAGTTATTCATTTGTTTTACTCCTTGTTAGTAATATACAGTATTAAGCATTCAGCAAAGATTCTATCTCTTTGATCTGTTTGTCTGTCAGATTCCAAATACCTTTGTCGAGATAACTAAACTTTTCACCAGCATATAAGCAGTTTTCTGTGTCGTTGAATTCGATTAGAACACGTTTACCTTTCTTATCTCCATAGGCTTTTAGAATGAAAAACACCTTGATATTTTCTTTTAATCTTTTCATGTAAATGTCCCTGAATTGTGAAGGTTAGGGCATAACCCCCTATGGCATGGCATAGTCTCTTATAATATTTCTGATCCTACCGAAGGACTTCGTTTTTCTTGGTGTAAGACATGGCTAAACTCCATGATAAACATGGTCGAGATAATACGATATGGCATTATTCATAAGCCTTTCAATTAAAACCTTACCTGGTCTTTCATCCATATGCTTTGCCAGTTTCTCAACCCTTGCTCTGCATTCTGGTGACAATTGTTGTAATAGCTCTTCTGGTAAAATGCTGTTTGTTAGAGATTCACGAATATAATCACTGAAAGAAGTATCAATGCTTTCAGCTTTTTTCCATACTCTGTCCTTAATGTCACCTTCGATTCTTACGGTAAATGTTGAATTATAACGCCAATTGTTTTTATCAGACATCTTATGCTCCATTGATCATGTAGGACATTAGCAAATGCTAGGGAAAACAGCGATTAGGCTGAGTGAATAATTTCCAAAAAATTAGTCATTTCCTGTCGGATAATTCATAGATGGACTTACAAAATGCGTCATTTTGCTAGAATTATAAAAGTTAGTCGGAGTAGGTTTATACTGGTCTAAAGGTTGGTATATATGCCCTGAAGTATTGTCAAATAAGGGATTACAGCTTTCAATATAGACCATATAGACCAAAACATGGAAACTTTTTTTGGTATAATACATTTCTCTTCTGATTGTTAATCTTTTATTTTCTCAAATTATTTTTTATGAAAGTTGGTCTATATGGTCTATATTATTCCCGTAAAGGCTTATCAATAAAGGGTTTAGCATATATAGACCAACATATATACCAGTATAGACCATATACACCAGATTTGTATTTCTCAATTAATATGCTGCTTTCCTGTAAAAATATATTCATTAGCTGCACCTTTTTTCTTCAGAATCTCAAAATCGAAGTATTTCTCCAGTTCCTTTTTCAGATGCCATAATTTCGTTGATAAAGAAATGACGTTTGCGCAAGGGAAATACATATGGTTTTCTTCTGCAATGTTTTTTAATGAATGAAATAATTCACCAGCTTTTATTGGCTTGCTTTCATTACCATTACTTCCCAACCATTCTGAAATACATATTAAAACAGGATCATCTTCCAGTAGGAAATCACTTTGCTCTTCAGTGATCTTCTCGAGAATGTTTAGAAAGATTTCTTTATTATCAGATACCTTCCAACCAAAACTGGCAAAATCAGCCATACGAAAATTATATTCCTGAGCCCTATCTTTGTTCTCTCTCAGGTTGTTTATGCAGTCATTCAATATATGAAAAAGTTCCGTTAATAAAGCATTCCTATTACTGTCTATTCTATCCAGCAAAATAGATTCAGAGATGAAATCTGATAAACGCTCTAATTTAAATATGATTAATCTTTCAGTCACATCATCCCTTTTGAATTTTGGTGTTCTTGCTGTAAGAATCAAGAAGCATCTGGGATAAAATTGTTCTAAATCATTAGTTGTATAATATTTACGCTTACTTATAGTTTGACCAGTTGATATTCTGGCTAGATGATCAGGCAACCAGTTACTTTTTGAGTCAGCATTATCAAAGGCAACCAGGTAACTATTGCAAACATTAGCAACGAAATCTTTTTCATCATTAATAGGATTAACATCGAATTTATTACCAAATAAAAGGCGACCAATAATCCTGGCTGCAAAGGTTTTACCGCTTCCTTTTACACCAGTGAACAACAGTAAAGGTTTAGTAGGCATAATGGACTCGAAAAAGATAGAATAAAGCCATATCCTAAAGAGTAAACGTTGTTCATCACATGACAATATTGATTGTTCAAAATTAATAAGGGTAGTAAGGTAATCTTCCGGAATATTTTGCTTTTTTACTCTTTCCAATCCATAAGACCGATCTATCTCATAGGGTTGACAATCTTTATTATATTGAAACAGAATACCATCTGTACCGTTGGACATTAGCTCTATACTGTCACCATCCAGTTTGTATACCTGTCCATCGAATTTATCTATATAAAGCCTGAAATTATCTTTATCATAATATGCATACCTATAAACCTGGGTTTCCTTCCCGTAAGAATGACATCTGGCTTTTAAATCATTCTGAACATATTTAAAATCATATTCACCTTCTACAAGACCAAAAGATTTATTCAGCAGGGATACGAAATCCATATTCATAAGATTTACCAACTTTTTTTGTTCTGAAATTAAGTAGAAATATTCATTTTCAGTTTTTATGAATTTACCCTTATCCAGAAGTTCCTGATATACGCAATTGGATATAAGTCCTTTCTTCTCTTCATAACTTATTTTACTATCC
>WJIO01000150.1 GCA_014730235.1 Candidatus Poribacteria bacterium
ATTATAACCACACTTAACCCGGAAGAAACAAAAAATTCTGTGGATAACCTGTGGATAACCTGTGGATAACCTGTGGATAAAATTTAAAAAATGTGGATAACTTATCCACAATGTGGAAATGTGGATAACTCGCCTACTTATCCACATAGTTTTCCACAGCTTTTCCACACGACCTACGCCAGTCATAGCATATGTTTAACCCAGTTTTCCACTTTTCCACATAGGCCTACTACTACTACTACTATGTTTTAAAAAGATCTTAATAGTAGTACATAGAGGAACTTATACAGTTACTATATAAGAGGGAAAAGCAATTTTTAAAAAATATAAAAAATCCTCTATTTGCAATCTCATGAATTCTCTAAAATGACAGTTAAAGAATAAATATTTTGCATATTTTATATAACTCTTAACTCTTTAAATTTTTACACTTAAATCCTGAGAACAAAAATCTTTTCAAATACACAAGGGAGAAAAAATGCTATGGAACTGATTTTTGAAAGAGAAGACTTACTGGAAGCAATGCAAGTAGTTGGAAACATAGCAGCAAGCAGAAACACACTTCCCATTCTGGCAAACGTACTTATAAGAGCAACAGAAGAACATATTCAATTAGCAGCAACGGATTTGGAGGTTGGAGTTAAGTCGCTAGTTGAAGGGGAAATAAAAGAACCCGGCTCAATAACCATTCCAGCCAGAAAATTAGCTGATATAGCAAGAGAGCTTCCTGTTTCCAGTGCTTCGGGTGATCCTGTTAAGGTAAGCCTCAAAACTTCAGCCAGCGACCGCGTGGAAATAGAGTGCGAAAATGCCAGATTTAGAATGGTAGGTCTATCCGACGAAGAATTTCCGCCCTTGCCTGAGATTGGAGACGAATTCATATCACTGGAATCAGATCTTATGAACAACATGATCCAGAAAACAGTCTTTGCTGTTTCTACTGAAGAAACCAGGCACTTTCTCAACGGTATATATCTCTCAATAAATTCTGATACAGTCAAAATGGTAGCAACAGATGGCAAGAGACTTGCAGTAGCTATAAATAAAGAAGACGGAGTTTCCGATAAAGAAATCGGTGTTATAATACCGACAAAAGCCGTAAATAACGTTCTGAGGACCTTCACAGAAGACGGCGAGGTTAAAGTAGCGCTCCTGGAAAACCAAATAGCCTTCGCTTCTGAAAAAATGACCCTCATCTCAAGACTTATAGAGGGTGATTACCCCGACACCGAAGCTGTGATGTCTCCCACTATGAGTAACGAAATAAAAGTAACTGCAAACACTGACCATCTACTCTCTGTGGTAAGACGTGTTTCTCTTCTTGCTAATCCAAAAACTCCGTCTATAAGAATGGAAACAAACGAAAGTGAACTTAGCATTTCCGCCAGCACTCCGGAATTAGGTGAAGCAAAGGAGCAAATTCAGGTTGACCACGAGGGCGGCAGTATTGAAATAGCATTTAACGCAAGATACGTTCTGGATGTCCTGAGAAACATAGAATCGGAGAAAGTCTTATTCAAATTCAGGGATTCTCTAAGCCCGGTTCTGGTAATGCCGTCAGATGAAACAGAAGTAACCTACATGTGTGTTATAATGCCTATGAGACTATAATTCTTATGAATTTTAAAATAAATCGGGTAATTCTTTAGAGAAGCGAAGAATCTCGTCTCTACCTTTCCAGAAAGTCGAACCTTTATTTCCCCCTTCCTTAAAGGGGATTAAAGGGAATGGAACTTACTTTAGGAAATTTGCTATTCCGATTTGATTATGGAAATGATAAAACATTTTCTAAGTAAAAAAATCGGTTCTTCCGGATTCAGTGTGGTAAAGATAAGAAATTATCTCCATATTTCCTAAATTAATCACCATTCGGATTAAGGGGGATTTTCAGCGCGACTAAAAAACATAGCATTACCCGCTTATTCATTCAGTATTTATATTACTGTGTTTCTAAAAGAAATAACCTTTCGAAATTTTCGCAATTACGATTCTCTGAATCTTCAGTTCTCAGAAAAAATAAGTTTGGTAACAGGGGAAAATGCCCAGGGAAAAACAAACATCCTGGAGGGCATATATTTCCTCTCAACCGCCAAATCTCATCGCACAAATCGCGATGATGAACTGATTCAGCAGGGAAAACACTGGTTTTACATCAAAGGCAGGATCCAATCTAGGTTATCGTCAAATTCGGTTGAAATCACCAATACCTGTGGTGAGAAAAAAAGAATCAGAATAAATGGCAAGACTCAGGACAAAATATCCAGTATCATCGGAAAAATAAACGTCGTTATGTTCTCACCTGAGGATTTATCTCTGGTAAAAGGTGCTCCTTCTGAACGCCGGAGATTTCTGGATATATTAATTTCCCGAATTAGTCCCTCATATCTTTACGCTTTACAGGAATATAATTCTTCTCTCAGGCAGAGGAACGAATTGTTAAAAAACATAAGGGACAAAAAGGCAAAAGCTGATTCTCTGGAATCATGGGATATACTATTGGCTAAATCAGGTTCAGAGATAATAAAACAAAGACTGGCAGTAGTTTCAGAGTTGTCTGAAATTGCCAGGGAAAAACATAGTCAATTGACTTCAGATCAGGAGGATTTTCATATAGAATACCAGACCCAGTTTGATTTTAATTCCGATTCCCGGATTGAAGACATTTATCGCGAAAATCTAGATAGTTCCATCGATTCCGATCTCAGGCGTGGTTCCACTTCCACGGGCCCTCATCGCGATGATTTAATGTTTTCCGTAGATTGTGTCGATGCCAGGAGATATTGCTCTCAAGGACAGCAAAGAACCAGCGTTCTATCTCTTAAAATGGCAGATCTGGAACTCATGGCCAGAAAACTTAACGATTACCCCATTGTATTGCTGGATGACGTAACTTCCGAACTGGATGAAAACAGGGCTTCGTTTCTTTTTGATTTACTGAATCAGACACCCGTTCAAGCTTTTCTTACTGCCACAAATCTCGAAGGTATTTCATCCAAATTTCCCAATAGCCAGCTTTTTGCTGTAGAAAACGGGGTTGTTAAAAAAAGGTAGCTGAAAAATACTTATAGCTAATTGAAAATTACTATTCACAGATTACCGATTACTAATAAAATGCCAAAAAAAGACCCAAGAGAAATTAAAGAAGTAATAGAAAACCTGATAGAGAAAAATGGAATGGTCCATAAAATGGAGGCTTCCAGGGCCCTGCTCTATTGGGATAACACTGTAGGAAATCTGGCTGCACGAACAAAAGCCGTTGGTATAGGTCATGGAAAATTGTATGTAAACGTAACCGATTCGATGGTTCTCCACCAATTGACACTTTACAAAAACAGACTTATGGACAAAATTAACCTACTGATGGGAAAAAGAGTTGTCAGAGATATTGTCTTTCGGGTGGGGAGTGTAGAAAGAGATAAAAATAAAGTCGAAAATAGAGATGATTACATCAAGAAAATCAACGAAATACAATTAAATCAGGAAAAAAAAGAAAAGATCGAACAGACTGTTTCACAAATCCATGACGAAGAACTCAAGGAAACTTTGAAAGACATTTTCACAAGCCAGAGCAAATTATCAAAATTCAGAGATTCTGAAAATAATAATTAATTTTTTAGAGAGAGGTGTAAATCCAATATGTCATCGTCTTATACTGCAAAAAATATTCAGATACTTGAGGGTTTGGAGGCCGTTAGAAAGCGACCGGGTATGTATATTGCCAGCACAGGTTCAGAGGGACTCCACCAGTTGGTTACAGAAGTTGTTGACAACAGCATTGATGAGGCTATTGCTGGATATTGTTCTGAAATCGAGGTAATCATTCATCCTGATAACAGCGTTACTGTTGTTGACGATGCTCGCGGAATTCCAGTGGATATGCATGAAAGCGGAAGACCTGCTTTGGAAGTTATAATGACTACTCTACATTCCGGTGGTAAGTTTGATAAAAAAGGCGACATCGGATACAAAACAGCCGGAGGTCTTCACGGTGTCGGCGTTTCCGTTGTAAACGCTTTATCCGAATGGCTTCAGGTTGAGGTTAGATGGGAAGACGGTAAAATTTATCGCCAGAGATACGAAAGAGGTGTACCGGTTACTGAATTAAAATCTTCTGGAAAAACTGACACTACAGGAACTACAGTTACTTTCAAACCCGATATTATTGTTTTTGGAGAAATAAATTTCAGTTTCGATACTTTATCCAACCGCTTGAGGGAATTGGCATTTCTTAACAAGGGCGTAAAAATTATTCTTAATGACGAAAGAACAGGAAAAGACAGGGTATTCCAGTATGAAGGCGGAATTGTTTCTTTTGTCCAGCTCCTGAATCAAAACAAAGACACCCTGCACAAAGACCCTATATATATTAACAAAGAGCGTGATAATGTCGATGTCGAAGTGGCTTTCCAGTTTACCTCCGACTATTCTGAGCAGACATTTTGTTTTGCCAATAATATTAATACAAGGGATGGTGGAACACATCTTACCGGTTTCAAATCTTCCCTCACTCGCGTGTTCAACGATTACGCAAAAACCAATAAGCTGCTTAAAGATGCGGATTCAAGCCTTCAGGGTGATGATATAAGGGAAGGTTTAACATCCGTCATAAGCGTAAAAGTTCCTGAACCCCAGTTCGGAGGTCAGACAAAAGGAAAGCTTGGAAATAGAGAAGTCCAGGGTATTGTGGAAACAATTGTAAATGAAGAGCTTAGCAACTTTCTCGAGGAAAATCCATCCATAGCTCGTTCTATTGTCCAGAAAAGTGTGGATGCCGCCCATGCTCGCGAAGCTGCAAGAAAAGCCCGGGAACTCACCAGGCGTAAAAATGCTCTGGATGATGCCTCGTTACCCGGTACCCTCGCTGATTGCAGCGAAAAAGACCCGGCTTTGAGTGAGGTCTTTCTTGTTGAGGGTATTTCTGCAGGTGGTCTGGCAAAACAAGCCAGAAATAGCAAATTCCAGGCCGTATTGCCCATGAGAGGTAAAAGCATTAACGTGGAAAAATGGCGACTTGACAAGGTGCTGGCAAACACTACCATAAGAACCCTTATTACTGCTTTGGGTACTGGTATAGGTCAGGATGATTTCGATTTGGAAAGGCTGAGATACGGAAAAGTTGTAATAATGGCCGATGCCGATGTTGATGGCGCTCATATCAGAACCCTTATTCTTGCTTTCTTTTATCGCCAGATGCCTGAGCTTATACAAAAAGGCCATCTATACATAGCCCAACCTCCCCTTTACAAAGTTTCAAAAGGAAGAAGGGAAAATTATATCCAGAGCGATCAGCAGATGGATAATTACCTGTTCGATCTCGCCTTAAGCGATACAAGCGTAAAAAACATAAGGCGAGATAAACCATACACAGATCTACAAATCCGAAATGTCGTGGAATGGGTAGGTGATGTTGATAGTTTGTTTACAGACCTTCAACTCAGGGGTATAGATTCTCACAGGCTATTTGAGGATCGTTTCATTAAGGAACTCAATACACCACTTTACAAGGTAAAAACTCAGGATGGAGAGTCTTACAAATTCGAAGGCGAACAGTTCGATTCGGATGTTATACCTGAACAGGATGAAGATGAGCAGTTGGATATGCTGGATGAAGATGAGGATAGTGAACCTGAGGTAATCATTGAGGATGCATCCGATCTACCGGAAATCAAAGACATAAAAGGCTATCTGGAAAAACTTGCCCGTAAAGACATTACACCCCATGATTTTATTACAAACGCAAACAAGGATAAAAAGCCTTTATTCATAATGGAAAACGATAAGGGTGAGCAGGTGGAAGTTGCCTATTCTACTGGCGACTTGTTAAACAAAATTCTGGAAATAGGAAAGCAGGGAATTAATGTTCAAAGATACAAGGGTCTGTCAGAAATGAATCCGGATCAACTTCAAAGCACTACCATGGATCCGTCAGTAAGAACTCTACTTCAGGTAAAATTGGAGGATGTTGTTGAAGCTGACCAAATGTTTACAACTCTTATGGGAAGCAAAGTGGAACCCCGTAGAGAGTTTATCGAAAAACATGCCTTACAGGTCACAAATCTGGATATCTATGGTTCATAAAACTTAAGCTGTTTGGTTCTTCTGGTTTTCGTGTGGTAGTAATTTGAAAATTCTCTCAGCTTGTCATTCCTGCGAAAGCAGGAATCCAGAAGTTTAACATAATGACTGGATTCCCGCCTCAAGCCTTTTTGAAAAAAACTTGAGTAAAAAGGAATCAGGATTTCGAAGGAATGACAAAAATGACAAACAAAGTAGGTTTTTCTCTTATAATTTAATTTGTTATCTTTCTTCATTTATCAAACGAAATCCGGAAGAACCAGCAATTTTCAATTAATCTTTTCAAATCTCTCCTGATGGGTAAAGCCCATTATTACCCCTTATTAAGCGGGAAAAGGCTTTGCCTATTAAGTGAAAGGGTGAATAGATTTTCTTGAAATTGCTTATAAACATACACAAAGTACTGATCAAACGTCCAAACTGGAGAGATAAAAAATGCTTCCCATTGGAGAAAAAATAGTTCCCCGAGATATTGAGGACGAACTTAAGGAATCATATCTTAATTATTCCATGAGCGTAATAGTAAACCGCGCTCTGCCTGATGTCCGGGATGGATTAAAACCCAGTATCAGGCGAATTTTGTTTGCTATGCATCAACTGGGTCTGACACACGACAAAGCCACAGTTAAATGCGCTACTATCGTCGGTGAGGTTATGGGACATTACCATCCCCATGGTGACGGTCCTATATATGGCACTCTGGTGCGTCTGGCCCAGACTTTTTCCATGCGATACCCCTTGGTTGATGGTCAGGGAAACTTTGGTAGTATTGACCGAGACCCAGCCGGGGCTATGAGATACACCGAAGCACGAATGGCTGCCATTACCAGCGAAATGCTGGTTGACATAAACAAAAATTCCGTTGATTTCAGGCCCAATTTTGACGAAAGACTTCAGGAACCTGTCGTCCTTCCTGCAAAACTTCCAAATCTCCTTATTAATGGCGTTTCAGGCATTGCTGTTGCCATGGCCACAAATATTCCACCTCATAATCTTGAGGAAATTGTTGATGGTATTATCATGGTTATGGAAGAACCGGATACTACCATTGACGACCTTATTGAGGTTATAGAAGGCCCTGATTTCCCTACAGGAGGTCTAATTGTAGGTCATAACGGCATCAGAAAAGCATACATGACCGGAAGAGGAAGTATAACCATGAGGGCCAGGGTTGCTATAGAAAAGTCAAAAGGCGGTAAAGAAAGTATAGTTGTAACCGAAATACCCTATCAGGTTAATAAAACAACCCTTAAAGAGCGTATCGCAAAAGTTGTTAGAGAAAAGGTAATTAACGGTATATCAGATCTCAGGGATGAATCCGATAAAGACGGAATAAGAATCGTTATTGACCTGAAGAGGGATGAAATTCCCCAGGTTGTCTTAAATCAACTCTACAAACATAGTGAAATGCAAAGCACATTTGGCGCAAACATGGTTGCCCTTGTGGATAACAGGCCCCAGGTGTTAAATCT
This sequence comes from Candidatus Poribacteria bacterium, assembly GCA_014730235.1. Lineage (GTDB taxonomy): Bacteria > Poribacteria > DTPJ01 > DTPJ01 > WJIO01 > WJIO01. The sequence goes on from WJIO01000150.1 coordinate 7,548, forward strand.
CAAGCAAATTATTCAATACTACCTTGAACATCGCATAGAAGTTATCACCCGTAGAACACAGTTTGAGCTGGACAAAGCCCTGAGACGTGCCCATATCCTCGAAGGCCTGAAAATAGCTCTGGCAAATCTGGACAAAATCGTGGCCTTGGTAAGGGCATCAAGCTCCCCTGCCGAAGCCAGGGAAAAGCTTATGGGTGAATTTGACCTTACCGAAGCCCAGACTAGGGCGATAATGGAGATGACACTACAAAGGCTGACAGGGCTTGAAAGACAAAAAATTGATGAGGAATATACAAATATTCTTGTGAGTATACAGGAATTTCAGGCAATCCTTGCCAATGATCAGCTCAAAAGAAACATAATCAAAGAAGAGCTTCTTGAGTTAAAAGAAAAATACGGTGATGAGCGTAGAACCGAAATCGTTATGGATGAGGGCGAAATTAAAGTAGAAGACCTTATTGCCGATCAGGATGTTGTTGTTACCATATCCCACAGCGGATATGTTAAGCGTTTACCGTTAACTACATACAGAAAGCAAAGGCGCGGCGGCGTTGGCGTTATGGGTATGGATACAAAAGACGAGGATTTTGTTGAGCATATATTCATTGCTTCTACCCATCAATACATACTCTTCTTTACCGACAGGGGAAAGTGTTATTGGCTGAAAGTTTTTGAGATCCCCAAAGGTGGAAGAACATCAAAGGGTAAAGCCATAATAAACCTCATTGATGTTGATCCCGGTGAAAAAATAGCTGCATTTGTACCCGTTCGGGAATTTGATGATGAACATTTTGTGTTTATGGTAACAAAAAAAGGCATTGTTAAAAAAACCGAGTTATCAGCATACAGTCATCCAAGTGTCAGGGGTATAATAGCACAGACTCTGGACGACGATGACTGCGTGGTTGATGTAAAGCTTACAGATGGAAATCATGATATTATACTTGTCACACATGACGGAATGTCCATAAGGTTCTCTGAAAAAGACGTCAGAAGCACAGGTAGAACTTCAAAAGGCGTAAAAGGTATAAACCTTCGGGAAGATGATTATGTAATCGGTATGGAGATCGCCAAAACTAAAGGAACTCTATTGGTAGTCACCGAAAAAGGCTTTGGTAAAAGAACCGATGTTTCCGAATACAGAGTCCAGGGGCGTGCAGGTAAAGGAATTATTGCCATAAGAACAAGCATAAGAAACGGCCCTGTAGTTGGTGTTAAGAGTGTTATGGATAGTGATGAGCTTATTGTTATGACTACCAGAGGTATGGTTATTCGCTTGCCTATAAAAGACATAAGACCCATTGGAAGAAATACCCAGGGAGTGCGTTTAATAGCCTTGCATTCCGATGATCTGGTAAGTGATATTGCAAAAGTCCCCGCTTCAGAAGATGGAAATTCTACAGATGAAGCTGACCTGATAGAAAAGTCAGAAAGCTGATAAGCCGATGTCGATACACCGGAAATCAGCGTAATTTATACTAAAACTTTTGGCTCTTACGGGTTCATTGTGTAAAAGATAAAGAACTTCTTTATGCTTTCATTCCTGCTTTTGCAGGAATGACAGGCTGAGGAAATTTTCAATTATAACCACACCAAACTCGGAAGAACAAAACTTTTTTCGGGAGACCGAAGCTCCTGTTAAGCTTTCTCCAAAATGAAAGATTCCACAGAATTAAAGAAAAGCCTCAGCCTGATTGAAATATTCTGCATAGCTTCCGGAGCCATGATAAGCTCAGGATTATTTATTCTTCCCGGCATAGCCCATGCCCAGGCCGGACCAGCGGTAATAATATCTTATTTTCTTGCTGGAATCCTGTCTTTGGCCGGCATGTTGAGCATAGTCGAAATGACAACAGCCATGCCCAAAGCTGGAGGTGACTGTTTTGCTATTATAAGAAGCATGGGACCGGCCGTAGGAACTGCCGCAGGTCTGCTTAGTTGGTTTTCTCTATCTATGAAGAGCGCATTTGCTCTTGTGGGTATGTCCGTTTTCACAGTCCTTATCGTGGATATTAATATACATATAATTGCAGTGTTTTTCTGCCTGCTCTTTCTGTTTATCAATCTGATAGGTATTAGAGAAGCCGGTAAAACTCAGGTTATACTCGTATTTAGTTTAATAGGGCTGATGTTTGTGTATGTGGTTCGCGGTATCCCAAGTGTTGATATTCGTTCTTTTGAGCCTTTTGCTCCTGAGGGAATAACTTCTGTTTTCTCTACGGCAGGATTTGTGTTTGTATCCTATGGTGGTCTGTTAAAGATAGCCAGCGTTGCCGAGGAGATAGAAAATCCTAAAAAGATTATACCCATGAGCATGATTCTGTCTCTTTCGGTGGTGAGTATTATATACAGCCTCGTTATTTTTGTAACATCCGGGGTTCTTGAAGCTCAGGTATTACATAAATCCCTAACACCTATTTCCGATGGTGCCGCCGTTTTTATGGGTTCATGGGGTAAAATCGCCTTGAGTATTGCCGCTGTTTTGGCCTTTCTTTCTACCGCAAATGCTGGTATAATGACTGCTGCCAGATCTCTTGTGCCCTTGAGTCGTGATAATTTAATACCCGGAGTATTTGGCAGAATCAATTCAAGATTTCAGACTCCCCATTATTCTTTGCTTGTAACGGGGTTATTCATAATTATTTCTCTTTTCCTGCAACTGAAGGTTCTTGTCGAAGCGGCATCAATAGTTCTTATTCTTACTAATCTGCTTTCGTGCTTCTCAGTTATAATTTTAAGGGAAAGCAGGATTCAGAACTACCGTCCAAGCTTTCAGACGCCTTTTTATCCCTGGCTACAGATTCTGGGCATCCTGGGACTTACATTTGTTATGTTCGAGATGGGCAGAGAAGCAATTATGATAAGCCTGATATTAATTACAATCGGTTTCCTGTCATATTTTCTGTATGGCAGAACCCGTAATAATAGGGAATACGCCCTCCTGCATCTTATCGAGCGTATTACCGCAAGGGAACTCACAGAACGAATGTTGGAGACAGAGCTAAAGGAGATCATTAGGGAAAGGGATGAAATTGTAGTAGACCGATTCGATCGGGTTATCGAAAATTCCATAATCATGGACATAAATAAATCAATGAAAGCCGAGGAATTCCTCCATTTAGTCGCGGAAGAAATGGCACCAAAACTGGAATTGAGTACAGAGGTGATGTTTAAAACCCTTGTGGATAGAGAAAAACAAAGTTCTACAGTATTAACACCATATCTTGCTATACCCCATATTATTACTCCGGGAGAAAATAAATTCGATATTCTCATGGCCCGATGCCATGAGGGAATATTGTTCTCAGAAGAAGCCCCGGAAGTTCATGCTGTATTTGTACTCGCGGGAACAAAGGACGAAAGAAACTTTCATCTTCATTCTCTGGCATCTATCGCTCAGATTGTGCAGGAATCTGAATTTGTGAAAAATTGGATGTCTGCAAGAAATAAAGAAGATCTTCGGGATATTATCCTATTAGGAAGACGTCAGCGTTAAGATGATTTATTCTATCATAATTGCATATATAATCATATATAATAATAAACGTAAACCATTCAAATATTATAGTTTACTGATCTATGAGCACCAATCATTATTCACATATCACCAAATATTCGGAGGCATTAAATAATGGCTGTAAATTCTGTTATTAAAAATCTGATACCTTTAAAAAAGTTGATTCTTATTTCATTTTTTGCCCTGATAATATCTTCCTTTTCTGCTTCAGCACAAATAACGGAAAATATTACAGATGAAGACATTGTTATTTCCAGAAGTCCGGAAGTTAAAAGCTATATGGGTTTATGTAAAGCAATTTACTGGCAGAACATAGGTGATAACGAAAGCGCAAAGGATCAATTGATTTCGATTATAAATCTTAATCCCGATTCTTCATTTCTGTATACCAAACTTACTGAGGTTTTAATTTCTCTCCAGAAATACAGGGATGCTGCTTCTGCTTGCAGAAGGGCTATAGAGCTAAACGATAACAATGCAGAAGCTCATTATTTCTATGGGCTCCTTAATCGCCTTCGTACAGACCCTCGGGGCCGACAGGATTCCATTAGGGAATTCAAAAAAGTCGCTGAACTTAAACCCAAACATTACAGGGCTCAGTATTATCTGTCTTCTATGCTTTTTGAAGACGGTGATTATGCTGGCGCCGCAAAAGCCTATTCCGAACTGGTAAGGGTAAGGCCCTATGATGAAAAACTCCGTTTCAGGCTTGGGATTTGCTATTCCAGATCCGGAGAAAATCAAAAAGCCATAAAAGAAATGGAAGCCGCTGTTAAAATAGATAAAAATTACATGGAACCCCATTTTCATCTTGCTTATCTATATGCTAACCAGAGCAGAAACAAAGAAGCTATTAGGGAATCTAGGTTTGTACTCAGTATATCACCCCAGGAACCCAATATGAAACTCCTGCTTTCAGATATATATGTTTCCATGAACGAGTTTGAAAAGGCAATACCAATAGCAAAAGGAGTTATTCAATTCTCCGGCGCAAATAAATCCAATTTAGCAGAAGCCTATTATAGATTGGCTGCTGCATATAAGGGTATAGGTCAAAAAGATCTGGCTAAGGAAAGTTTTAACAAATCCATAGAAACCTACAAAGAAATCCTGAGGGATGATAAAGAAAATATAGGCATTAATTACGATATAGCAATGGTGTATGATGCAATGGGAGAGCATAATCTTGCTGAAAAACACCTGAGAAAATACATACGTCTGGAACCGGATGAGCCAAATACATATAATCTGTTAGGTTATATGTTCGTTGAGGCTGAAAGAAATCTCGAAGAAGCAACCGATCTGATTAAAAAAGCTGTAGAAATGGAGCCAAAAAACGGTGCTTTCCGGGATAGTCTTGGATGGGCCTATTACAAAATGGGCGATCTGGATAAATCCATCCAGGAACTGGAAAAAGCTGTGGAATACATACCCAATGACAGCGAAGTAAGGGAACATCTGGGTGAAGTCTATCTCAAAAAAGGCGGCGCTTATGTAGAAAAAGCCATAAAGGAATGGGAAAAAGCTCTCCAGATGAAACCCAAAGATATCGACTTGCAAAAAAAATTGGTAGACTTAAGACAATCTATTGGAAAAATAAGTAAGTCAACCGAGGAAATGTAAAACATTTCAAATGCCTAATTCACATAATAAAACATCCAAACTCCTGTTATGCCTTTTATACCTGACAGGAGTTTCTTATTTTATATATCCCGCTTTTTCATATTCAGACAACTGGACAAGCGGAACACCCCAGCTTATAGAGAGGGCATGGAGTGTTCTCGATTTTTCCGTTGAAAATCCTACCCTTGCACCGAAAAATCCCCATGCCCCAGCACCCAATCCCCGGATAGGCGTTCAGGAGAGATTTTATGCTGTGGACTTTTCCCGTTCCAGGGCACCATATTTCACAAACGCAACCTGCAGGGCTGTTGGCGATTTTTGCTACATTTTCGTCCAGGACTCCCAGTGGCAGAAAGGTACTGTGAACCATGATGACATAATAGCTATAAAAAAAGCCTTCGATCAATCCACAAATGCTAACCCATCAAAGGGAATATACGAAACTGAGGTAGAAAATCTGGGATTCCCACCCGATGACATAGATCAGGACCCAAAAATTTACATACTGGTCCTGGATATACCCGATGGCAGAGAAGGTACTGGCTCATATCTGGCGGGATATTTTGAACCTTTGAACCAGAAACGCGGTGTCTTTCGGGATCCCCATACTGGTGTAAAGATAACCAGCAACGAGGTTGAGATGATATATCTGGATGCTCATCCTCTGGATGTGGGGAGTAATACGTCAAAGGAAATCTTGGCCCACGAGTTTCAGCATCTAATTCATTGGAAACACGACCCTGATGAGGACATATGGTTAAACGAAGGTTGTTCCGAATACGCAGCCATATTTCTCTGCGGTTACGGGGGCGACAAATCTATGCACGTTCGGTCATTTGAGATGAAACCTCAGACATCTCTCGTTTACTGGTCTGGCCTGCTGGAAAACTACGGCGCATCCTTTCTTTGGGTGTTATATCTACACGAGCAATACGGCGGTGTTTCCACCATATCAGCCCTGATAGATGAGCAGGATAACGGAATCAAAGGCATAAATGATGTCCTGTCAAATCGCGGCTACTCCCGGAATTTTTCCGAAGTATTTTCCGACTGGAAAATTGCCAATATTATGGATGATACCTCCTACGCCAATGGTCGTTATGGCTACAAAAATCTGGATTTGAACCTTAGAATTGATACAAGACATGCCTCTTATCCCACAGAAAGAATGAATAATATTCAGAGCTGGACGGCTGATTATATACAGTTCAGCAATGGTGATGGAATCTCAGACCTGCTGCTGGATTTTAACGGCAAAAATCCAGCTCATAGTTTTGATATTAAAATCATATCCATGCTAAATGGAAGACCTGTTGGCATAGAAAAAATAAACCTTGCTAAAGGTCTGGGCTATTTATCCTTACCTGATTTCGGTATTTCATCCCATGATATAATCATGGCCGTAAGCTGGCAACCCAGGTCCCGACCCGACTTCAGCGACATAATACAATATTCATATTCAGCCCGTTTGGGTGAAAAAATAGAGATAAATACTGCCGTTATACCAAACCCCATACATAACAGATATATAGACATTCTTGTCAAGATTAACGACGTTTCGCAAACAAATATACCAAGAATAAACGTCTCACAAAATGGCAAGGTAATCATCAAACAGCAGATAATGTCCGGCCTGGAATCTTCTTCAAATAGAGAAAAGGCAGCATACATATACCAGCTATACATCCCAAAAAACATGGACAAATCAAGTATAGATTGGGAAATATATTACACCAACCGCATAGTAGCAAACGGTAATCTGGGTGAGTTAAATGATTATTAACCTGATTAAAAAAGTTATTTCTTTTCCCGGGAGGCCGAAGCTCCCACTGAACCTTTTAAATGTTTTTGTCACTTTGAGTAATATTTTTGTCATTTTCCCCCTTAACAAGGGGATTAGGGGGATTTTAAGCGCGGCCAAAACCTTTTCCCCGCTCATAATTCTGATATTAATCACCCTGGTTCCCGCATGCGGCACACAAACAGAAGAAACCGAATCCATGCTATCACCCCAACATCACCTTCAGACCGGCTGGGATGAATACAAATCCGGCAATTATTCATCATCCATAATAGCTTTTGAGCGGGCTTTATCGGCAGAATCAGGCCTTGCTGATGCATACAATGGTCTTGGATGGGCTTACATCAGCTATTCCAGCGATCCCATAATCAACTTAACAAACCTGAACACAGCCTTCAATAAATTTGATCAAGCTCTGGCTATAGACAGCAAAAATTCCGACGCTTGGGTAGGCAAAGCCATTTTAATATTCATAAACAGGGAATCAAAGCAGGATTTAAACGAGGCCATAAAAGCTATTGACACGGCCCTACAGGGAGAGCAAATTTACCTTTACCGTCACGATTACGATTCAAAAGCCGATCTCCACGCCCTTAAAGCCCAATGTTATTACTATCTGGACGAATACGAGAAAGCCACAGCAGAAATTGAAAATACACTTGAAATCGAAAAAGAAAACCAGGTTGCATTGAAGATAAAAACCTTGTTATAATGAAAGAGGTATTTATCCTGTAAACCAATCACGGATTACATATCACGGATCACTGATAACCAATTTCCTGTTGATCATAACTGAATAATCTGCTAACATGACTAATGTCTGTTATTAAGCAAAATTAAGCTTTTGTCATTCTAAGCAAAGCGAAGAATATCATCCTTTTGTCATTCCTGTTTTTACAGGAATGATATGCTTAAATGCTTAGAAAATTTTCAAAGTATCTCCATATTTCCTTATGTAAGTACCATTTGGATTAGGAAGTATTTTTATAGCGATGGAGTAACTCATGTCACCAGTCAATGCCCTCATGATAGGAACCGGCGAGTATACAACAGGTTACGTCCACACCCGGGCCAGCACATCAGACAAAGGCCCGGGGGTTGTGGCCCTTACGTTATTTGATCTACGCCGATTTGGTAAGATAGATCGCATAGCTATGGCCGGCACAAACGGAACAAAGTTCCCCGGAATTCGACAGCATTTTAAAAGCAATATTTCCGACGTTTACCGGGATATGGACATAAGCTTTGATTCCTTCCCCCAGGACCATGTTTCATCTGATCCAGAAGCCTACCTAAAGGCCCTGGATTCCATGTCTCCGGGTGATTTTGTCACCATTTTCACACCCGACGACACTCACTGCCAGATAGCACTGGATGCCATAGAACACGGTCTGCATGTTCTGGTAACAAAACCCCCGGTAAAGACCCTGAAAGACCATATTGCATTAATAGAAGCCGCCGAAAGAAAAAATGTTCTGGTAGCTGTTGAAGTCCACAAGCGCTGGGATCCCATATACCTGGATGCTCGTGACCGCATAAAAAATTTAGGGGATTTCAGCTTCTTCCACTCCTACATGAGCCAGCCAAAGAAGCAGTTGGATACCTTCCGACGCTGGGCAGGAAAATCCAGTGACATAAGCTATTACCTGAATTCTCATCACATAGATTTCCACGCCTGGACGGTTCAGGACAGGGCAAAATCTGTAAAAGTAGTGGCCACAGCTTCCACCGGCGTTGCCACAAAGCCGCCTTACAATATCAACACTGAAGACACCATAACCCTGACCGTTCAATGGCAAAACACAAAAAGTGGTAGTCTGGGAACAGCCATTTACACAGCATCCTGGATAGCCCCCACCAGCGATGTCCATTCCCAGCAGCGATTTTTCTACATGGGCCACGACGGTGAAATCATAATAGACCAGGCCCACCGGGGATATTCCGTAGCCACAGACGCCGCTGGATATGCCTCAGCCAATCCCCTCTTCATGAAATACACACCTGATGCTCAGGGATATTTCATAGGCCAGAGTGGTTATGGCTATCTCAGCATACAGGCCTTTGTAAACGCCGTCCAGTCAATCCAGAAAGGTCAAACCACCCCAAAGGATTACGAAGGAAAGCTTGCCACCATATCATCAACCCCTTGCATGACTGCCATATTGGAAGCTGGCCGCCTGAGTCTGGATAACGACGGTAAAACCTGTATTATTAACTATAATTCAGAAGGACAGCCAGAATCCCTGACTGTTTAAAGGGGGAGAGTCTATATGGTTCAAAAAAAGCTGGACACTGAGGTTCTTTTAGAAAGGGTTAGAGAATTAGAAAAATCCCTGGAAATCTTGAAAAGGGATATTATAAAAGGGATTGAGCCTGCCGAAAGACGAACAAATATATCTTTCTACGGCAGTGTGAAAGCTGGAGAGATAACTGAAGAGATGATTAATGAGGCAAAAAAATCCTTATTCAGAGATTTAATAGAATTATAAAATTATCAGGTGAAATTGAATCGCCATTTTAATTCAAAAATAGAGGTATGATAAAGTATACCCTAAAAAAGGAGATCAAAAAATGCAAGAATCTTTTTACAAATACATGAAAGTAGGCATAATCCATTTCATGGCCTACCCAAACACCATTAAAGGCGAGGGAAATATAGTCGAAACCATAACAAAGATCGCTGAAGACGACTTCTTCACAGCAATAGAGATAACATGGATCAAAGACCCTGAGGTAAGGAAGCAGGCTAAAGCCATTCTGGACACCAGCGGTATGGCCGTAGGATACGGCGCACAGCCAGCCGTCCTTATTACCCCGTTGAACCCCAATTCCCTTGATGAAGACGAACGTAAAGCCGCAGTAAAAGCCCTTATGGAACGTCTGGACGAAGCCCATTACATGGGCGCAGAGCGCATGGCCTTCCTCAGCGGAAAAGCACCGGCGGCTAAAGATCGCGAAGCGGCCATTGATGCCCTGATCAAGTCCACCAGGGAACTATGTGACTACGCCATGACAAAGGACATGGCCATCGCCATCGAAACCTTTGATGAAGAGATAGACAAAAAAGCCCTTATCGGTTCATCAATAGCCTCTGCGGATTTTGCATCAACCGTTAATCGAAGTAACTTCGGCCTTATGGTTGACCTGTCCCATCTCCCGCTCCTGGGTGAAACACCTTATGAATGTGCCGAAGCCGTCCAGGATCATGTCGTCCATCTACATGTTGGCAACTGCGTAATGGCTAATAAAGACCATCCGGCTTATGGTGACAAGCACCCCAGATTCGGCGTAGAAGGCGGAGAAAACGACGTGGAAGAACTGGCCGAATATCTCTGTGCTTTCATGGATGTTGATTTTCTCAACGGCGAAGACCAGCCTTTCATGAGCTTTGAAGTAAGCCCTATGAAAGATAAGGATGGTAACATAATCGAATCCAGCGAAGTAGTAATAGCCAATGCAAAACGCACTCTAAGAGAAGCATGGGCTATGATATAAATTACTTACAAACAATTTGTAGGTTGGGTTGAGTCTGCGAAACCCAACAAAAAGGCGTTTCCAATTCCAACCCTACCTACAAAAACACAGATCACTGATCACGGACAACCGTATGCAAATAATTGTACCCATAAAACAGGTTCCCGAAACCGGCAACGTAAAAATTGACGAAGCAAAGGGAACAATGGTCAGGGATGGCGTGGAAAGTATCGTCAACCCCCTTGACCTGTATGCCATAGAAATAGCATTACAGCTAAAAGAGAAACGCAGTGGAAAGATAACTGTAATTTCCATGGGTCCACCCAAAGCCGAAACGGCCATCAGGGAAGCCATGTCTATGGGATGTGACGAAGGGGTATTAATCACAGACCGGGCTTTCGCTGGTTCAGATACCTGGGCCACGTCTTATTCCCTGTCAAAGACTATAAAAAAATTAGGCCATTACGATATTATTATAACCGGAGTCCGGGCAACTGACGGCGACACCGGTCAGGTAGGCCCCGGAATCGCCGCCTTTCTCGATCTGCCGTTATCGACCTTTACCAGCGCAGTTAAAGATATATCCGACGGCAAAGTCACAGTAGAAAGACTAATCGAATCGGGCTATGAAACTCTAAGACTACCAATGCCCTGTCTATTAACAGTCATAAGGGAGATAAGCTACCCCCGACTCCCCACATTGCGAGGAAAACAGAGAGCCAGATCAAAAGAAATCCCGGCCTGGGGACCTGAAAATATTGAAGCGCAAAAAAATCTAGTAGGAATAAACGGTTCTCCCGTAAAAGTCGTCAAGATAAATAGACCAAAAGTTACCAGAGGCGGCAAAATACTGGATTTATCAAAAACAACCCTGGAAGAAGCCGCAAAGGAACTTGCTGATTATTTGGAAAATAAAAATCTATATAAATAAATAATACATACTGATATTTCTAAAAATTAACTAAAAATATCGCGGTGCTTAAAGAGCCACTAGCAAATGAAAATGCTAACAGAATGACATATGACTATATTTGTTGAGCATTTTCATCCGTTTCTTGATGCCGAATTCTTATAAACATTGGTTTTAGAGATTTTTTTAGAATTCTCAGTGCATATAAGCATTTTTGGTTCTTCCGGGTTCAGTGTGGTAATAGTTTGAAAATTCTCTCAACCTGTCATTCCTGCGAAAGCAGGAATGACAGCATAAAGAAGTTCCTTATCTTTACCACACTGAACCCGGAAGAACCGCATTTTTCAGAAAAAATATTCAACTTTTCCTCTAATGGGCGAAGCCCATTATTCAACCTTAATCCATAACGCATCAATGATTACTGTTCACCAAAAACACAGGAGCATAAATAATTGCCAAACAAATCAGTATGGACATTCGCCGAACAATCAGAAGGAAGGCTGAAGTCTGTATCCTACGAACTACTGACCCGGGGCCGACAACTTGCCGACAAACTAAATACCGACTTATGCGCAGTAGCCCTGGGAAAAAGCATTAATATCAGAGACATAAACGAATTAATTCATCGTGGGGCGGATATAGTTTACCTCGTCCAGCATCCCATGCTTAAGCATTTTCTGGTTGAGCCATACTCTCAGGCCATAGAATACCTGGTAAAGAAATACGCTCCCGACATATTCATAGCCGGGGCCACCACCGTTGGCAGGACTTTAATGCCATACCTGGCCATAAAGGTAAACACCGGCCTAACTGCCGACTGCACAGGTCTGGACATCGAGCCGGAGACCGGAAATCTGTTGCAGACAAGACCGGCCATCGGCGGTAATATAATGGCCACCATCAAAACGCCGGATCATCGTCCCCAGATGGCAACGGTAAGGCCAAAATCCACAAATCCGCCGCCTATAGATGAAAGCCGACAGGGAGAGATTATTGAGGTTCAGGTTCCTCAGGATCTACTGCATACAAAGGTTGAGCGGTTGGGCTTTAAAAGCATCGAGGATGACGAGGGAAATCTGGAGGATGCGGAAAAAGTCGTTGCCGGTGGCAGAGGCCTGAAAAAAGCCGAAAACTTCGACCTGATCCGGGAGCTTGCCGAAAAGCTTGATGCCGCCGTAGGCGCATCCAGGGATGCAGTTGATCGCGGCTGGATTTCCTATCCCCATCAGGTAGGCCTCAGCGGAAAGACAGTAAACCCCCAGTTATACATAGCCATAGGAATTTCAGGCTCAATACAGCATCTTGCCGGCATGAAAACCTCCGAAACCATTATAGCCATCAATAGCGATCCCGATGCCCAGATTTTTCAGGTTGCAGATTTAGGAATTGTGGGAGACTTATTCGAGGTCGTGCCTGCCGTAGTTGAAGAACTGGAGAAACGCAAAAAATGAGCCTTAATCAATTCAAACCGGTCACTAAAAGCATAATAAAAGAACTGGAAAACATCATCGGCCAGCGTTTTGTAATCACCGACGACGAAAAGATGGAACCTTACTCCCACGATGAGGTGGCCGAAGATAAAAATGCCTGTATGCCCGAAGTTGTTATAAAACCTCGTACGGCCGAGGAAATATCAAAGATCGTCAGACTGGCCAACCGGGAGATGTTTCCCATAACCCCCAGGGGTGCAGGAAGCGGTCTCTCCGGCGGCGCTGTTCCCGTCTGCGGCGGTGTAGTGCTGTCCTTTGAAAGGATGAACCAGATCCTTGAAATTGACGAAGCAAACATGATGGTGGTAGTAGAGCCGGGAGTCGTGACCAACGACATTAACGATGCCATAGCCGATAAGGGCTTATTTTATGCAGGCTATCCCATGAGCGTTGAGACCTGCTTCATAGGCGGCAACGTGGCCGAAAACGCCGGCGGAGGCAAGGCCATTAAATACGGCGTTACCGAGCGATACATCATGGGTTTACAGGTAGTAACTCCCACCGGCGAGATAATGAATCTTGGCGGTAAACGCGTCAAAGACGTTACCGGATACAACCTCAAGCAGCTTATGGTAGGCTCTGAGGGCACTTTGGGTATTATAACAAAGATAATAATCAAGCTCTTACCCCTGCCCAAAGAAAAGGTTGATCTTCTGGTGTTGTTTCCCGACGTAAAATCAGCCATCGGCATTGTGCCAAAGATCATGACCATAGGTGGAATAATACCGACAGCGGTGGAGTTCATGGATCAACTTTCTGTAAGGGCTTCGTGCCAGTATCTAAACGAGCATCTGCCCTACCAGCAGGCCGGGGCCATGCTTCTTATCGAGGTAGATGGCAGCGACGAGGATGTTGTCCAGAGAGATTACGACGTAATAGGCGAATTGTGCATGAAAAATGACGCTTTAGAGGTATATGTGGCCGATAATTACACCACCCAGGAGCGTATATGGAGTGTCCGGCGAAACATAGCTGAGGCCTTCAAGGTAGTCAGCCCTCATCAAAGCCTTGAGGACATAGTTGTTCCCACAGCCAGTATCCCCGATTTAATACCCGAACTGGATAAAATCTCAGAAAAATACAGCGTCCAGATTCCATGCTACGGTCACGCCG
>WJIO01000151.1 GCA_014730235.1 Candidatus Poribacteria bacterium
ATTTAGTTGTCATTCCTGCGAAAGCAGGAATGACATGACTAGAAAACATTTTAAATTATTTCCACACTAAACCCGGAAGAACCAAAAAAGTAATTATTATAAACACATTTTTCATTTTTTAACGATTACATTATCCAGCATTTGTATCACCCCATCTTAATCTTCCCCCGTCAAGGGGGAAGAAATAAGAATTCATACTCCTTCTCCCTTGAAGGAAGAAGGCCGGGATGATGGTGATGACCACTGGCTTTATATAAATCTACACTTTTACTCATAATAAAATAATTTACTTAGCGAGTAAACCAACTTAGCTTTTGCTAGGTTTGATAAACGAGGTTTTTATGGCTTCAAAATTTAAAATAATAAGATACGCTGATTTACATTTACATACGGATTATTCTGATGGTGTTTATTCACCCAGAAAAATTGTGGCAAAGGCCAAGGGCCTGGGATTATCGGCAATATCTATAACTGACCACGATATACTGGATGGGATTAAACCAGCGATAGACGCTGGATTAGAATACGGGGTCGAGGTTATTCCCGGAGTTGAATTAAGTGCAAAAGCTTATGACTGGGAAATACATATCCTGGGATACTATATTAACAGGGATGATGAGAATTTTCAAAACCAGATTAGCGTATTCAGGGAAGCCCGGAAATTCCGGGCCATGGAAATGGTTGATAAGCTGAATGACCTGGGCATAGATATTGATTACGATGATGTATTTAAACAGGAAGAACGGGTTGATTCCATAGGCAGACCACATGTGGCCTCGGCTTTGATGGAAAAGGGTTACGTGGGCACAAAACAAGAGGCTTTTGACAGGTTTCTTTTCCATAATGGCCCGGCTTATGTTCCAAAAAAGAAATTATCCCCACAAGAAGCCATCGCCATGATCCTGAATGTAGGTGGAATTCCCGTTATGGCTCATCCGGGAATGATGATGCAGGGAATTATACCTGAGTTGGTATCTATGGGTTTGATGGGAGTGGAGGTATATCATCCTAACCATTCCTCTCAGGATTCGGATTACCTTGCCAGAGTGGCTAAGGAATATAATCTTTTGATAACCGGCGGTTCGGATTATCACGGGGGATTTAAATCATCTATGGGAAGTATAAAGCTTCCGTATGAACATGTAGAAGCTCTTAAAGAAGCCAGAAATTATATATCTGAAAAAATCAACACTGCTTTGGATTTCTATAAATAGCACTGTTTTGGATGGGGGTATTCAGATGAAAGCGAAAAGTTTTTTAATTTGCGTTTCTTTCTTACTTGTTTTTAGTTTATTAGCTACCTCAAGTTATGCCGTAATAGATCCTGAGACCTGCATTGGTTTATGGTTATTTGATGAGGGCAGTGGGAATATAGCAAAAGATTCCTCTGGAAATCAAAACGATGGTGAACTTGTGGAAAATCCTGCATGGGTGGATGGAAAATATGGTAAAGCTTTGGAGTTTGATGGCGAGGCCAGCTATGTAAACTGCGGGGATGATAAAAGTTTAAACATCCCAACCGGCGGCGCTGTAACCATGTGTGTTTTAGTAAAATCCAACGTTGGTAGTATTGCTAGCTGGCAAGCGGTAATGGCAAAACGCGATGGTGCTTCTTACTCCTATGGTATTAATTTTATGGCCGGAGCTTTTCAGATATATACATCCGGTGCAAGCGGAGTTCAGGGATTTGCCTATGATCTTCCCGCAGAGGAATGGGTTTCTATTTGTGGAACTATGTCTGAGAACCCTACGGAACTTTATGTTGATGGCGAATTGTTTGGAACTGTAGGGCCCGGTGGTGGTGTTTCTGCAGTAGAGGCAAACCCATTAACTATTGCTGAGTCCTTTGGTGCAGCCGAAGCTTTTGGAAATGCTGAGATTTTCAATGGTATTATTGATGAAGTGGCTGTTTTTGATGTAGTTTTGAATGAAGATGACATTAAAGATATTGCGACCAGAGGATTAGGGGCGGCAACGGGTCTGGCTGCTGTTGATTCTGCTGGTAAAATCGCAACATTCTGGGGAAATATTAAGATAAAGGATTAATTTCTGATAACCATAAATTTGTTTTAACGATATAAATGTAATCTTTCTGATATTTCTAAAATTAACTAAAACCAGATGTTGCAGTGCTTAAAGAGACGCTAACAAATGAAAATGCTATCAGGCTGTCATTCCTGCGAAACTCTTATTCCTTTTTGCTCAAGTTTTTTCAAAAAGCTTGAAGCAGGAATGACAAGTTTTGTAATTTACCATTATTATAAAGCTATTTTTTAAATATATCTTTAATTTTTTAACGATTACATAAATATAAAATTGGATAAATGACTGAAAAATTTTACATAATAACTCACGGATGTCAGATGAATAAGTGTGACTCGGAACTTCTTGCCAGTATTTTAACTGAACATGGATATACTTCCACCGATGAAGTTGATGATGCTGACGTCATTTTAATAAACACATGTTCTGTAAGGGATACGGCGGAAAGGAAGATCCTGGGTCGCCTGGAGCGCTTCAAGGCGGTAAAACAGGAACGACCTGAATTGATCTTGGGAGTATGCGGATGTATGGCCCAAAGCTGGGGTAAAGAGCTTATGGACAAATATCCCCATGTGGATATTATTCTGGGAACTGGCAGATTAAGTGAACTCCCTCGACTTATCAGGAAATGCAGGGAATTGGGTAAATCGGCTGTAGATATATCGGAAGAGCCTTCTGAAATAGAGATAGATAATACCATGCGGGAAAGCTCTGTTACCGCATGGGTTAATATTATGTACGGCTGTAATAATTTTTGCAGCTACTGCATTGTTCCCTATGTAAGAGGCCGGGAGCGAAGCCGAAGCAGCGGTAGTATACTCCAGGAGATAAAAAAGCTGGATGAATCCGGATACCGGGAAGTTACACTACTGGGGCAAAATGTAAACTCATACGGACTGGATACCGGCGAAAATGTGGACTTTGCTGATCTGCTGGTTATGGTGGACAGGGAAACTCATAACATAAAACGGATCAGATTTACAACATCCCATCCCAAGGACGTGCCCCAGAAGCTTATTAATGCCCTGGGAGATTTGCCTAAAATATGCAATAATTTCCATCTACCTGCACAGGCTGGATCAAATAAAATACTCAAGCTGATGAACCGGGGTTATACCCGGGAATATTATTTTAAACTAGTGGACAAGCTCCGGGATAAAGTGCCTGATATAGCCATCACCACCGATCTTATTGTTGGCTTTCCCGGTGAGACTGAAGAGGATTTTCAGGACACTCTTGACCTGGTTCAACGGGTGCAGTTTGACGTGGGATTTTGCTTTCGCTATTCTCCCCGGAGGGATACCCCAGCGGCGACTATGGAAGGTCAATTGCCCGAAGAGGTGAAAATGCGCCGACTGCATGAACTGCTGGAAATTCAGGACGAGATCAGCGTGGCAAAAAATGCCGCATACGTTGGAACGGTTCATGAGGTGCTTGTGGAAAAAGTCAACCCCAGGGATGATTTACAGATTAGTGGTCGAACCAGCACCAATAAAATTGTATTTTTCAACGGCAGTGAAGAATTAATAGGTCATTTTGTTAATGTCAGGATAGTGGGCTCAGGCAACTGGTCTTTACGGGGTGAAATGATTAAAGAGGGTGAAAATGCTGATTTATATGAAAAAGTCTGAAACCATATTTATTTTTATTGCTGTTTTGTTATTATTTTCTTTGTCTGAAGTACATTCTGAATCTACTGAAAAAACCAAAAGCGCAGATGAATTATATATTTTGTGCAAAAACAGCTATGAATCCGGCGATCTGGATAAGGCCGGCGATTATGCGGATATGTTTCTCTCTTTGTATACGGAAGATAAACACCGGGCAGAAGTTATGCTGCTAAAGGCTTTTTTACAGACTTCCCCGGATATGGCTGAAGATACTTATACTTCCATTATAAAAGACTATCCGAAGAGCAAATTTGCCGCAGAAGCTCATTTCCATCTGGGTCAGTCCTATTATCTTCTTGATCAATACGATAAAGCCCTGGATCATTATGGTGAGATAATAGTCTCTTACACCGATTCAGACTCTTACTGGAAGGCCCGATACTGGAGATGCAAGGTCTTTGTGTCCCAGGGGGATTATAAGGAGGCCATCTATCAGCTATCGTCATTGAAAGACAGCGATCCTGACGACCTGAACAGGGATATCATATTATTATCCCTGGCTAACTGTTATTTTATAACCAAAGATTATGAAAAGGCTGTCGAAAACTGCCGATTAATTATTGACAATATGCCGGATAGTCATCGTTTGCCCCATGCTTACTTTTTGCTTTCAGAATCCCTTAAAAAATTAGATAGATCAGATGAAGCAAAGGTCATAGCTGAAAAACTTGCGTCTGATTATCCAGAATTTAAAGATTATCAGAATTTACAGAATATGGAAGATAATGTAAAAACTACCAGTATTACTC
>WJIO01000152.1 GCA_014730235.1 Candidatus Poribacteria bacterium
TCTCAGGGAATGGTCTTTAGAGCCAACTCCTGAGACCAGTATATCCAGTATACCATCTCCAACTCCATGATTTCCGTATAAATCCGCAAAGGTAGCTCCTGCTGAACCGTCGTTTAGATCACAGTATTCCTTTTCCAGAACCAGGGGTTCATCCGAATTTCCGGTGAGGGGAATCAGCATAATAAGCACAAATGAAAGGGGAACAATAAAGGCATTATTCTTCCTGGGTGGGATAAGGCATTTAGTCGTCATCTTATGCTTCATTCGTCATATCCTTCTATACCAAAATGGGATCGTCAGGCGCATAACGTTTCTCAAACATGGTATACTTCCCTGCCTTTTTTAACGCAGGGGCGATGATTAGATAGTGGCTGTCCTTATATTGCTCTATCTGCTCCGGGGTTACCAGTATTACGTCTACCGCCTGCTCCACACCATGCAGTCGCATGTATATATCTCCCATAATTCCGTAGTAGTCGTAATCGCCGCCCTTTATTACCAGTAGATCCACATTGCTGTTCTCGTCCATATCACCTTTGGCAGCCGATCCGAATAGTATAATGCGTTCAGGGTCGGCTACATTGACTATGCGGTCTATAATCTCTTGCAATGTATCTTCTGTTACAGTTGCCATGTTAGACCCCTCTGGGCTCTGAACGTGTGGTTACGGATTCTTATATAGACACAGGTGCATATGGTAAGATTCTGGGGAAGTGCTCCCTGGTGGCATTAATATTGTTATTGTTCTTTCTGCTCTCATCATATCACTTTAACCCTCTATAAAATCGTGCAGCAGCATCATAAAGCCACTCCCTGGCAACATATATGGCTAATTCGTGATCCAGCCAACCGCGTTCTAACCGATCCCACAGGAAATCGGCAAGTAATCGCTTAACAAGATGGGTTTTGCAGTAACACCACTCTATGCAGCGTGCGTCTGATGCCGGGAGGGTGCATCGGGTGGCTGGAAGGGCTTCCAGGCGATACTGCATGGTCTCCTTATAGGTGCTGGCCCGGAAGTTAAACCACCACAAACCGCCAGGTACTACGTTAGGGTAGATTCTGGCAGCCTGAACTATATCCAGGTTGCTCAACTGGGCAGCGTTGATGATCTCAAAAGTGCATTGGGAATACATATCAAATATATCATGTATGTCCGCAATGCGTCGGGTGTCGTTGACAGCATAATGACGGTGGGCTTTTGTGCGGGGTTCATAATCTTCAGCAGGTGCTTCCATACCCAGGAAAATCTGCAGATGAGCTTTGTTTTCATCCAGTATGCGGAAGAGATAGTGTTTGAGGTATTCGTCAATATCCTCAATTTTATTGCCTGATTTTTGCAGTTCAGGAATATCTACCCCAGTAGGTGGCTGAACACGCAGGACATGAAATCCCTTATTGAAAAGGTCTACCAAATGGGATTTTATCTTTACTGCTTCCTGCTTAATGATCGTCAGTTGGTCCGATGATTTCTGGATTTCCTGCAGTTGTCTGGCTCCGGGAAGCCGGCATCCACCCATGATACAGACAATATCCTCCATATCCTGAAGACCATTATCGGATATACGGTTTACAGTGATGGTGTTTATAGAAAACCTTTCACATACTTCCCTGGCCCATCCCCTGCGCTGTCCTGTCTCAGCTATCCGTTCATCTGCTTCTAAAATACTTTTGGAATCAGTTATCTCAACATCCCATAAGTCTTTAAGCATCTGTCGAAGTGACTGGTTCCAGTATGTATTTCTCCCTATATCAAAGGCTTTGGCGAAGGCTTCTGCTCTTTCCTTTTTAGGCATCTCCATAGCTTCAGCTACCCATGGATAACCTACACCCTCAAGTTCCCGCACAAACCAGAAGTAATGGACTATATCCCAGAAGCTCTGAGCGCATAAGTATTTGGAGCCATCCAGGTGATTATGGGTATCCCACACCGGAAGAATCATAATTTCACTGTATAATTTTCTATAATCCATATATCCTTCCCCTGATATTATATCATTTAACCAGACAACAATTCATTTTCAACTGCATTTATCAAGGCTTTGGTAATCAGGTTTACTTTGCAACCATCCTGTTTTATTTTTTCCAGCGCTTTATTCCTGAGAGCAGTTCTATCCTTTTTACTCATTTCTTGTTTATACTTTTCCAGCTTATCTGCTTCACCCCCCACCTGTGTGTAAAGCTCTTGCTCTTTGGCTGATAAATTTATATGGGAAGGTACTAAATAAAGATTATCCATTGTTGTTTCGCATATGATTTCCTTAACACCAGATTCCGGCGAAGTAATAACTGTATGAAGCGCAGGATCGCTTTGACTTAATTCAATGCCTAATCCAGTAGTGCAATTTGCTTGTGGATTAGTATCTATTAAAAGAACTTTCTTACCTCTTAACGCAAGTGCAGCTCCTAAATTTATTACTGTTGTAGTTTTTGCCACACCACCTTTTTGATTTGCAACCGCTATTATTTCTGCCATTTTTTACCTCCACCCATTCGATGGGTCATATGATGAAGCTCATATTTAGTAACAATCTTAACCCAGCGAAATTCATTATATATCTCAGAAAGCCTTATTAGCTTGCGCTTATCCGATCTAAGCAATTGATTGTGAAAGTAAAAAAAAACCTATATTTTACCATCTCAGGCTTGGGGGCATTCCTCCTCATCCAAGACGGAATCTACAACATGTCCGTCAATTTGCATAATTACATTTGGCCTCCGGTTAATGGAGAATCTGAAAATATCAGGTCTTGCGTAGTTCCCTGCCACATCTAGTATCCATTTTGAACCCGAAATGCTCTTAAGATCGATCTCGGCATAAAGGATTCCTTCTTCCCGCTCCAATGGTTCCGCCAGGAATTGCCCGTTAGGGTTGACGATAGAACTACCTCCCACGTTGATCCATTCCTTATCTTTCCTGTAAAACTTCCTGAACTCATAACTATCCGGAATATCATCTATTTTCATAACCATACAGCAACCGATGACGAACATGCATCCCTCTTTAGCTATGTGTCGTAGTGTAGAAAGCCACGGCTCTCCAGAATCCCATGTGGCAGCCACATAAATCTGCGTTCCCCAAGAATACATAGCGTATCTCGCTAGGGGCATATAATTTTCCCAGCAGGTTAAGCCGCCAAGTTTTCCGAATGGCGTATCATAAACATCCATTGTACTACCGTCTCCCCTGGCCCAGACCAAACGTTCACCGCCTGTTGGGATTATCTTACGATGCTTGCCTATGATGCTGCCTTCGGAGTTAATATAAAGCATTGTGTTATAAAGGCTTGTGTTACTCGATTCAGCATTGCGCTCGTTTATTCCAATCGCCACATAGATTCCCGCTGCTTTGGCCGCCTGGCAGAGTCGTTCCGTGGCATGATCAGGGATTGTCACAGCATTGTTTATTAGTTCTATATACAGATCGTTAAGTAGTTTATTACTTGGTGGGATGGTCCAAACCCAGTCTGGATATGCAGGAATAAATGCTTCAGGGAAAACGATCAGTCGCGCCTCCATCCTACCTGCTTCGGAGATAAGATTGCAGGCTTTTTCAACTGTCGCCTCCCGGTTCAGAAAAACAGGAGTCGCTTGAGCAACAGCAACAGTAAAAATTGTGTCATCCTTTTCCATCTTAATGCCCTCTGATTTGTAGGTTGAGGGGAAAGCAAGGATCGTGCAAAATATCGTCGTGGGATTCTAACATTCGCCTATGTTCTTGGGCTATAGCTTCCATCTGCGCCAGTCTACTTACTAATCCCTCGTACCGTTCTATTGATACTGTAATTTTATCTCCGGCATCCGCCGGCAA
>WJIO01000153.1 GCA_014730235.1 Candidatus Poribacteria bacterium
TGAAACGAAGCCTTCGAGCTATAGGGTCGTGCATTCCATCACCATCTTCATCTATGAACTTTTCATAGATTTTTTTTCTTTCTTCCTCTACAATCCCATATCGGTATCCCATGAGATCTTTAACATCTTTTATGTCTTTGCGCTTATATTTCAAACCGGTGATATCGTTAATTCCATCTTTATTGAAATCTACAACGTTAATATTTAATTCATCTTTTTTATCTTGTTCCAAAGGTTCTGTACCTAAATCGTTTACTCCATCACCGTCTTTATCAGTAAAAAGGTCATTTATCTTATCCTTATTTTTATCGATAAATTTAAATAAATGCTTGTATTTCTCCTTTGTAACATCGTTTATTCCATCGCCATTTAAATCCTGAAATTTATCGTTTATACCGTCTCTGTTTTCATCTACAAATCCTATAAACTTTGGTTTATCATTTTCCTCCTTTGATACGATTTTATTTTCTAATTTTGACCTTGCATTTTCCCCTTTTGTTTCCTTTTGGGTTTCTGCAGCATAGATATTATTAAAAATGATTAATTGAGCAAAAGCCAAAACTACAATAAGTACAATTATGCGTCGCCAATACATTTGGGTCACCTCACTTTGATTATCATAGAAAACTCCTGTGCATTTTAAATATTATCAGTTTGTAGTCGTAAAGTCAACAAAAAATCCAAAATACAAAAAAACACGAAGAGGCACGTTGCGTGCCTCTTCGTTCCAGCGAATCTGGTTCAATAATTTTAGTCATTTACTTATGATCCGGATTTTACTCCACCCCATGTAGTAGAAGGTATAGATAATTGTGGGGCAGCCGGAGCTAACAGAGCATCATCATTTGCGTCATCGTCTACATCAGAAGGGCCAAGACCCATTACCCAACCAAGACCTGCTCCACCTTTTCCTCCGGTCTGGAAGATAGGATCTGCATTTTCAGGAGCTTCAACGTCGTATTCATCCAGCTTTTCCTTCACTGCATTCCGGATTTCCTGTAATGTAGCGCCATCTTCACGCATGGTCTTTACCATTTCCCTTATTTCCTCACGCTGCTCCTCTGTTAAGGGAAATTCGATGCCAAATTCCTCCATTTTTTGTACAACAGCCTCCCGGATTTCGCTTCTGGTTGCGCCGTCTTCACGCATTTCCAGAACCATCATCCGGACTTCGTCCCTCTGTTCTTTGGTAAGCAGGCTGAGGGAGTGGAGGGGAACAGTGGCTTTAATGCGTCCACGACCAATAAATAGACATGGGGTTATTTCAACACCCTCTTCTTTAAGTATCTCTGTTACAGCTTCCCGAATATCGTCTATTGTAGCGTCATCTTCCCACATTTCCTTTACCGTTTCCTGGATAAGCTCTCTCTGTTCATCGGTAAGGGATACGCACAGTCCTACATGTCTGTTTCTGATTCTAAAACCCCGGGCGTATACCACAGAAGTTGTAAGCATAGCCAGCGAGAGAACCATAACCATTGCAATAGTAAATTTTTTAGCCATTTTGAAATTCCTCCTTGATAGTTAGTGTTTATGCTTATTAAGCGATACCCTGTATATAAGACATCAGGGGTTAAACATTGGGAGAAATTATTCCTCCCAACTTTTTATTACTTAATTTCACCATAACATATTGCATTAAGTATGCCAACTATAATTAATCCATATAAAACCAGTTATATCAATGATTTACAGTTACATGGTGAAATTTAAAATGAGAAAAGCCATTCGACATTTATGTCGAATGGCTTTTCTCAATATTTGCGTAGAGTTAGTATTTAAGGGCTTCTGGGAGATTTTTCGACAATTGTGCCGACTCATTCGACGAAATTGTCGAAAAAGGTGAATTACTTTTTCATATCATATTTTTTTAGCTTGTAACGCAAGTTTCTTTCACTAATTCCCAGCATATCGGCGGCTTTACTTTGATTTCCGTCAGCTTTCTCCAAGGCATCGGCGATCATGTGACGCTCCATATTCTCTATGGCCTCCGGTAATGAAATTCCTGAATCCGGATCATATCCCGGTTCTTCTTCACTGGCTGATTTTCTTATGTGAATGGGCAGATCATGGGTTGTTATAAGTTGCCCTCGAGCCATTATAACAGCCCTTTCAATGGCATTTTCCAGTTCTCTTACATTGCCGGGATAATGGTATTTAACAAGCATGTCCATAGCTTCTCTGGATACACCCTGGATATTTTTATCATTTTCATCAGTATAACGGGATATAAAATAGCTTATCAATGATGCTATATCGCTTTTTCTCTCCCGCAGGGGTGGAATCCTTATACAGACTACATTCAGGCGATAAAACAGGTCTGATCTGAATTGGTTTTGTTCCATCATTTCTTCCAGGTTCCTGTTTGTGGCGGCGATTAATCGTACATCGACCTCTATTGTTTCATCGCCTCCTACGCGCTCAAATTTCCTTTCCTGAAGCACCCGCAACAGCTTGGTCTGTGTTGTCATAGGTATATCCCCTAGCTCATCAATAAAAAGGGTTCCCTCATGGGCCTTTTCAAATCGCCCTTTATGCTGTCGATCAGCGCCGGTAAAAGCCCCTTTTTCATGACCAAACAACTCACTTTCCAGAAGATTTTCACTTAAAGCAGCACAGTTGACAGCTATAAAAGGTTTATCCTTTCGAGGACTGGCGTAGTGCATAACCCTGGCAATAAGTTCCTTACCTGTACCACTTTCACCACGTATAAGGATATTGGCCTTACTGCTTGCCGCCCTTCCGACCATGTTAATAACTTCTTCCATCTCAGAGCTTCCGGAAATTATACTGCTGAAGCTGAACTTTTCTTCTAACTGTTCCCGCAGTTCACGATTTTCTGATACCAGAAGTTTCTTCTCCAAAGCCTTTCTGATGGTTATATCCAATTCATCAAGATTTTCTATAGGTTTTGTAAGATAGTCAAAAGCGCCTTCCTTCATTGCAGAAACGGCCAGTTCCTCATCACCAAAGGCAGTCATAAGTATAACAGCGATCTCCGGATTAACCTTTTTCACCTCTATTATAACATCCAGACCATTCATATCGGGCATCTTATAATCCGTTAAAACCATATCAATGGGGTGTTCCCGGATAATTTTTAAACCTTCTGTGCCTGATTCACTACCAAAAACTCTGAAACCCTGGTGTTCAAGGAAACCCGTCAAAGCTTGTAGCTGTGTAACTTCATCTTCAATAACCAGTATACTGCCTTCACTCATTAACCTTTGCCTCCTTAGGGATATATATTCTAAAAGTAGTGCCTTCTCCTTCTACGCTTTCCACATCTATCCGGCCCCCATGCTCCATTACTATCCGCTGAACAACGCTGAGTCCCAGGCCTGTACCTGTGTCCTTTGTGGTAAAATACAGGTCGAATACTCTTGATAAGTCCTCCTCTGATATACCATTTCCGGTGTCTGATATTTCAATGCAGAGATTCTCTGGCCCCTGGTAAATATTGACAGAAAGATTTCCCCCGTCGGGCATGGCATCAATACTGTTTAAAAAGAGGTTAAGCAGGACCTGCTTCATCTGTTCTCTATCAATAGACCACTTTCCCGAATAGTCATTCTCTTTTAGAGCAATCTTTATACCAGTTTCCTGAGCTTTTGTCCTTATAAGAGATAGGGTTTCTTCCATAAGTTCCTTTATATATACAGGCCGACGTTTAAGCTTTGGTGGTCTGGCGAATTTGAGAAATTCCTCTACAATCCTGTTAAGCCTTGATGACTCAGACCTGATGGTGTTTATCATCTGGTGATATTTATCCTGATCCTTTTCCGGTGTAAATTCCCGATCCAGTCTTTGGGCGAACATGCTTATGGAATTAAGTGGATTTCTAATCTCATGGGCAACAGCCGATGTCAGCTTACCCATAGCACTCAGTTGCTCTGTACGTCGCATGTTTTCCTGCATTAATCGGGTTTCCGTAATATCCCGTATAACAGCAACTACTGACCTCGCTGGCTTTTTATCTTTATTCCTGTCCGCATCATCAAATCCAGAAACGCTTATAGACAGCAGTTTATATTGACTTGATCCTGTTTTTATTTTTATTTCTTTATTTTCCATAGAGTTATTTTCCTTTAAACTATTCATAAATATTCGGCTTAACTCTGGATTTAGTTTTTCCGTTGATTCACCTATTATTTCTTCGGCTGTCTTTTTGAATATCAATTCGGCGGATCTGTTAAAAACAGATATAATTCCTTCTCCATCAGCCACTATAATTCCATCGGCGGTGTTTTCCAAAACCATGCCTGTGTAAGTCTGCATCCTGTCATAAGCATTGCTGAGAAGCGAGTAATTCTGACTTATCAGAAGAAATCCCAGTAATATTACGCCAAGGACTACAGCTATGATAGCGATAATTACAAGGCGCTGCTTGCTTCGGGATTCTACAGCCCGAACTTCATCCATTGAAAGACCAATACGAAATAGTGCATAGGATTCCTGACTAAACTGAAAGGGTGTCACAACTTCCAGGACATCCACAGCATTGAATTTATATATACGGGTATCAATCCATTTATTCTTCAGGGCATCCTCCAGAAATCTGTCGCCGGATATTTTTTTCATCTCCGTAACGTTTTTGGATGCCAGAATAAGACCTATATTGTCCTGCAATACGATGTATTCTATACCCTCATTTTCCCCGATGTCCTGTATAAGACCGCCAATACCTATGGATCTTCTGAAATCCACCATCTCAGCAGAATCCACCAGCACAATGGCCCCGCCCCTTCTACGCTTTACAGCCACAGCATATCTATGGTCTGTGAATTCACCAGGCTCAATGATAACTTCCTTCTCAATCCCCTGGATTACTGGATCGATATATTCAGACATAAATACAGGATCGGAAACATCCCTGCTGCCTTGTATCAATTCACCTTTTTCATCGAACACATATATACCATACAATTTATTTCTAAAAGCGGCAAAATCCATAACCCTGTCCGATAAGAGCCTCATTCTGTCCAGCCGCTCCAATACATAGGCATCGCTGAAAAGCTTGTCAACGATAATCTCCTCTATTTTGTCAAAGCTTAATATGGAATTATAACTCATCATGGATATGGATTCAGCCAGAGATATAGCCTCTTCTCTGAGAACCTTCATAATATCTTCCTTGCTGGCTGAAAGCTCATATAAGCCCATACCCAGCATAATTAATATAAGAATAAGAACTATAGCAAAAATATATCTGGGTTGGATTATACCTTTTCTTATTATCTGCGGTAAATTTTTCATGTAAATCCTTATTTCCTGGAAAAAATATGTCACCCAATGATAACTTCTCAACGTCTATCATCCAGAATATTTACAGGAATCATAACATGAACAACGCAAAGTTTCAAATAAAACCGAGTAAAGAATTTGACTGTTATAAACTAATATGATAAGATCAAATCAGAAAAAAACCTTTCTAATTTTTAAGATATTATAAATTGAGCAACCTGGGAAATGGTAAAGAAAAAATATAGCGCAAAAACAAATATAGGATTTTATGGTAAAATATTTGTATTATCTGTTATAATAATCTATTATTTTATATATCCGTCAAAGGTTATTGGAAATGATGAAGTTATAAATATAGTTAAAAACGAAGTTATAAACGGTAAATTAGCTCCAACATTTAAAGCTAATGGTGTATTTACTAATCGGGTGGTTAAATATCTCAACAGGGGTTTTACTGTAAGAATAGACTATAAAATAGAATTGTGGCGTAAGCGAAGATTCTGGTTTGATAGTCTGGAAAGTCAAAAACGCTTGAGTTACCAAATGAATTTTGTGCCCCTGGAAAAACGTTATTTATGTGTAAAATACCAGGATGGGAAAGCCCTTGAGTCAAAACTTGATCGCCAGCAGGAGGAGATAATTAAATGGGTAACTCAGCCAGAACCGCCATTGAAATTAGTAAATACGATGGAATTAGATCAAAAATCTGGATATTATTATAACATCGAAGTTATAGTAGCGACTTTAACTACTGAAAATATAGAACATCTACAGCAGTGGCTTGATGAGTTTGATGAAGAGGAAGAAGATAAATCAACCTTTACTGAAACAACTTTGAAAGTAGCTGCTGATTTATTATCGTCCAGGAACAGAAAAAATAAAACTTTTCGGTCTGAGATATTTCATATCTATAATCTACCGAAGTTGTATATGGATAAATAATAATTTGTTATCCTTGATTAATAAGGCTCTTCCGACTTGAGTGGGGTAAAGATAAGAAACTTCTTTATGCTGTCATTCCTGTGGAAGCAGGAATCTAGTCTTTATGCGGACTACTGGATTCCTGCTTCCGCAGGAATGACAAGCTGAGAGCATTTTCAATTATTACCACACTAAACCCGAAAGAATCATTAATAATCAGTGATCGCTGATCCGTGAATTATCAACTGTGAATTGTATTATGAGAGAAGCAAAATATTTTCCTGTAAATATTCTTCGCTAAATGGAGGTGCTGTAATGTCTATTGCTGACACCCTTGATATATCCCGCAGTAAAGCATCAAAGCGGCGCGTGGCTGAAGCTGTTGATATTCTCCGATACAAAGATGTAAAGAGCGCAACTATAGAACGACTTAAAATAACATGGGAAGCTGATGAAAGAGTTAAAGATTTACCCCAACAGCTTCAAATAGGTGAAGGGCTTTATTACCTGCTGGATAATATATCCCTGCCTGTATCTGCTGATGATCTGATCCTGGGTCGGATTGTTGACGAAGTTCCTGATGCCGATGGTGAGACATTGCTGGTAAAGACAGCACAGGAATGGCATCGGGGTATTCCCCTGTGGATGAAAGATGGTGGTCATGAGTGCTTTGACTGGGAAACACCACTAAAACTTGGCTTGTCTGGCATGGAGAACTTTGCCCAGAAAGAACTGGACAGGAGGGTTGAAGCTGGAGAAAAAGGAGCACATCTGGATTTCCTCCGGGGAGCAATTCGAATTTACCAGGCTTACAGAAATTTCTCACTTCGCTACGCAGAAGCCGCAGAGGAAGCTGGATTAATAGATCAATCTAAAAATTGCATGGCTAATGCAGAACATGCCCCGGAAACCTTTGCCGAAGCTTTGCAGCTTATGTGGACAATAGGCTTTGTATACTGCGCCATGGCATCATCAAATCCTACCCTTACGTTTGGTCGTATGGATGAACTGCTCTGGGATTATTACGTTTCAGATATTCAGTCCGGATTGTTGACCCGTGAGAAAGCTGGTGACATGATACAGGATTTTTATTGCAAAAATAACCTTATATTGGGCAGGGGTGAACACCAGATGAGCGGTGGATCGGAAAACGATACAGGATGGCTCAGGAATCTGACTTATGATGCACCCCAATATGTGGTTATTGGTGGTCGTAAGACCGATGGTTCACTTTTGGCTAACGAACTCACAGAGATTCTCCTGGAAAGGGTTGTGCCAAGATTTGAAAATCCGGTTATGGTACTTCGATACACCAGGGATATGCCGGATCATATATGGCGATTAGCCTGTGATAAAATGCGTACAAATTCCAGCTTTATGGTCTACAGCGATGAAAACATCATACCGGCCATGAGCCACTGTGGGATAGATGAAAAAGATGCACCTACTTATACCATGCACGGATGCAACTGGCCTGATATTCCCGGAAAACAACGACAGGTATCTGGTTATATGCCTGTAATGCCTGAAGTATTCCTACGGGCTTTCCTGGAAGGTGAAGAAGAACCTGAAAATATAGATGAACTCTATAGGCGTTTTGCCGAAGTTTTCAAGGTTGATATGGAAAATGCTGCTCAGGGGTATTTAAAATTCCGGGAATCATGGAATAGAGATGATCCCGGACATCTCAGGATAGATGACTGTTTTACTGAAGGACCTATTTCTAATGCCAAAAGCTGGCTTTTAGGAAGTATTAAATATCCAAGCATAGTATGCGCTATATGCTCTATAGCTTCTCTGGTGGACTGTTTTGCTGCTATAGATGAATTGGTATTTACCTCACAAAAAATCACTATTGCAGAATTAAGAGAAGCTATAAAGAATAACTTTGATGGCTATGAACAGATAAGACAGCTCTGCCTTAATGCTCCTAAATTTGGTCGAGATGATGACCGGGCTGATAGGCATGCTGTTCGTCTGCTTAATGTAATAACAGAAGTGATTGATCAGGTAAGTCATCCTCAGGATGAAGACGGTTTTATAGTTTTTCGATGCCTGGAGACGGATATGCGCCATATACGCTTTGGAAAAGATACCGGGGCTACAGCCGACGGGCGTTTTGCTGGAAAACCTTTGAGCGAAAATACATCACCATATCCCGGTTCATGCACAGAGGGTATTACCGCCATGCTTCGCTCTGTGGCTAAAATGCCTTTGCATTACATTAACTCCGGCGCGTTGAATGTCCGCATGCAAACCAGCATGGTGGAAGGTGAAGAAGGGCTGGACAGAATCTCGTCTCTGTTAAGGACATACTTCGATATGGGTGGTCTGCAAGTCCAGGTTTCCGTTGCTGATACGGAAGAACTGAAGGATGCCCAGGAACACCCGGAAGAACACAGGGATCTGATGGTCAGGATAACGGGATACAGCGCAGTCTTTGTTGACATGTGCAAAAAAGCCCAGGACGAGATAATACGTCGCCAGGAAATGGGTATGTAGAAGTTATGACTTATGGTCAGCATGTTAGGTGGGGAATATTTACATATTTTCTCGCATTTATACCCATAACTATCTGGATATCCTACTCCCAAAATTGGTCTGCAATTCGTTTGTGGGATAGATGGTGGGAGATGGTGTTGTGCTTTATACTGTGTATAATTGGTTCTATGATGCCAGACCTGGACATTAAAAGCAAATCGAAAACTGTAGTATATTCCCTATTAATACCTATCGATCTTGTCCTGATATTATTTATGTATTATCGGGCTGCTGCTATCATAGGTTTTTTTGCTCTGATACCAAACGTTTTAAAGCATCGGGGGATGCTTCATTCTCCTGTTGCAGCCTTTCTTATACCTGCACCGCTTTTAATTATACCTATATTTCTCACTGGTAAAGTGGATTACAAACAAATTGGTGTATCATATTACGCCGCTATGGTTCTAGGTTACCTGAGTCATCTTATCACCGATAGAAAGGAATAAATATATTTAATGAAAATTTTGGTTTTATTATTATTTTTTACTATTGTGCTTTCCGGATGTATAGGTTTTTATACAAGCATATCGGATATAAAAGAACATCCCAACGAATACGAAGGAAAAGAAGTAAGCGTCAAAGGACGTGTAATAGAAACATTCTCTGTACCCTTTGTAAGAAAGGGGATGTTCCAGATAGAGGATAAAACAGGTAAAATATGGGTTATATCCGGAAACCGAATGCCCACAAGAGGTGATGATATAAAAGTAAAAGGTAAAGTCAAAACAGGTTTCACCATAAGTGGAAAGACTTATGGAACTGTAGTCGTAGAAGGTAAGGAAGAAGGTTAATAGACTAAACTACCGGAGGTGTGTTAAATGAGCCGTCTTTATGCAGGCTTTTTTGTGTTTATCTTGGTTGTTGGATTATGGGGATGCGCTTCTGTTCGAAAAACCATTATTGCAGAACAGGAATGGAGCGAAAACTATGCCATGATGGAAGATGTGGAAATTACAGACCCAAAAATGGCTGACGGAAATAAAAGGACAGAGGGAGAAACTCAGTCGCCTGTTGATTCCAGAGGTACTACAGAATTTACAGAGGCACTGGTTAAATTCCCGGAAAAAAAATCAGTACGCAGGATTGTTCTGTATACATCAAACATAGAAGATATGAGTCTGTATGCAGCAGGTGATGATGAAGGTGTATGGAAACCTCTGGAAGATATAGATAATAATCAGGAAAAAATGCTGGAATTTGACGTAGGTGTTGATACTGATGCCATAAGAATCCGGGTGCGGGGAACTTCTGATGATGAAAGACTCCCCGGAACTCGTTCCCGTAGCGGCAGAAGACGCAGGGCTAAGGGTAAAATACAGGAACTCGAAATTTACGGGTACGTTGATAAAACTGAAACCCCGGGAGCTACAGAATCAGGAAAAGCCTTTGTCACAACAGCCGATGGTTCGCTTATTCCTGCTCAACAAGCAGAACCGGAGATTCCACCGGCGGAATTAATGTTGGAAACACCAAAAAACACATATAGCCTTGCAGAGCCTATACCTGTAAAGGTAAATATAGAGGTAGGAGAAGAACAGCTTGTGGTGCTTGCCTATTCTGTTAAAGATGAGACTATATGCACCAGATTGACCGTTAAAAACGCCGCTGGGGAAACAATAGCATGCACCAAGCCAAAGCCCAAGATAGATCCCATAAAGCCATATCGCGGGGCGGGTAAACCCGTAAATGTGAGAAACGCTGAAACTCTGGATGCAGAATCGGTGAAAATTGTGGAAATTGCAGACCTGAAGGAATATTATCCCATAACAGAAGCAGGAACTTACACCGTTCAAATGGATATGTCCCTGGAAAATCACACAAGATACGTGGGTAGAATCCAAACCCAGATATCTGATCTGGAGCGAACAATCCGGGATGTAAACAGCAGATCCAATTATTCACAGACAGAAAAAGCTGGAATTGTCCAGGGATTAAAGGATGAAATTGAGCAGTTGAAGAAAAAGAAAGGCAAAAGATATATTGTAATTGGTTCAAAGGGAGAAATGCTTGAACTTAGTTCCAATAAATTGGAATTGACCGTTCAATAAATTTATACAGGTTGGTTTTATTAAAACCAACCTGTATAGTAATCGTTAAAAAATGAATATATTTACCACACTAAAACCGTAAGAACCTCATTTTTTAACGATTACGTATAATAAACATTTTTGCCTTAAGCATTGCAATATTTGGCTTTAGCTAATTTTAACAAATCCCAGCAAGCTTATAAAATTTCCTTTAATCAACATCGTTCCATGTAAGGAGGAACCCCAGCACAATGAAAAAGATAATTTTATCCATTTCCATAACATTTATTTTAATATTATCACTATATGTATATTCTCAGGAAAATTCATTAACCGGTGAAGAAATTATGAAAAAGGTGGATGAAAATGCTTTTTATGAAAAGATAGAGTATAGAGGCAAAATGATCATAAAAAAAGGTGATAAGTCCAGATTTAAAACCATGCATGTCTATGCAGAAGGAGAAGAAAAAGCCTTAATTGAATTCACAAATCCCGGTGACGCCGGAACAAAATATTTAAAACTTTCGAATGAATTGTGGATATATTTCCCCGACGCGGAGGAAATAGTAAAAATTTCCGGACATATGCTGAGAGAAAGCATGATGGGCAGTGATTTTTCCTATGAGGATATGATGGAAAATGAAAAACTGCTGGAAAAATATGATGTGGATGTTATAGGAAGCGAAATTGTTAAACAGGCAGAAGAGGAGAGGAGTTGCTATGTTCTGGAGCTAAATGCGAAGGAAAAGGATGTGACCTATGCAAAGCGAAAAGTCTGGGTAGACAAAGAACGCTTTGTGGTTTTAAAAGGTCAGCTATTTGCCCTTTCCGGAAAATTACTTAAAGAAATGGTTGTCAACAAAGTTCAAAAATATGATAACAGGTATTTTGCCACAGAACTGGTCATGACAAACAAGCTAATAGATGATAGTTCAACGGTTTTCCAGATGGAAGAGATAGATTTTGATGTTGATTTTCCTGACCGAATTTTCTCAAAACGTAGCCTTGAAAGATAATTAACCAATTTAAAAAGTTGCTTGACAACCTTGATTGGCCATTGTATAATGTAAACAGAGATACAGGCATAGATAGGTGGTGGCAGCAAGAAGCAATCATAAAGCTTTCATCTTACCTTTGAATTTAATTGCGGGTTGTGGTCTGAATTGAGGAGGTATTTCTACCATGCGTAGTAGCAAAAATACCAAGGGCACGGGTCAGGCATTTATTATTTCACTGATCCTGCACGGAGCGATATTGCTGGTTCTAGGCGCATATATCGCTTATACCCAAAGCCCACCGGTAAAAGAGTGGGTGGCAAGTACGTTCCTTAAGGCTCAGAAGGAAATTAAGCCTAAAGAACGTCAGGAAGAGGTAAAACCTGTTGTAAGGCCTACTATACCGACTGAACAGCCGGTACAGATTCAGGATGTGCAGGTGGCACCTCGTGTAACTACCGCTGCTGTTGTTAGAGCACCGAGAGTTACTACAAGTACAGTTTTGGAGTTTAGCACAACTCCTGTTCGTCATGATGTCCAGATTAATCCCAACGTACCCAAAGTAAGGGTAATGCCGGAAGTTGTGACTTACGCGAATATTCCAACTACTGCAACTCCTGGAGCGGTTTCTTTCTCTGCTCCTGTTGCTGCTCCTTCTGCACCTACTGTCGGAAGAGGTATAGTGGGAACACAGGTTAGAGTTGCAAGAGGTCCCATGAAGCCCAAGGGACTTACCATGATCAAAAATATCACTGTTGCCGATACCGGTCTGGCTGATGTTGCCAAAGCTGTAACGCTGGGTAAAGTCGCAGTCGCACCTTTACCCAAAGGTGAACCCGGTGGTCGCGTTATTGGTCGTGGTAAAGACATTCAGGGCGTTTTTCGTCTTGTCAGAGTTCATCATGACCTGGCCGACTGGTGGGCTGACCAATCATCATTGGTTGCCGTTACCGAATGGCTTAACACACAAACCAAAATTAAAACTGACATGAATGTTGAGGGTGGCTCTATAAGATTGACCGATCCTAAGTTGTCTAAAGCCCCGCTGGTGTTCTTTACCGGGCATGACCCATCTCATGTGAGAAGTCGTAACCTGGCTCGTGGAGCACCTCTTAAAAGTAGACTCTCCGAGCAGGAAAAAGACGGTTTGAGAAAGTATCTCATCGAAGATGGTGGTTTTGTATACTTCGATGACTGCGGAGTGAATGCTCCTGCCCAGGCCTTCCTGAGACTTACTCTAGCCCAGTTAAGATACGCTATGCCGGAATACAGTGTAGATAGAATACCAAATGATCATCTGATATACAATAATTATTATGACATGGGTGGTCCTCCCGTCGGATTTGATATATTCTGGTGGGGTACACATCCTCCAAAACGTAACTTCCTGGAAGGTGTGACAGTAGGAGATCATCTGGCTGTTATGGTATGTCGTAGAGACTATATGTGTGCTATGGAAAGTGTCAGTCTACCAACAAGAACTGTTCACTATTCTCCCGGCGTGTATAGGTTTACCACAAACGTTATCGTATATTCTCTGACTCATGGTGGAATAAGCGACTATTCTGACTATGTTCCGGAAGATACTACTGCTGATGAAATTTCAATTGATGCACCTACCCTTGTTCCATCATTGGAATGATAAAAAAGACAAGGTTAGGAGTATAAGAATAAATATTATATTAAAGCCTCTCCAGCTTGTCTGTGAGAGGCTTTATTCATGTTTGATAAGGAGAAATTCAATGACAAAACTCCACACGAATATACCATTTGGTTACTTTACAGGTATAATCATTTTGTTATCCCTTATATTTACATCTGTTTCTTACGCTCAATATAATGGTGAATGTTGGGCGGCTGATTATACAAATGTTTTTATAATAGCTGCCGACGGTAGCGCTTCACAAATAGGCGGTTTTAGTCAACCTATGTCTATATCTATCAATCCCAACGATGGTACTGCCTGGGTTGCGGATACCGACATGATACAGGTTAGAAAGTTTTCTCCCCAGGGACAGGAATTAAAAAAACTCGATGGAGCAGCTAACGCAAGCCTGTTTGCAAAAACTCCCCAAACTTTGACAAATCCTATATCAGTAGCTGTTGATCCTAATGACGGCGCATGCTGGGTTGCCACAAAAAATAATATTATAAAATTTTCTCCCGAAGCAAAGCAGTTGTTTATTCAGGAAGGTTTCAACGAACCCTTTTTGGCTGTCAACCCAAATAACGGAGATTGCTGGGTTGCCGACTCCAGTAATGCAAGAGTTGTAAGGCTTTCAAAACAGGGAAAACAGTTGGATGTTATACAGATAGATGAAATTACCCAACCAAAATCAATATCCGTAAATCCTGCTGATGGAAGCTGCTGGATTTTGGACCCATTCACTTATATAGCTGCTAAAATTTCATCCGATGGTAAAATATCATCCAAGTTTAATGTGGTAGGCAATGACATGGCCATGATGGCTACAGCAATAGCCGCATCATCCGATGGTGGTTGCTGGGTGGGCCTTATGATAGATATGATGAACGATAAAGTCATAAAGCTTTCTGCCGATGGTAAAAGGTCTTTAGAGGTAGCTGGTTTTGGTATGCCATCACGTTTAGTTGAAGATCCCAGGGACAAAAGTTGCTGGGTTGCTGACACTAACGGTGGCCAGATAGCTAAAATTTCCGCCGGTGGTCAAATGACACCTTATATCCAGGGGTTACAACAGCCAAAGGTTGTTGAAGTTGCTTCACCTGTTAAATAATTACCGTATTTTGCGCATTTTCAAGCCAGACATTGCCCTATATAGGGCAATGTCTGGCTTTTTCACCTACCTTAGTATTTACTAATTTTCTATCAATAAATTTAAAATCAATTTCAAAGCTATACCCGAAAGAACCAAAACTTTTAGATTAAAGGCTCTGTAAAAACTCTGTCTTTCAGGTAAAATACATGATAAAACACTTTGCATAATATGGCATGCTACTTGCAAAAACGATCTTACATAACCTTTTTCTTAACACCATCTGGAGCATAAAATGATTAAAAGACTAATACCGTTAGCAATTTTAATATGCTTTATAAGTGCTTGTGGCATAAAGTCAGTATTCCATCGAGAGCCGCCACCTGTAAAACCCGAAGTGGTAAGAGAAGCCGACTGGACTGTTGATTTTAACGATGTATATTTCGTTGATGAAAACACCGGCTGGATAGTTGGACAGGAAGGAACAATAATCCATACCATTAATGGCGGTAAAAATTGGCAAAATCAGGATAGCGGCACAGATTCAACATTGAATAAAGTCGAATTCAATAATGAAAAAGACGGATGGGTCGTTGGCGATAACGGAATACTACTCCATACCATAGACGGCGGCAGAAATTGGCGAGTGATAAAACTCACCGATGCGAATTTAACTGATTTACATTTTGCAGATGCATATCGCGGCTGGATAACTGGCCAGGGTGGAGCACTTTATTTTACTCCCGATGGTGGTAAAACATGGAATTTTAAATCTTCCGGCATTGGAGAAGCTTTGCACAGTGTTTTCTTTTCAAGTCGACGGGAAGGATGGATACTCGCTGAATTTGGCCTTACTTTACATACTGAAGATGGCGGTAAAACATGGGATATGCAGAGGATAGATACCGTTCATAGTTTCCTTGAAACCCAATTCGTTGATGAACTTACCGGCTGGACAGTAGGCACAGGAGCAACTATTTACCATACAAAAGACGGTGGTAACATATGGGAATCCCAGGACGGTGAAATACCCGATCACCATTATGCCATATTTGACCTGCATTTCACAGACGATATAAACGGTTGGCTTGTATCCCAGGATGGCACAGTATCTCATACTAATGATGCTGGCGAAAACTGGAGCAAGCAGGAAACGGGAACCCGGAACGATCTCTTTGCAGTACATGCCATTGATAAAAACAACGTGTGGGTTGCAGGCTCTGGTGGAACTATACTACATTCCACCGACGGCGGCGCAAACTGGAATATAGAGGCAGAAACCACGTCTGAAAACCTATCCGGTGTTGACGTTTCAGAAACAGGTAGCGGGTGGGCGGTGGGACATCGTGGAGCCATCTACCGTACAAATGACGGCGGAAAAAACTGGGAACGGCAGAACAGCGGAACGGTGGCAGGACTTAACAAGGTCTATGCTGTGGATGATAACCAGGCCTGGGCTATCGGTGAAGCCGGTAATATACTCCACACTGAGGATGGTGAAAGCTGGGAGATACAAAAGGGTAATGACTGGCTTGGGCTTCACGACGTTCAGTTCCTGAGCAAAAACAGCGGCTGGGCTGTAGGTGACATTGGTGGAGTATTTTTTACAAATGATGGCGGTGAAAATTGGATTGAACAGCGCGGCTTTATCTTTGAATCCCTGAGGGCATTGCAGTTTGTCACCCCCAAAAAAGGCTGGATAGTGGGTTGGCCAGGTAAAATTCTTCATACTACAGACGGTGGTAAAACATGGAAACAGCAAGATGGAGATACATATAACGAGCTTTACTCTGTATGCTTTGTTGACGAAAAAACAGGCTGGATATCCGGACAATATGGCGTAGTGTTACACACAGAAGATGCTGGAAAAACCTGGGTAGAGCAGAATACGGGAACGGATGTCAACCTTAATAAAATATACTTCGCATCGCCAAAAGCCGGTATTGCTGTAGGGGATAAAGGCATTTTAATCGTAACACAGGACGGTGGAAAAACATGGAAAAGATACGACAGCGGAACTACCGAAAATCTAAAGGATATAAGCGTTGGAAAAGATAAACTCATCGCTGTAGGTGAAAATGGTGTAGCTGTGGATTATAAAATACCATCCGTTACAAATTATTCCAGGCGAAAGCTGGTAATTCAGGAAAACTCAAAGCCTCAAAAATCAGATTTAGACGTGGTTTGGGAACAATCCAAAACCTCTGGTAATTCTATTCTCAATCGAGTATACTTTATTGATGCTTTAAATGGCTGGTCGGTGGGAAATAAGAATATCATATTACATACAACAGACGGCGGTGGTAACTGGAAAATACAGAAATCTCCGATTGAAGCATCCATCGTCGGGCTTAAGTTTATCTCATCAAAATTGGGCTGGATTATTTCAGATAACGCAACTGTTTTATACACCAGCGACGGTGGAAACACATGGAGTGTCCAGAACGCCGATTCCCGGCCGGTAATGACTGTTCTTGATGCCAACCTGTCGCCGGTAAAGGTAAGCTATGAGTTAAACGCAGCATATTTTCCCGTATCCAGCGAAGGATGGGCTGTGGGCAACAGCGGAGCCATACTCCATAACATTGACGGTGGAACAGAATGGACACCCCAGGAAAGCCAGAGCGGCGCTCCATTGAAAGATATACATTTCCCTGACCAGAATCACGCCTGGGTGGTGGGTTCATGGGGTGCTATTCTATACACCAATGATGCAGGCGAAAATTGGCTGGTGCAAACCAGTAATACAGGCTATGATCTGGAAGGCGTATATTTCATA
The DNA here is from genome assembly GCA_014730235.1 of Candidatus Poribacteria bacterium. Taxonomy (GTDB): domain Bacteria; phylum Poribacteria; class DTPJ01; order DTPJ01; family WJIO01; genus WJIO01. Next base: position 17,243 of record WJIO01000153.1, read on the forward strand.
AGCCCTGATGAAGGCTGGGTAGTAGGCAAATACGGTATAATCCTTCACACTAATGACAGCGGCGTGGAATGGTCATCCCAGGACAGCGGTGTAGATGAACATCTATATTCTGTATGCTTTGTGAATAAAAACGAAGGCTGGGCTGTTGGACAGAATGGAACTGTAATCCATACATCCGACGGAGGTATGAGTTGGCAGCAGGAAGGTTCTGGAACTGATAAAGATTTATATCATATAATTTATGTGAAAGACATTGGTTTGGTAGCTGTAGGCGCAGATTCTACTGTTATTATGAGATATGTTGATTCTTCAAGATTAGTTAAAATTTTTGGCTCTTCCGGGTTCAGTATGGTAAAGATAAGAAACTTCCTTATGCCGTCATTCCTGCGAAAACCAACAGCCAATAAGTTGGGTAAAATTTTCAATTATAACTAAATCCGGAAGAACCACATATAATACTGAATACTGGTTACTTAGTGCTGCTGAATTAACACGGAGGTATAACAAAATGATAAAAAAAAGCTTCCTTTGTCTGATGATATTTACAGGTATGTTCTGGTCTTTGACTTCAGCGTTGGCTTTGCCGGATCTGGCAATTGATTCGGAAAGCATAGGGTTCTCAGACAATAACCCTACAGAGGGTGACCCTATGTCAATAACAGCTAAGGTTATCAACAAGGGAGATGCAGAAATACCTGATGACATAGAGGTAAGATTTATAGAGGGTGATCCGGAAAAAGGCGGTCTTCAAATTTCCTTTGAAGCTATAATCCTGGGTCTTAAAGCCGGGGAAAGTAAAACTATAGATGTTAAATGGAGAGCTGCTTCTGGAAAGACTGATATACATGTAATAGCAGATCCGGAAAATGAAATAAAAGAATCAAATGAAAAGAATAACTATGCCATAAAGCCAATAGAGGGCAAAAAGTGGAAAAGCCCGAAAGTAAACGAAAAGCAGATAAACGAAACTATAAAAAAAGCCGCTGAATGGATTAAAAGCCAGCAGGGAGAGTTTTATGTCACATGTCCTAACGGTCATGACAATTTCCTTTACGCCGCTTTAGCCTATGGGAAATGTGTAATATGTGGAGCTAGTCTTGATGGAATAAGTCCTGAAAGATACCCAGAACAGCAAAGACCCGGTGGCTGGATGGCAGAAATCGGCCCTGGTATGACATCCCTCATGATAATGACACTGCTTCATGCCGGTGTTGACGTATCAGACCCTGCCATAGAAAAGGGATTCGATCATCTATTTAACAAAGCACCAACAAAATGGGAAGAATGGACTGATCCTTACGACTTCTCAACCGGTATTCTCGCCCTAACAGCTACTGGAAACAAAGAAAAATACATGGATCTGGTTCAGTATTCTGTAAATCGTCTTGAAGCTTTACAAACTGAGGATGGTGGATGGGGATACGGCACCATAGCCGACGCTGCACATTTACAATATGTCATGTTTGGTCTTTATGCCGCCAAACAATGGGGAGCAGAGATAAAACCCGATACCTGGACAAGAGCAGTTGCCTGGCTTATAGGTATGCAGCAACCTGATGGTGGTTGGAATTACTATTCATCCGGAAGCGGTCCTTACGCTGAGTGTTCTTATGGAAGCATGACAGCGACTGCTGTCATGTCCTTGAAAGCTGCCGGATTATCCAGAGATAACAAAGCAGTAAAGCGTGGAGTTGAATGGCTGGAAAGATATTACTCCATAACCAGAAATCCCGGTACTTTCTACTGGCATTATTACTATCTGGTTGCCCTTCAAAGAGCTATGGATATTCCACCCAAACAGGAGAAACTTGGCAGTCATGATTGGTATCAGGAAATTGCCAGCTTCCTTGTGAAAAAACAGCAGGAGGATGGAAGTTGGATAGCCGCTACACCCATATACACCACAGGTGCTATCGGACAAGCTCCGGAAATAGCCAGTTGGGCTAAAGACAGGGGCGATCTGATGGCGACCTCCTTTGCTGTCTTATTTCTCACCAGGGCTATGCCTGAACCTGCTGGTACCGATGTGGGTATGATTAAGGATAAGATGGAATTTTCCAAATCATCCCCTGATGAAGGTGAAGAGGTAACCATAAAAGCCTCGGTGATAAATCAAGGTAGTATTCCTGTAGAAAATCTGGAAGTTAAATTCTATGATGGTGCTCCTGAAAGCGGCGGTGTCCTCATCGCTGCTCAACCTTTGCCGTTGCTTTCCGTTGGTCAGGAAGCGCAGGTAAAAGCAACGTGGAAAGCTGTCAACACAGGAGAACACAAAATATATGCTGTAATTGATCCGTCGGATATTATTCAGGAATTTGATGAAAAAAACAATATAATATTTGACACTATAATCGTAGGTGGCGAAGAAAAACCAGCTATCCCGGCTATGGTTAAACTGGGTAATGGTCTATATAAACTTGGTAAAGTTGACGTGGATTTAAACAGCAATACTATAAAAATACACGGAAAGATGAACATGTCCTATGGACTTATAGAGCTTCTGGCATGTTCCAGCATAGGCAAAGTTCACGAAAGCGCAATCGTGCTGGATGTAGACCCAATACATCTACAAACAGCGTTAATATTAATGGGGCTGGAATATGAAGGCGGACTACGTTATCAGGGTGATCCCCAAACACCAAAAGGCGATAGGGTGTATATATGGGTGGAATGGAACTCAGAAGGTCAGGTTAAACGCCATCGAGCCGAGGATTTAGTATTTAATCGGGAAAAGCAAAGCACCATGCCGCATGTGGGATGGGTATTCTCAGGTTCAAGAATTAACGATAACGGAGTTTTCATGGCCCAGGCCATAGGTACAATAATAACAACTTTTCATGATCCCGATGCCATTATTGATAATCCACTGCCCGAAGGTGCAGATGATACCGTATACATCGTAAATACAAAATTAGCCCCACCAAAGGGCACTGATATAACCATGATAATAACTCCAGTCGGTTCCTCATAATATGAAATGGTTAAACTCGGAAATCCTGTTTTAAAACGTGAAATCAGGTTAAAAACTCCCGCGTCAAAGTTAATTATCGCCATTTCAATTCGCTTTGCCTGCCTGGGGATAATATATATTTTGATTGACTTTTCCCGCCTGGGAAGTGGATTATTGGCTTTTGCACTCTCCGAAACGCTAATAATATTACTTTTCACCCCTGCATCAATCCTGGAATCCTTTGCCAGTAAAACCGCCAAAAGAGATAATCTGGAATTATCTCTCACTTCTCTGAAACCACATTCTGTAATTACAGGTAAATTTGTAAAAGCAGTCTTTTATAATTTTGTGTTTATCGTTATTTCTGCATTATTCATGTTTATATTGCCGCTTTTTTATAGAGGTTTAAGTTTCTGGCGAATTGCATCCGCAAATCTGGCGATTTTAGGTATATTATTTACCATCTCCGCTTTTACACTATCATTGACTTTGATATTCAGAAGAAAAATACTTCTTTCAACCTTAGTTTCATATTTTCTTATAGTGATAATGCTTACCAGCGTCGTTTCGTTTGGGTTTGTGATAGAATCTTTAGAAAGCAATATTATCAAAAACAGACTTACTGGGCTTGCTATGCACATTAATCCCTTTATCATGGTTTCCAGAACTTTGGGAACAATAGATATAATGAGAACCAGATATATATACGAACTGGCTGATCCTATAGTAACTCGGGGCTTCAGTTATCCTAAATGGTATTCCATAGTCTTAATATATCTTATCAGTTCCTTTATTTTATTAATTCCATCCCTAATAATCTATCATCACAACTATTTTTATTCCAGTTGTTGTAAAATTAATAATACCGATTTAGTAGATTAGATATCTGGTGAAGTTGCAGACTTTGACACCACATTCTAAACGCTCCTTAAAGCTTCCACTGGCTCTATCTTTGCAGCCCGTCGGGACGGGAAGTAGGAAACGACAGTCGCAACAACTACTCCAAATATAAACGAACCAATTAAAATGGAGAAATCAAATCTGGGATAAATAATATCTGTTGTCATAAAATCCACGCTTCCACCAGAAAGTTTCTGAAGGTTAATCCCAACCTCAGATAATATAAAGTCTATTCCTCCACCCACTACCATACCGATAAATGATCCAATTACACTTATGAGCATGGCCTCAACCACAAACAGCAGGATAATCTGTCCGCTGGACATACCCAAAGCGCCTATTGTTCCTATTTCTTTCATACGTTCGTATATTACCATCATGGTAGTGTTTATAATCACAGTAGAAGCGAGAACCAGCAGGAAAAGATATATAAAACTATAGATATTAGTTGCCACGCTAAACATGGACAGCATACCCTCCTGTTTATTCCAGGGAACAACTGCGTAATACGGATCATCCATTTTACTATCTATCTGACTTTTTATCTTTTCACTAATTTCCTCAGCATTTTCAGGCTTATTCACCATTATAATTATCTCACTGGCATTTTGACCCATCTCCAGAAGCCTTTGTGCAAAACCAATGGGTATATAAAACAACTTATCGTCTATAGCCGATATACCGAAGCTGAAAGTACCGGAAACTGTAAAAGTCATTCCCCGAAGGGAATCATAAGCAGTTCTAGCAAGAATAGTTATTTTTTCTCCGGTTTTAAGCCCTAATTTACTGGCCAGACCCTTACCCATTATTATTTCACGATTAGAATTGCTACCAGTAGATAAGTATCCCCCATCTACCATTTTGTTATCAAAGGATATAAGTCGATCCTCGGCTTCAGGTTCAACCCCTATGCCCAAAGCTGAACTGTTTTTACCACTATGGCTCAGAAGCACACCAAACTTGATTCTGGGAGCTACAATCTCCACATCTTCAACGGATTTCAGAACAGGGAGTAACTCCTGATATCCTCCACCGTCAAAACCGTCAATCATGTGTTCCAACGGCATCATATCCTGTTTTTCATAATATTTATTATGGGAAATCTTTATATGACCTGATTCCACTTTGGTGAGGGAATCGAACATGGAATCTATTATCCCACCTATATACCCCCTCATCACCAGTATTACCATTATAGCAATGGATATGGCTATAGCAGAGAGCATTGTACGTCTTTTATTCCTGCCGATATTTCTGAAAGCCATTTTGAATATATAACGCATTTGAATACCTCTGGTTAAGTTTTAGGCAGTTCTCAGGGATTCAGTTATTTCCATTCTTATTGCTTTTAAAGATGGGTATATGCTGATTAAGGCCGGAGCCAGGATGGAGAAAGTTGCCGCGAAAATAAAAGATTCTGGGTTCCATACGCCTTTTACCACATCCATAATCCTGTAGCCTATATCCACATCCATATTGGTCATAAAACTCCAGTCAAAACCTATATAAACCTGATAAGCATTTACTAGCAAACCAATTACAACGCCAAAAACAGCTCCAAACAGGCCGATGGCAGCGCCTTCAAAAATAAAACTCCACAATATTTCATTATCTCTCATTCCCAGGGCCCGCATCATACCGATTTCTTTTATCCTCTCAAAAACACTCATAAGCATGGTGTTAATAACTCCCACAGCGGCGATGATAAATATAACAAGAATGATGATATAACTACCCGCTGTTTTGGTTCTGCTCAGGGTAAGCCAGTCTTTCCCCAGTTCCCTCCAGGAGACGGCCGTTAAATATCCCATATTATTTGACTTGAGTTCGCTGGAAATATCATCAAGCAAATCCTCAATATCATCGTCTTTGGCCCGAATACCTATTTCTGTTATATCACCCTCCATATCCAGATCTCTTTTTGCAATATCCAGGGGAATATAGGCCACAGAGCGGCTTATCTGGGGGTTCGGTGGATTAATTATACCTACCACTTCAACGGAAATAGCCTGATACGTATCGTATTTAGTTCGGGTTAGTATTGTCAGCATATCCCCGATTTTCACCTCTAGTTTTTTTGCCGCCATTTTACCTATAATTACGCCGTATTCATCAGTTTTCAAATAGCGACCGGAATCAATAGATTCTTTAAGACTATAGACATTTTTATCCATATCAGGTTCTATACCTATAACCGTAAAAGGACGTTCGCCGCCAATCCGCTCATTTATCATCCTTGCGTTAAAGGATATACGTGGGGTAACTGAAATGTCTTCAGTACTAATAATATCCTGTACTTTTTTATAATTCTCTATTCCCTTATCCAAAAGTAAAAATCCCTCATCAGACATTTCATCATAAAATTCCTGGTTGTAAATTTTTATATGGGAAGACTCGTAATCAATAAAATTACGCACAGATTCGTAATGAAAACCTTTAAGCATAGAATCAGTGAAAACAAATAGAACTATACCTACAGATATAGCAATAAAGGTTATGATAGTACGTCTTTTATATCGCCAAATATTCTTGAAAGCAAAGCGTATAAGGAACAGCATATAGCTACTTCCTTTCATCAGAATGGATCATACCATCTTTCAGGTTGATAAGTCTTCTTGCTCTATCCATTACCATGGGATCATGGGTAGAAAATATAAATGTAGCGCCTTTTTCTTCGTTCAGTTCACGCATTAAATCCAGAATATCTCCTCCGGTATTGGAGTCCAGATTTGCCGTCGGTTCGTCGGCAAGTATAATAGTAGGCTCTTTAACCAAAGCCCTGGCAACAGCCACTCGCTGTTGTTGACCGCCGGATAACTCCCGGGGATAACGGTCTTCCATACCTTCTAATCCTACATCTTTAAGTATTTGGTTGACATTGTTTTGTATTTTTTCCGAATCCCAATGCAATAATGAAAGGGGAAAGGCTACGTTTTCAAAAGCACTAAGTATGGGTATGAGGTTAAATGTCTGGAAAATAAAACCAATGGACTCACGACGAATATTAGCCAGCTCTTTTTTGCTGTAATGACTCACGTCATTTTCGTTAATCAGAACTTTACCTTCAGTAGGAGTATCGAGACAACCTATTAAGTTTAGAAGGGTGGATTTTCCACTTCCAGAAGGCCCTGCTACGGCAGTAAATTCACCGGCTTCTATTTCCATATCCATCCCTCTAAGAGCATGGACGACGGTTTCTCCTACTTTGTAATCCTTTTTCAGGTCTAATACACTTACTAGAGCTCCCATGCTATATTCCTTTTCATTACAGGTTTTCGAAATTCATAGATTAATATCCAAGTTTTCTAACCCGACGATAAAGTCTTATTGCAAGTAACAAAAACAATACCAGAAAAAAAGGCAAGATCATCATGTCCAGAATCAATGATTGTGAGCCGGAACCAGTGACGGCATGTTTTATGGCGTCATGGGCATAAGTTAAAGGTGAAATATAAGACACAACTCTTACCCATTTTGGCAAATTAGACAAAGGGATAAATATTCCACTCACAAACAAAAGAGGCCATCTCAAAAGCGTACTGGGCATCATAACATTACCTACAGATCGGACAGGGAAAGAGCCAAACCAGACTCCCAAAGCTGAAAACGACATGGCAGAAAGTATAACTGCTCCTGCCAGAAGAGGGGGATTTTGTATTCTAACCTTAAAAATAGTAATTCCAATTATTATCGGTATTAAATCAACACTCACAGCAAAAACTAAACCCACCATCGCTTTACCAAAAAGTAAGCAGCTCATTGATAAAGGCGCAGTCATCAGACGATCCATAGTACGAGTTCTGCGTTCCAGGATCAATATCACCGGCCCTGCTGTTGATGCGGTAAAAAATAGTATCATAGATGAAAGATTTATGATACCCAATTGGGGAGATAGCTCAGTACCTCGACGCACAGAAAAGGAAAAAAACAACAAAACCGGCATGATCAGGCCAAACATAACCATTGGCGGATTAAAGTAATAGGTACGCAGATCCTTGACTGCAATAGCCCAGGCCTGGCCCAATGCACCTATTGTACGGCTCCATATACTCACCTTTTTCATTTTCCCATTCTCCCTTTACCGCGCTTTCTAATTGGACTTTTTTCATCTCCATACATCCCAGTAACCAGGCCTACTTCCTGACCGGTGATCTTAAGGAACACATCCTCAAGACTCGAACCAAGAGTATTCAAACTCTTTAAGCTGAGTCCATGCTCCCGGGAAAAGTCGATAACAGATGGAATAACTTCCGTCGGATTATCCGTATAAAGCCGAAATATGCTGCCCGATCTTAACTCGTGATTTACACCGTTTATTCCTGACAGGGATGGAATTTTACTATCCTCCGGAGTTTTAAAGGATACTTCCACAATTTGAACACTTTCAATGCTGCCCTTAAGTTCATCGGGCGTTCCGATAGTAGCAATGCGTCCACGATCTATTATAGCAACCCGGTGACATAATTCATTGGCCACTTCAATCTGATGGGTTGTAAGAAAGATGGTGACACCTGATTTGTTTAAATCCCTTACTAATTTTTTGATATATCTTGCACTCTGAACATCAAGTCCGGAGATAGGTTCATCCAGAAAAAGTATTTTGGGATTATGCATCAAAGCCATAGCTACGGTAAGCCGTCGACGCATACCTTTGGAGAATTCCTGCACTTTTGTATGGGCCTTTTCCGTTAATCCAAATATATCCAAAAGTTCTTTTGCTCTTTTATTTCGATCCTTTCGGGACATTCGATATATCTTTCCGGTAAAACGGAGATTCCCTTCGGCGGTAAGCTCTGTATAGACATTGGATTCTTCCGGAACAATACCCATTAAAGTTCTTGCTTCAATTGATTCTTTTGGTAACTCATAATCATGTATGCGAATACTTCCGGCAGTAGGTTCCAGAAAAGTTGTTATCATCATAACTGTAGTAGTCTTACCGGCACCGTTAGGACCCAGAAAACCGAATATCTCGCCTCTACCTACATCAAAATCAACATCGTCCACAGCTAAAAATTTACCATAATACTTGGTCAAACCACGAATTTCAATTGCAGTCAATCCGTTATTATCCATGATCTTTACACCTATCTACACCTTATACTGAGTTGCCACCTTACGAAGTGCCGCGGCCATATCTTTAACTTCTTCTTCGCCATACCATTCGGCCATAGGAAGTGTTACCATTCGATTCAGCATGTCTTCAGTCTTTGGGCATAATCCCTCGGTGTATTTTATACCTTTACGGGCATTTGGATGATCCCAGGGATGGGACGAATCACCGAAAGTCTTTTGCTCGGATATGGCAATACTGCACATGAATATAGGCTTACCGATGTATGATGGCGAAGCCGGGAGGCCTTCAGCAGTATAAGCTTTAACGAACTGGGAAGCTGTAAACGGCGCATCGGGATTTACAGTAAGACCATACAGCCAATATGAACCATGACAGTCAGGAAGCACCTTCTGAGGTTTTATATTGGGAACACCATCCAGTAATGAAGTAAGCATTTCACCATTTTTACGACGACGATTAACCACATCCTGAACTTTCTTAACCTGGGCCAGGGCTACCGCGCCGGAAAGCTCATTCATGTGATAGTTAAGGGCAATATCTCCGTATTTTCTGGGCCACTGCCAGTCCTGATGCTGTCCTTTATCCATAAAAAACGAACCGCGCTCTCCGTAATCCCTGTTATCTGTTATAGTCACTCCACCTGCCCCGGTTGTCATATGCTTGCTCTGTTGAAGGCTAAAACAGCCTATATCTCCAAGCGTACCGACCTTTTTTCCCTTATACAGGGCCAGATGGGCCTGGGAACAGTCCTCGATGATTGGTATGCCTTTACGTTTGCTAATATCCACAATAGGATCCATATCCGATGGATTTCCAAATAGATGTATAGGCATAATTGCTTTTGTTTTAGGTGTAATATTGGCCTTTATGCTTTCAATATCCGCGTTGTAGGTTTCCGGGTTAAGATCAGCAAATATGGGTATGCAGTTATGAAAAACTATGGGCAATATTGAGCCCAGATCCGTTACCGGACAGGTTATTATCTCATCACCGGGGGATGGGTTGACCATAGCAATACCAACATGTATGGATGAAGTACCGGAGTTTGAAGCCACAGCATGGCTAACTCCATGTAGCTGGGCAAATGCCTTTTCAAACTGTATTACTTTTGTTCCGCCATGTCTGTAAAGGTGGCCTGAATCAATTACATCCACAAGTTCTTTGAGCTCTTCTTTGCCAACTTTTTTACCACCGGGAAGGGGACGTTTACGAACAGCTTCACCGCCTTCTATTGCAAGCTTAGACATATATTAATCTCCTATTTTACAGATTATATTCTGGTTTGTATCGAGCAAAATAAAATGAATTGAAACCAAGCTTTATTACTGAAAGGTATTCTAACATACAAACAAGGGCTTGTCTATAACTAAACAATCAATTGCTATCCGTTTTATTGTATTGTCGTAATAGTACAATAAAGTCATATATCATTAATACAATTTGTCAATCTGTTTTGGGGGGGGATAAACACAGATCGATAAAATAATTTACTAAATTTGCCTGAGATAATATAATTATTACGAATGAATTTATGGTAATCGTTAAAAAATGGATATAATTTAGTTGTAATTAAAAGCATAAAAATTTAAAAGTGAGGTAATACTAATGAAATATTTGACAATAGTAACTCTGGGTAACTCTATAACAAATGGTATTCGCGAAGGTGTCGATGAAGCGGACACATACAGACATATACTTCAACAGGAATTATCAAAAGCAATAAAACACGAAGTAAAAGTAATTAATGCCGGTGTAAATGGAGATATTACTACCACAGCTATTGGCCGTCTTAAGAAGGATGTATTAAAATATAATCCTGATTATGTAACAATAATGTTTGGTGTAAATGATGCGGGATATTACCGTCCTGCAACTGATTCTATGGCTGATACTCCCAGAGTTTCATCAATTAATTTTAAACGTAATCTGGAAGTTATAATTCAATCCATAAAGAATATTAACTCAAAACCTGTCCTTATTACTCCTGTACCCATGAACTCCAATTATGCTCATAAGGATTTTCCTGCATATATTAAAAACGGGCTTAATTATTTGGTTGATGAATATAGCCATATAATCAGACATATAGCCCTAGATGCAAATATACCTCTTATTGATGTCCATAAAGCATTTAGTAAAAATACCCGGTCAAAGGAAATGGTGCCTGACGGAATACATCCTAATAAGGATGGACATAAGCTTATTTCAAGAATATTTCTGGAAAATTTCCTCAAGTTAATTGAGTAAATGCAAATATATTCGTGAATTATTGCTTGCTTATATATACGTGTAATAGTAAAATAGTTGGTAAGGGATAATATATATTTCCAATCCGCTTTTGCGAGGGAGTTTATGAGAATATCAAATCTAAAGTTTTATGATAAATAAACCGATTTTTAACTAAAGAAATAGATTCTTCCGGGTTTGGTGTGGAAATATTGAAAAATTTTCTAATCATGTCATTCCTGCGAAAGCAGGAATGACAAACAGAGGATATTTTCCCTTATTTAGAATATGTTTAATCATTTCCACATTCAAGTCGGATGAGCCAAGAAATATATCTATTGGAATGCCTGGATGAGAAAATTATATAAATATGCTCAAAACCATTAAGTCTGTTAGAAATCCTGTCAGAAGAATACCTAAATACAATGGTGTTTGGAGAAAATATGACGCTACCAACGGTCTATCATGGTGGTTTAACTGTATCATACAGGACAGTGGTGGATATATATGGTTGGGTACGGACAACGGTATATATCGCTATGATGGAAAAGAATTTGTATTATACAAAACCAGCGATGGTCTTGTTAATAACTCTGTATATGCTCTGTGTGAAGATAGCAAAGGAAGCCTTTGGATAGGTACAAGACAGGGTCTGTCATGCTTTGATGGTAGGAATTTTGTAAATTACACACCAGAAAACGGTCTGACATTTGATTTTGTTAATTCTATCTGTGAGGATCATGAGGGAAAACTATGGCTTGGTATAAGGAGTAAAAGAAACCCCGGTATTTCATGCTACGATGGGGAAAAATTTTACAGTTACACCATTTCAGACGGTATTGGTTCACATGCAATACATAAAATATACCGGGATAAAAAAAATAACCTGTGGTTTGGTACAGAAGACAAGGGAATATATCGTTTTGACGGATATAGATTTGCAAATTACAGTCTTGATGAAGGTCTGGCGTCTAACTCTACATCAGGATTTTGTGAAGACAATGAAGGTAAATTATGGATAGGAACCAAAAATGGTTTATCATGTTTACATAACGGAAGTATAAACAATTACAGTGCCAAAGATGGCCTGGTAAGCAATAATATAACAGGTTTGTGTCAGGATAATAACGGTTATATTTGGATCGGAGCATGGGGCGGAGTTTCACTTTATGATGGTAATGAATTCACAAACTTCACAAATCAGGATGGTCTACTGGATAATCGCGTTAATGATGTAATGCTTGATAGAGAAGGACTGCTATGGTTTTCACATCCGTTCAGTGGTCTTACCTGCTTTGATCCTGAATCTATACAAAGATTAACAGATGAATCAGTTACAGAAGCCTTCAGCAGTGGAAATCAGGAGCGTATATGGTTTAGCAATGAGGACAAAGTCTGCTGCATAAGTAAGATGGAGCAAAGATGTCAATCTCGTGATAGCGAAATTCATGATATACTTGAAGATTCCTCCGGCGCAGTATGGATAGCATCAATTGATAAAGGTTTATACAGATATAACAACGTAAAAGACTTATGGAATAAAAAAGGGAAAAGGTTTGGAATTAATGACGGCTTATCAGAGGAGAAAGTATTATCTCTTATGGAAGACAGCCAGGGAAATATATGGGCAGGAACAGCTTTTCCCGGATATATATGTCGTTTTGACGGATCAAAATTTGTCTGCATAGAAACACCTCAAAAGGTAGCACTGTGCATGTATGAGGATTCAAATAACAGAATATGGATAGCTGGTGGTGTAAAAGGCAACGGAGTTTCATGTTATGATGAAAAGAAAATTAAGACTTACACAAAAGAAGATGGTCTTCCCAGCAATTCAACCTATTCTGTTATAGAAGATAAACAAGGGGTAATATGGATTGGTACAGATAATGGTTTTTGCAGCTTTGATGGTGAGAATTTCAGGATAATGGATGAAAAAGATGGAGTCCAGGGAGCAGGTCATCAGTGTGCTAACATAGACTCAAAAGGACAGGTATGGTTTGGCACTATATTAGGCGGCATATACAGAACAGATGGTAAACATATCCAGATCCTTACCAGCGATGATGGGCTTCCCAGCAACAGTGTAAATGGTTTATTACCTCAAGCAGATGGATCAATGATAATAGCTACATATAACGGTATTGCCCATTATAAACCATTAACCCATGTATCACCGGTTGTCCAGATATATGAGCTAGTAGCCCATCAGGTTTATCAATTTCCTGAGCAAATCGAACTAAATACTCAGGATGCCAACGTCATAACAATTTTTTATAGGGGTATAAGTTTTTCCACATGTCGTATGAGATACAGTTATATATTGGAAGGTTATGACGAAGATTGGCATGATACATGGGATGAGCAGGTTCGCTATAAAGATATACCACCGGGAGAATATACTTTTAAGGTAATAGCTATCAATCGAGACCTGGTATGCTCTGAAGAACCGGCAGTTGTCCGGATTAAGGTTATATCCGATCCATACAGCAAGTTAAAGGCGGAATATGAAGCTGAGATAAAGAGGATGCAAACTCTACTGAGTATTAACCATGATGTTAATAATAGTGATAATATATCGAGTATGGCCCTGGCTATTGTTAAAGGGCTTAAGAAACTGGGATTCGACAGATCGGCGGTTTCTGTATTGGACAGTGAAAAAAGAAGTCTGCATAGTTACTGGAGAACGGATGAAAAAGGTAAAATCTACGACAGCAGCAATGAGTATTATAAAATAGAAAACATACCACCAACAGGCGGCTATTACATAGAAATGGATAGAGAAATTATAGAACAAAAGCTGGGAATTAAAGAATCAAGCGTATACCTGGAAGCTGGTAAAGATGATAAACATTTTGAAAAAATCTGGGGTTATCCCCCTCCGTGTCCCGGTTATTACAAACGAAGTAATATGGGTGACAATATATCTATATGTGTTACAACAGGAGCAAATAATGGGAAAGATACATGGGGTATTAATAACCTGGAAAATATGATGGAAAAGATTTTATCTCTTGGTATTGGCATTGTAAACGTGGATAACTATATCACCCGACGTATGATAGATGAAACATCCGCAAATATACTGGGTGTTGTGGGAACACAGATGGCAAAAGCTTTAGCCAACGCCTCACTTCAGGAAAACCTAATGAAGAGCGAAGCCAGATACAAAGAAGCTATGGAAGCCCTTAAAAAATCAAAAGAGAGATACAGAAATCTTATTGAAATGGCTCCTGATGGTATAATGACAGTGGACTTAAGAGGTTTTACCACATCATGTAATCAGGCAACACTGGATTTGACAGGCTTTACCAGAGAGGAATATGTAGGTAAACATTTCTCACAAATAGGTATAATTCGTCCAAAAGAAATACCCAAGTATATCAAACTATATGAATCAATTATTAAGGAAGAAAAAATAGAACCCATACAGTTTCAATACCGACATAAAGATGGAAGTCTGAGATGGGCTGAGGCAAGATATGCCATAATGAAAGAGAACGGCAAAAAGACAGGGATACAGGTTATAGCTCGTGATATACATGGACAGATAATGGCCAGGGAAAAGGAGAGGGAATATATAAGGAACCTGACTTTTTTGTCTAAAACAGCTATGGATTTCGTGGAACATTCATCGGATTCTAATATATATGATCTTATAGCAGCAAGATTAAAAGAACTTGTGAATGATTACATCGTGGCTGTTTCGTCATACGAAAAATCAACAGATAGCTTGCAGATACAAAAGATAATGGGATTAGGCAGATATACCAGAGACATAATGCGAATATTAGGTAAAGATCCGGAAAATATGGTATTTCCAGCCCTTGATACAATAAAAGACAGCGGAAAAACCGGAAGATTAATTAATATCGGTAATGACTTCCACAAACTCAGCCAGGGATTAATATCTGAATTTGCTTCCAGGACCCTAAAATCTTTAATGTCTCTGGGTGATCTATATACAATAGGTTTTACCTGGGAAGATGAGCTTTATGGAGCAGCTTATATACTTTTGAATAAAGGTAAATCTTTGGAAAACCAATCCACAATAGAAACTTTTATAAATCAAGCTTCAGTGGCTTTGCAAAGAAGGCAGGCTGAAGACAAAATAAAGTCTTCTCTGAAAGAAAAAGAAATCCTACTGAAAGAAATATACCACCGTGTGAAAAATAACCTGCAAATAATATCAAGTCTTCTAAGCCTTCAATCAGATTACATAGACGACAAGAAAGCTTTAAACATGTTTAATGAAAGTCATAATCGTGTAAAATCTATGGCCCTTATACACGAAAGACTTTACCAATCGGAAAATCTATCCAGGATAAATTTTTCCGATTATATAGAGGATTTAGTGGAGCATCTGCACCACTCCTATGGAAAAAATGCATATAATCTTAATTTTGAAATAAATATCGAAAACATAAAGTTGAATTTAGATAATGCGATTTTATGTGGTCTTATAATAAACGAACTTGTATCTAACTCGTTGAAATATGCGTTTCCTGAAAAAGCTTCAAATACAACTAATCCCGAGATTAGTATTCATTTCTACTCAAATAAAAATAAAGACTATAAACTCATAATTGGTGACAACGGCATTGGATTACCAGAATACATTGATTTCAGAAACACTGAAACTCTTGGATTGCAGTTGGTGAATACCCTTACAGAGCAATTAAATGGAACAATACAACTTTTAGATGAAGAAGGAACGCATTTTATAATTAGATTTTCAGAGCATCGGGAGAATTAAAATGAGTGATAAAGCAGAAAATATTAAAATACTGGTAGTGGAAGACGAAGGTATTGTGGCTCAACATATAAAAAAAATACTGGAAAGAATAGGTTATACTGTATCAAAATTAGTTTCCTCTGGTGAAAAAGCTATTGATTTTATTAAGCAGGAACGCCCAAACCTGGTTCTTATGGATATAATGCTAAAAGGTCAGATGGATGGTATAGACACCGCTCAGCAAATCCGCAATAAATTTAATATACCCGTAGTATACCTAACAGCTTATGCGGATAATGGTACACTACAAAGAGCCAAACAAACTGAACCTTATGGGTATCTGGTAAAACCCTTCCAGGAAAAAGACCTTCGTACAACAATTGAAATGGCTATATATAAGCACAAGATGGAAAGTAAACTGGCGGAAAGTGAAGAGCGATTTTACCAGCTTGTAAACCTTTTACCTGAGATAGTTTTTGAAACTGATATCAACAATAATATTATCTTTGCAAACCAGACTGCATTCCGGGAATATGGATATACACCGGAGAAGTTAAAATCCGGTTTAAATGCGTATGATACAATTATCCCTGAAGAACGGGAAAAAGCAAAAAGAAACTTCAGCAGAATTATAGAAGGTGAAAAAATTGGTGGTACTGAATATACAGCTTTGCGAAGCGATGGAAGCACATTTCCTGTTATTATCCACTCTACACCTATAATAAAAAACGACAAAATTTGTGGTCTGCGCGGCATAGTTTTTAATTTGACAAAAGTAAAAGAAGCCGAACAGGAAATAATTAGACAAAGGGATAAGGCCCAACGCTATCTGGACGTAATTGAAGTAATGATGATAACGTTAAATGTTGATCAGGAGATTACGCTGATAAACCGCAAAGCATGTGAAATTCTTGGTTATGAAGAAAATGAAATACTGGGTAAGAAATGGTTTGATAATTTTATACCCGAGTCTGAAAGAGAAATAGAAAAAAGTAATTTCAAGAGATTAATTGCTGGAGATATCGAGCAGATTAAATATTATGAAAATTCAGTTTTAACAAAATATGGCGAAAGAATTATTGCATGGCATAACTCTCTACTTACTAACGAAAATGGAAAAATTATTGGAACCCTTAGTTCTGGGGAAGATGTTACAGAAAAGCGTAAAATGGAACAGGATATACTTCGGATGCAAAAGCTGGAATCAATAGGCATGCTGGCAGGGGGTATTGCTCATGACTTTAATAATATATTAACGGCTGTTTTAGGCAACATATCCCTGGCACGTATATACGAAGATGCTGAAAGTGTAGACAAAAGGCTGGAAGCCGCTGAAAGAGCTCTGGATCAGGCCAGAAGTTTGACTCAACAATTACTTACGTTTTCCAGGGGAGGGATGCCTTTAAAGGAAGCTATATCTGTTGAAGAATTACTGAAAGAATCAGCAATTCTTGCCCTTAGAGGTTCCCGGGCAGTATGCGAATTTGATATAGCACCGGATTTATGGCCTATAGAAGCCGATGAGAATCAGCTTTCACAGGTTATAAGTAATATTGTTATGAACGCAGATCAGTCCATGCCCGAAGGTGGAATTGTAACAATATCAGCAATAAACACCCGGGTAAAACAAAATCAATTTGTAAATATTGATGAAGGTGATTACATCAAAATATCTATACAGGACACTGGTATTGGCATACCCAAAAAACATCTGGATAGAATTTTTGAACCGTATTTCAGCACAAAACAAAAGGGAAGCGGATTGGGACTTGCTGTGTCTTATTCCATAATAGAGAAACACGAAGGTTATATTGATGTAGAGACTGAGCAAGGCGTTGGTTCAACTTTCCATATATATCTTCCACGCTTAATAGAAGATGAAACAGAAGATAAGCAAGTTGATGAGAAAGCATTATTTGAAAGCCGGGAAGTAGAAGGCAAAATACTGGTAATGGATGATGAAGAACCAATAAGAGAGCTTTCAGAGGCTATTTTATCGAATCTTGGATACCAGGTGGTAACTGTAGAAAATGGGGAATCAGCTATTGAAATATACAAAAGAGCGATGAATTCCGGTGAAACATTCGACGCTGTAATACTTGATCTGACAATCCCCGGTGGGATGAGTGGAAAAGATACGATAGAGGTATTATTGGAGATTGACCCGGATATAAAGGCAATAGTATCAAGTGGATATTACGACGATCCGGTTATGTCTGATTACAAAAATTACGGTTTTAAGGGTGTTATCAAAAAGCCCTATGTACCAAAGGATATGATTGAAGTTTTACAAAAATTATAATATATAAATAATACTGATATTTCTAAAATTAACTAAAACCAGATGTTGCAGTGCTTAAATAGACACTAGCAAATGAAAATGCTACCAGGCTGTCATTCCTGCGAAACTCTTATTCTTTTTTGCTCAAGCTTTTTCAAAAAGCTTGAAGCAGGTTCATCTGTTTCTTTATGCTGAATTCTTATAAACATTGGTTTTAGAGATTTTTTAGAATTCTCAGTAATATAATTAATCCCTTTTATAAATCCAGTAAGAATTTCCCGGTTTCATAAAATACAGAATATCATGGTTAAAAGGTGGATATATTTTCCATTTCCCGGTTTTATTGTCAAAACCAAAAACATTAACATTACCTTCTGCTAAAACAGCTAAAACCTGTTCTACCGGTTGTATTAACGAAGAATTGTAACTTACTAAATTCCAGCCTGTATTTAAATTAGAAACCTCATTATAATATTGTCCTGCATCCAGAACCAGCATTCCATCCTCACGCATCTGTATACAGTAACTTTTACCCGGATCAATAGTGTTAATTCTATTGGGTATCAAGCGATCATCTGTATGGTAAGAACTCCAAATACCTGTAAAAAAATTATATGACCAGATCGAAATGACTTTATCAATTATCGTTCCCAGAGCATCTTCAACATTACTTGGGTTGAGATATACTGGTGTAGAGAAGTAATTCCATCCCGCTTTAAGCTTTATGATCGGAAAAAAGAAGATATACGGTTCAACAGGTATATCTGCAACTTTTTGATCTTGTGCCAAAAATTTTGATTTGTTTCCATATAATACCTGAATAGTATAAGTATCATCATCCTGAGCTTCTGAACTGGGAATTACATTTATATTATAATTCCCCATAATTGCACTGGGAATAATTACTATATCATCTTCTTCTCCATCGTTATTCATATCCAGTTCTACATAGGTTGCCGCTGGTATTTCTGTAGAAGATTTATTAATCTGTTTGCCTTCCGGGTCAGTAACAACCAAATCCACAGGTGAGAGGGCTTTTATTAATAAGCCAGGAGTATTGTAAACTATCGTAACAGAACCATTGGAAGTATGTGCGGGTACCTCTGTTAAGTTTGCTTTAAAAGATGCTTTTATAAAGTTGAATAACCCCATATCACCAAATTTGACTGTATCCCGAACTCTGAATCTCACTTTAACCAGATGACCGGAACCTTCTAATGGAGATAAATTCAGCATATTTATAAGAAAATAATCTTCACCAAGTCCTGCAGCTATCATCCAATCAGAAGTTATTGTATCATCCCGAACAATAGCAGTATCAGTTTCTGGTGATTTCTCAGGATACACAAGTTCGGGGTCGAAGCCAACTTCCAACTCAATCAGATTAATACCCTGACCCGTTGCATCACTTATGCTAATAGGAAGTATAAATACTTCACCTGGCAAAGATTTAATATCTGGCATAGATACATCAATATCGGCTTTGGAAATATCAGGAATCAGGAATATAAGAATTATTGATATAGAAAGATAAATGTAGATAAATGATGCATTAATCCCACAGGTTGTTTTCTTCATGATAAACCTTTAAGGGTCAAGTGCCTTTGTCAGAAAAACCACATCAACACGACGGTTTTGTCTACGCCCTTCTTCATTTATATTTGAAGCTATAGGACGGGTCTCACCATAGCCAACTGAGGATAAATTTTTCAAAGGTATATTCTCCTGGTCTACAAGATATCTAAGGAAATTATGGGCCCGCTCTGTGGATATTTTAAGATTTGATTCATCAGAACCCTGGCTGTCTGTATGTCCCTCTATTATTAACTTGATTTGGGGATATTTCCTTAAAATATCGGCCAGAGATTTCATCCGGTCTTTAATATCTTCACGAATTCGACTGCTTCCCTGGGAAAATAAATTGCCGCCCATGCTTATGACAACACCTGCTTCTGTTCTGCGAATACTGGATTCAGGTATATTCTGAGCGTTCTGAATAATATCATTTTCAATTTCTGCTATCTTGCGATCCTGCTCATTTTTAGCCTCTACCATCTTAATAGCTGTTACGGCGTAGGCAGAACTTTCCCTTGAAATAGATACAGCTTTTTCAAAATCCTCTTGCTGAAGAGCTTTTCTTGCGTTATCCAGAGCTTCAAAAGCTTTGTAATAAATTTCCCCAGCCACTTCTTCAGCACCCTCTGATTGAGCCTGAGAAATATTTCTTTCTGCCTTTGCAATAGCATCAAGGGCATTGGCTCTAATATCTTCCAGAGCTTCCCGTTCACGGTTTTCCCTGTCCTTTTTCTGAGCTACAATAAGGTTACTGGATGCTGAAATTCTAGCTTCATCAGCCAGGGATTCAGCCCGGTCATATCTTTTAGCATCTAATGCAATTTTAGCTTCATTTATCAGCTTTTCAGCCTGTTGAAACATGCTGGAATTTTCATCAGCCAAAACCCCTTTTGCCTGTTCCAGGATCAGTTCTGCTTTTGTAATAGATGAAGCAGCCCTATCTCTGCCTCTCAGGGATTCCTCTGATTCAGCCTCTAATCTTGCCCGAGCCTGCACAACAGCGTTGGCGGCATTTCTGGAAGCCTCCATTGAAGCTTCCAAAGCCTTGTCAAAATTACCTTCGTCTAATTCTGATTTCGCAATATTCAGAGAGGCAACGGCAGCATCGTAAGGTTGTTGAGCATATCTGGATGCCTTAACTTCATCAGCCAATCTTATTTCCAGTTCTGCTTTGGATATTTCCAGTTCTGTTTTTGCATGCTGTATATCCTGTTCCGCTTTTTTCATAGCTTCCTGGGCTGATTTTTCGGCTAAACGGGCTTTTTCCTCAGCTATCTTTAGTTTCGTTTCGGCCAAAGCCAGTTCATCCCCACGCATGGCCCACATAATTTCAGAAATACCTCCCTGAGCTTCCATTATCCGACGTTCAGCCTTAATCTTACCAGCTATTGCTATTGAGATAAGGGCTTCCAGATTGGCCATATAAGCCATCTCCATTGCCTTTTGATTATTACCTTTTCTAAGCACTTCCTGGGCAACTTCAACAAGGTTATTGGCTCTTTCCATCTGCTCAGGAGCGTATTCAGAAGCATTTTGTTCCTGAGCGATAGCAATGGAATTGCGCGCCTCTACTACCGAATTGCTTGCTGTACCTGCATCTACTTCCATTGCACCTCTTGTTGCGCATCCAGCTAAAACAAGAATAACAATTAGAAAGATAAAAATCCCGGATAAAGGGTATCTAAAATATGTAGCCATAATGTCCCCTCTACATACATTACTAATTTGTTTGATTTTTGTATTTTTTCAGTTCTTTTTCAGCTTCTATTAGTTCAGTATTTACTTTAGCCGCCTGAGTGGAAATATTTTGCAATTCTTTTTCCATTTGGCTTGCTTCAGATTCAACTTTTCTCTGCTTTGCAATAGCTTCGGCAAGACGTGCTTGGGCTTCGGCCTGATGAAGAAGGAGCAATGCCTGATTGGTTTCACCCATTTGTAATTTCTTATTGGCGTTATCCCTGCTGCTTTTGGCATTCTGGAACTCCTGCTTGGCCAAAATTTCCGCATCAGCTTGTTTAGCTTTTGATATGCTGGCATCAACAGACTCTAACAGTGGTTCAATTAACTGCCCTTGACCACCGCAACCGACCAGAATCAAAAAACATAAAATCAGAATCGTAGATGATGGAATCAGGAAAGACATAGACACCTCTGATAAACAGAAAGTGGTTGGATTTAACCAACCACTTCTAAGATATTGTTTGGATGAAGTTTTATGGATGTGCGTTGGGATCTGTATCTGAAGTTCCCGCAGTAGATTCCTCATAATACGGGTATCCATCCTGATCTTCATCGTATTCATATTGTCTTACCTTGAGTTCAGCAGCTTTATAAAGTTTGCCATCAGGATATGTATCCCGGTAAGTCTTGTAATATTCGTAGGCGTTTTCGTATTGTCTTAAACTTTCGTAACAAATAGCCATATTGTATATAGCTTCACCACGTCGAAAATCTGTTGGATGATACTTAATATAATTATTATAAGCATCCAAAGCTTCAAAGTATTGTCCCATTTCCAACTGGTAAGTTTCAGCTATACCAAATCTTGCCTGAGCTGCCTGACGAAGCATGAGAGGTACTCTATCAATCAACATTCGATATGCTTCTATGGCTTTTGGATAATTTTTCAACTGTCGCCATTTGGTTGCGACCGCCAGGAAAGACTGAGCGACCTGCTCCTGTTTAATTCCATATCTTTCATAACCAGTAATATTACGTCCCTCAGGAACTTTTCGTTTCTGAGCTTCTCTTATAAAGGCGATGTGTTCACTTATTTCACCGCGAATTTTATTGGTTTCTCTAAGCAAGTCCTGAACTTCACTCACACGGAATTTAAGATCAGGATAATTTTCTTCGTTTACTTTTTCAAATTCATTCCAACCAGCATCCAGATCATACAGCTTATAGAAATATATATTACCAATATTAACCTGTGCCTGGGCAGCTTTTGGACTACCAGGGAACTCTTCGATTAACTGATTATAAACTTCTATTGCCCTATCATAGTTACCCAGTCTGTTATCATATATAGATCCAAGTTCCATAAGGGCATCAGCGGCTACATCAGTACCAGGATTGTTACTATGCAATATTCTAAGCCTTTCGATATCCCTTCTACTTTCTCTTATCTGAGATACCCTGTTTCTGGCTTCTGTACCCAGGTAGCTCATTTTAGGCTCAGAATCGGCAACTTCCTGGAAAATCGCCATAGCTTCATCGAATTTTCCCTGGAATTTGTATGATTCACCTATATAGAATTTGGCCCGGTTTGTATAATCTCCACCCTGGGCAACAATTTCCTGAAAAGTTACAATAGCTTCTTCGTAGTTTCCTGCTTCAAATTCCTTTAAACCACTTTCAAAATCAATACCTTCTGTTGTACAGCTATTTAGTGCTATAACAACAAACAGCAGAGCTACACACAAAGTAGCAATATATATCTGCCTCATTATAGTTCCTCCTCGGTTACCTTTATTGGCGGATTTGGTTTGATGTTTTAAACCCTTTAACGTCAAAACCAAAGTTTAAATTTTGGAGCTAATCTCCTATACTGGTTAGCTCAAAGTTTATGGGTATTTCACCATACTGCTCTTTTTGCTCATAGTTTTTGGGTAGTGCCTCAAATCTTATTTGCTCAACGTAATTACTTGCCAAAGTATCAAGTCTTGGGCTACCAGACTTTTTCACAACTTTAACGTTAGTTACATATCCGGCTGGATTAACCCAGAGCTTGATTATTGTAGTACCACCTTTACTGGCCTGGTATCCTTCGGGTAGTTTGGGCCAGAATACAACCTTCCTGCCAGCAATATCGCCGGTAATTTCGCCGGCAAAACTGGGTTTGGCTACTTCATCAGAAGGCCCGACTCGATCTTCAGGATAAGACACATCGCTTTCAACACGATTTGGCGGTCTTGCTATATTTGATCTGGGGCCATCTTTCACCTGCTGCTGAGTTCGTCCTATCTCAAGAACAGGTTTCTTTGTGCTATCCAAGGCCGAATCAACATTAATAGCAGGGGCATTATCCTGGGGTTGAACCTCGCGTTCGCTGCGCGTGGCTGATCTCAACACCATATCACTGCCCTTGTCCGACACCCGGGCAAGGGTTTTGGGCAGTTGCGGCATAGAGTCCTCTATTTCACTTCCTGGGGCTGTGTCAGTTACGCTTTGTATCTCGATCTTGGGTAAAGTCGGTGCTTTTTCAGCAACAGTCTTATTCTGAGGTATAATCTCAGCCATTAAAGGTTGTTGTTCTTCTTCTATCTCTTCTATAGTTACAATAATTTCATTTTCTTCTGGCATTTCGGCTGTATCTGCCGGCGCACCGTATATCAATATAGCAAGTATAGCTATAACAACAACATTTTCAGCGATAGCCAATATAAAGAAGGACGCCAATTCTTTTCTGGATATATAGGAAAATGCTCCAACTCCAGTAACGGTGCTGACAGCAGCATAGCCAATACTTATATTAAATCCCCAGAAACCAAGAACACCTATGACATTAACAGCAACTATTGCAGGACATACATATAATGCCAGAGCAGAAGCCCATACCTGTGATGTTACATAACCAATAGCACTGGTTACCCATAATGCACCTGCAATAAGCATTGCTAAACCAAATATAATTGATCCAACTTTAATTGTGGGAGTAAGGTGCATTGCTTCTGCCGTTGGTCTTGCACCCTCAACAACTGCCATTATACCAAGAACGACGTTAAGAACTCCCACAGCCAGAAGCACAATAACAATTATCCATTTTTTTCCTGATGATATTTCATTCATCTGTTAACACCACCTGTCATGTACTGGACTTGACAGACCAAAAATACTAATCCTCATCTTCGTCTTCGCCGCTCATTTCCGATTCCTGTGTTACCAGTCTGGATTCTCCTGTTGTAAAGAAGCGCACCAGGGAAAACGAATGACGTACCATTTCGTTTATCATACTATCTACTTTTGACATAAAATAAGCATAAGCTATCATAGCGGGAATTGCAACTGTCAGACCGGCAGCAGTAGTCAAAAGTGCATAGGAAACTCCCCTTGCAACAGTAGTCGCTGTGTCAGGTCTGTCTGTTCTCCAAACAGCACCAAAAGAAATAAACATACCGGAAACTGTACCTAAAAGCCCGATAATAACAGCTATTCCACCGAGAAAAGACAGGGTTTTCAGATACTTCTGTAAACGGAGCTTTTCCAAATTTGCGGTTTGATTAATGACCGCCCATAAGTCCGGTTTTCTTAAGTACCTGTTTTTTATTGCGACTTTTATTATCTTTGTAAGAGGGCCCGGTCGTGAATCACATAGAGAAAGGGCAAGGTCCAGCTTTCCTTTTTCAAGCACTCTATAGATCCTTGCGATGAAACGACGAGGCATGAGTTTTCTCCTGCGCAGATTATATAAACGTTCAAGAATAATAGCATGGGAAAACAGAGAGCAAAAAAGTAGAGGTATAAGTAAAGGTCCACCATTGCCCAGTTGAGAAAATCCACCTGTTATAGCATCAATCATAATTATTTAAACATATTCAATGTAAAATACAAGTTGTTTTAAATTCAAACTGTGCATTTAATTTATTGTTTTGGTTCTTCCAACTTGAGTGTGGAAATAAAAAAATTTTTCTAATTAAGAAAAAATCTCATCTTTTTGTCATTCCTGCTTTTGCAGGAATGACAGGCTAGGGTTCTAGGCTTGTAGGAACACGGCATGCCGTGTTCCTACAAGCGCATAAATAATATGTCTTTTAAAAAGTGCGAAAGTATAGTCTTTAGAGATTCTATTTATATAGTTAAAATTTCAAAACTAAACCCAAATCAATCATCCAATCTGGCAATCCGTATTCTTTCCAGATTTGATATTTATCCTCTCCAAAATAAAATTGGCTTGAAGCAAAGACCTTCGCATATTTTCCAAAGCTTTTTGATATACCCGGTTTCACAAGGAAATAGCCAGGAAGTGTTTCTTCGCCATTCAATTCTGTATATCTTATTCCCCAGAATTCACCATCAACAGAAAACTCCAGACCCAGCGGGGCTTCATAGGTAAAGCCAAGAAGGCCTTTATTATTTGGTCTGTATGGAATATTAATGTCGTTTTCCTGCTGGTGAAATTCTTGTATATATTCAACGTTATGTTTTAAACGATCTCCAAATGCTGAACCTTCCCATCCTGCTTTAAAACCATATATGCGAGAACTTTCCAGAGAAATAGGCTTCCAGGATAAGGTATCATCCTGAATATTTTCAAATATTACCAGGTCATCAACTTCACGATCAAAAGCTTCGGCAGTTATTGCGAATTTTCTTGTTATTCTATACTGCAAAGATGCTTTTATATCCCAGGATCTTTCCAGACTTAAAGATGGATTTAATCGCATATAATTATTCTGGATATATAAATCTCTAAGGTTCTGTCTAATGACATTTCTTTCAACACCAAATTTAAGTATAGCATTTCTACCTAGTCTCGATGTAAATATAAGATTTGGATTCAGATATATATCCGGTTCCCATCCTTCACCATTTTCAGAACCTTTACGGGCATCAAATAATAAATTCAATTCAGCGCTTAAGACAAATATCAGGAATCTTATATACTGGTCACGAACATATAGCTTTACTGTTGCTTCCTGTGCTTCTTCGTTTTCATTTTCTCCATCAAGATATGATATGTCTCCGCCCATTTCAATGGGATTGGATTTAGATAGTAACGCGCTAAATCCTAATCCTGCCTTGATATCCAACGCACCATGAGAATCAGATGTAACGGGTTCGGTCATTTGAAGGTTTGTAATATCCAAATTAATAGATGCGTCAAAATTATCTGAAAGTTTTTGATCCAGATCCAGATACGCGTTTGCTATTGACCTATCGTTCTCATAATTTGCACCAGTATTGCTTAAATAAGCCATATCTTTGGCTTTATAATTCACATCGACTTTCAGATTTGTATTCTCAGTCTGATATGTAATAGCTCCCCGCAGTTTATCAATATTAAATTCTTCCAGATTATTATTTTCATTACTGACCATCTCTGGTGTTCTTTCTTTTCTTAAAGATGTTCTACCAGCTTCAACTAATGCCTCTGCATTGCCAAATCCCCTGAAGAATAGCATCTGGTATGATAAAACTACAGGAACACCCGAATAAGCCTTAATAGAAACCAGGAAATCCCGCTCTGATTCCTCTTTAGTATCACTCAGTTTTCCCGGAAGAGATGTAGGGGGAAGATACCAGGGACGCTCTTTTCGTTTCAATGGAGTATATATTCTGGAATCAGGCTTAGTAAAGCTGTGAAATTTCTCCTTTGGAATTTTAAGCTGGGTGGTATCCAGAATTTCTATATTAACAGTCGGAAGATCCATTATTTTGTCTTCATCGTCTTCGTCTTCCTTTATTTCCTCCTGGCTGTATGAATTTGCTAGAGCGAGAGTCAGGAAACCAACAAATAAGATACAAAACAATAAATATACAAATATTTTGTGGCTTGTTTTGGATCTCAGGTTTTGGGGCCTATCTCTCACCCGCATCACCTCCTGGAGCAGTCTCAAGAGCCTCTATTTTCTCCAACTGTTTACGGGCAAAATCTATGGCTGTATCCCAATCCGGCTTTTTCTTGTCGTAGTATTCACCACCTGGATTAGCATAATCTTTAATTATCTTGCGATACCAGATAGCTGCGTCGCTCCATCTTCCCAGTCTTTCATAACTGTATCCGGCTCTTGAAAGAGCGTATATTCCCAGGTCAGGATCAAAATATACAAGAGAAACCCTGAGATAAGCCTCAGCCGCTTCCTCGTATTGGCCCATTTCATATAGACCTTCAGCCTTGTATAATTGGGCAGAGGCTTCAATTTCTTTGCTATAAGTTCCGGGATTTTTCAGTATAACATCAAAAGCTTCCACTGCCTCTTTATATCTACCCATCTCATGCAAAACTCTACCCAGTAGCAATTGAGCATTTGGTGAATCCTCACTCTCTGGATAATTTTTCAAAAGTCTCCTGTAAGCTTCTTCAGCATCCTGCCATTTAAGTAAATCCTGGTTTGCCTGACCTATAGCAAAAAGCGCCCTGGGTGCTTCTACGCTATTAGGATAAGATTTCACCACATTTTCATATGCATTTATGGATTTTTGCAGATCACGCTCCGGGTTATTCTTATCATACCAGCATTGCCCTATTTCATAAGCAGATTTTGAAGCTGAAGATGAGTTAGGGTATGACGCAACAGTCTTTTCAAAAGCACTTATGGCCTGAGAATATGAGCCAAGTTGCTTGTAACTTATTCCAATATTATACTGAGCCCGGGAAGCTGATGAGCTTTTGGGATATGTATTAATAACAGCTTGGTATTCAGCAATAGCTTGAGCATAATTATTTCTGTCATAGTTATAATTACCTAATTCCATCTGAACAATAGGTGAATATTCGCTTTGTGGATATATCCTGAGCAACATTCGATAAGCAGTCAGCGCTTCCCTGCTGTTGCCTGCCTGTTCATAGGCCTGGGCGATAGAGTATTGAGCATCATCAGAAAGGTCATGGGTAGGATAATTATCAATAAGTTGCTGATAAGATTTGATAGCGGTGATATAATCAGAAAGGTTATAATATGCATCAGCTATTTTAAACATGGCTTCGGGTCTGAGATCGCTGTTTTTATAATCTCTTGTAATACGTTCATATTGAGATATAGCTTCTTCATATTTATTCATCTCAAAATACGAGTCACCCATCAGAGCCAAAGCTTTATCCACAAGTTCAGTACCTTTATTATTTTCAATTAAAGCTTTTGCCGTTTGTATAGCTTCCTGATAGTCCTTTTGTTTGTATCTGCACCATGCTATCCAGTATTGAGAATCATCAACTAAATTGCTCTGAGGATAAAGAGTAATAACAACCCGGAAAGCCTCAATCGCAGAGGAATAATTGTTGATATTAATAAATGCGTAACCAATGTAATATTGGGCTTTTCCGCTGACGCTGCTGCCCTTATAATCGGATGTAACCTCCTGCCAGGAATTTATTGCCTGGTTGTAAAGAGAATTCCTTGATCTGGTATTTTCTGTTGATCTGGCCTGGTCGAAATAAGTTAACCCTATGCCATATTGGCTCTGATCATTCCATTCACCATCAGGATTGTTATTTATCAGGTCGGTGTATTCTTTCCGTGCATCGGCGTATTTATTTTGCGAGTATAAAGATTCGGCAATATAAAATCTGGCTTTATATACAAATTCACTGTCGGGATATTGCTGTTGAAATTTTCTAGCAGCGTTTATTGCATCTTCATAGCGATCCAGTTCAAATAATGAAACTATTTTCCAGTATAATGCGGCATCGGATTGGGCACTGGTCATATCCGTATTCGGATATTCCTGAAGGAATCTGTCAACAGCGCTAACGGTTTCGTTATATTTGTTAATCTGGAAATACGAGGTAGCTATTCTGAAAAGAGCCTGAGGTTTAAATTCAGTTTTAGGGAACTTCGTCAAAAGCAAATCGAAAGCGTCTATTGCTTCCTGATATTGCTTTAGCTCAAGATAAGCCAGCGCGCTCCAATATGCCGCCCTGTCGCCATATTCTGAAGCGACGTTTACCCTGGAGAATTCCAGCAAAGCCGAATTATAATCCTGCTGTTGGAAGCGACACTGACCCATATGGAATCTGGTAGCATCCTCCCATTCTGTATCACGATATGTCAGCACCAGCTTGAATTCTTTATAAGCTTTGGAGTATTCCTCCTCCATAAGATACGTGTAAGCTATGCTGTACCTGGCATCATCAGCAACACGGCTGGTAGGATAAATCTCAATAACTTTGCCATATTCATATTTTGCTTCAGCATATTTCTTTTGAGCATATAATACCTCAGCTATACCATATTGAGCTTCTGCGGCTCCATCTTTAAATTCAGGATAATCATGCAAATATTTATCAAAACTTTGTCTTGCTTTATCCAGGTTACCCAATTCGGTATAAGCTTGACCCATTTTAAGAAGTGCATCGGCGGCTATTTTCCGGGAATCGCTGTATTTATCCAGAATCATCTGGTAAACAGAAACAGCTTCTTCCCATTTTTTCAAAGCAAAAAGGCTTTCACCGGCTAAATATGCCGAATCTGGAGCTCTTTTGCTTTCAGGAAACTGCTCAACCAGCTTAATGAAAGATTGATATGATGCCTGATAACGTCGAAGATTATATAGAGACCAGGCCTTCGAATATATTGTAGTCTCTGTCTCTTTAGCTTCGGGATATTTAACCAAAAGCTGGTCATAATATTCTATGGCTTCTTCGTATCTAGCGAGATTATATAAAGCCTCACCTACCTGGTAAAGGACAAAAGACTCAATTTCCGGATCCTCTATTTGCCCGATAATATCTTTATAGGCTTGTATAGCCTCTTCGTATCTGCCTTGTTGATACCATGAATCAGCTATTCCCCGAAGGGCGTCTATCCTCAATTCACTGCCAGGATAATCGTTTAATAAAAGTTTATATTCCTCAACAGCCTTTGAATATTCCCCTTCATAATAAAAGCAATAGCCTATAAAAAGACGGGCATCATCAGCTTTATCGCTTTTGGGATATGTTTCAATGAATTTCTCAAACTGCTCACGAGCCATCTTGTAAGCCCGTTCCTGGAAAAGATTATAGGCAAAAGCATAATCCCTCGCTTCATCGGCATTGGAATTTGAAACAATGCAAAAAGCCAACGCTATCATAAGAACAAGTGTGGAAATGTAACGTATATCCATATTTAGCAGATACCTCACTGTTCATACCTCTCTTTGCTCTAAATCAAAGTTAATTGCTATTATAACATTCAGAGGGTGTGATTTTCAAGCACTTTTTAGGTGTATGTATAATAAAGAAAAGCATCTATATAATTATTATGATTCTTCCGGATTTAGTGTGGTTATAATTGAAACTTCTTTACCAAATTGAACCCGGAAGAGCCATAATTATTATCTAAAATGATTTTTAGTAATTACCATTATCCAGAAGTAAAAAAGGAATTGTACGTAGAACGATCTTGAAATAAAGCTTTATTGATCTGTTTTTTATGTAATCTATATCGTATTTTACTATACTCTCAAATTCCAGATTAGATCCGCCGTTAACTTGGGCTAAACCGGTTATTCCGGGTTTTATTTTAAGCCTCTGTTTATGATAATCTGAATAAAGCTCATATTCTGATAAAATAGGTGCTCTGGGACCTACTAGACTCATATCACCTTTTATTACATTAATAAGCTGAGGAAGTTCATCAAGACCCAAGGGCCTTATGTATTTCCCTATTCTGGTGATCCGAGTGTCATTTTTCATTTTTACTACAGGCTCAACAGAACCATCGCTGTTTTTCCTGTATTTTTGAGTCATCTTATCAGCATTTTGACACATACTGCGAAATTTATACATCCTGAAACATTTACCATTTTCTCCAATACGCTTTCCCTTGAAGAAAACCTCTCCAGGTGACTCCATTTTAATGAGTGCAGCCAGAAATGTAAACATAGGAGTTAATGCAATAAGTCCTAAAACAGAAAATACAATGTCACTTAGTCTTATAACGTAATCATCAAAAGACCGATTTTTGCCAGTAGATGAATCAATTGATGAACCGATACCGGCAGTATAATCTGCCATTAGATACCTCCTGTTTAAACTTAAAGAGCAGCAGGAAAATCAAAAAACCAAAACATTTCTGAGGCATATAAAACCTATATTAGTTAAAGATATTTCAAAAACTTGCGGTTCTTCCGGGTTTAATGTGGCTATAATTGAAAATTCTCTCAGTTTGTCATTACTGCGAAACTCTTATTCCTTTTTGCTCAAGCTTTTTCAAAAAGCTTGAAGCAGGAATCCAGTAGATCCGCATAAAACTCGGATTCCTGATTTTGCAGGAATGACAGTATAAAGAAGTTTCTTATCTTTACCCCACTCAAGCCGGAAAAGCCAAATTTGCTTAATATCTACACCAAAAAAGGATTGCTTCGACGCTCTTCATCAATACTGGTTTTTGGGCCGTGTCCCGGATAAACGGTCAGACTACCATCAAGCTCTATTATCTCTTCCAAAGACTTCATAAGTGTTTCATAAGAACTGCCGGGAAAATCATACCTTCCTATACTTCCGGCAAAAAGCAGGTCACCGGTAAATATACATTCTTCGCTTAAAAGGCATATGCTGTCAGGGCTGTGACCGGGTGTATGTATTACCTTCAGGTGTATACATCCCGCTTCCAAAATATCTTCATCATGAAGAATTTTTTCAGGTACAGGAGATGAATAGGGTATACCAAGAAATGCAGAGAGATTTAATTTTGAATCAGTTAATCTGTCAACACCAGACTCATGTATACACAAAGGTGCTGTAGGTAAAACTGCCTTTAATTCAGAATTACCAGCTATATGGTCAATATGGGAATGAGTATTTACAATAAATTTCACAGCAAGATTTTGCTTATCTATATAATCCAATAGCATATCCGCATCCCCACCTGGATCAATAATTACAGCCGAATCTGAGTCTTTGCATTCCAGGATATAACAGTTAGCCTGCATAGAACCAACAGGTATTGTTCTTATAATCATATCAACTCCCGATATTACTCCGAAACTACGGATATTTGATCGTTCTTCTTAACAATGCCGCCCTTTAATACTTTAACGAATATTCCCTCGCGAGGCATTACGCAATCACCAGCCAGTTTAAATATTTCGCATTTACTGTGGCACTTTTTGCCGATCTGGGTTACTTCCGTCAGCGCATCTTCACCAATTTTAAGTCTTGTTCCAATAGGCAAATTTACCAGATCAATACCCGATGTTGTTATGTTTTCAGCAAAGTCCCCGGGATTAACATCAAGCCCGGTGGATCGGGATTTTTCAATACTTTCTATAGCAAGCAAACTCACCTGTCTATGCCATTTACCGGCATGGGCATCCCCTTCCAGGCCAAAATCTTCCAGCAGAATTCCCTGTTCTATATTTTTTTTTCGTGTTCCCTTTTCCTTACTTATGGAAACGGCTACAACTTTAGCAGTCATAATTGAATTCCTTTATATCCCTTCAATAAGGTAAACGTATGAAAATTAAAATTAGTTGACAAAAACATAATTAAGATATTTATTACATAATTACCTTACCCATATCCCGAGTATCATAACCACCCAGTTCCAGAACACGTTTTCGGAAATTATCGCTTTCGTTTATAATATTCAATAATTCGGCCAGGGAGGGATTTTGTATAAATTTATCCGGTATAATCAAATCGTAACGTTCCTCGGATATGGGTATGAAATCCAATCCCAGGGCTTTTGCTGCTGCGTAGATTCCCAAACCAGCATCTGCTATACCTGTGGTGACAGCAGAAGCTACTGCCATATGAGTATATACTTCTCTGGCGTATCCGTCAACCTGATTTGATAATATCCCTGCCTGTTTTAATTGATAATCCAGGAGTACCCGGGTTCCTGAACCTCTTTGACGGTTACAGAAGGTTACATCATCTCTTACAAGATCAGACAAATCCTTAATATTTTTGGGGTTCCCCGGGGTTACAATCAATCCCTGAGTTCTGTAAACAAGATTTATCAGAGATAATTCCATATCCGACAGCATACGCTTTATGTATGAGACATTATAATCCCCGGTTTCCTCATCAAGAAGATGAGTTCCAGCCATATGCGCTTCACCGCGTTTTATCGCCATCAGACCGCCCAAACTGCCAACATGGGCCGAAGAAAAATTTATCTCAGGATGACTTGCCTTTATCTCATCAGCCAGTATATCCAATGTAATATCATGACTGCCGATGGCAACCACTGAATTCTTAATATCCTCAGCCGACCTCATCAGTTCCACTTTTACCATCTCATCGGGCATGAGACCTTCGGAATTTTCCGGTATTTTCATTATACCATCAGCCCGGACCAGTGAATTCAAAACGCTTGCACCTCTGGACAAAGGAGTAGCCACAACCACATCTTGGGTATGGCTGAGTTTTACCCGTACATATTCTTCACTTCCCAGCTTTGAGGGGATTTTTCGTGTGATAAAAGCGTCAACTTTCTGCTTTCCAGTTGCGGAAATTCCCAGCATCTTAGACATCAGAGGTTTTAAAAAGCTCTCAGCGGCAATCGCCATAGAAACCGGATAACCCGGCAGGCCCAGTACTGGAGTGCCATCAACAACCCCCAGGGCGGTAGGTTTGCCCGGAGAAATAGAAACGCCATGCACAAGCAGTTCACCAAGTTCCTCTATGGCCGGTGGGATATAGTCATCCCGGCCGGCAGAAGAACCTGCGCTGGTGAGAACAATATCACTATCAGCGGCAGCCTGCTTTATTATATCCGTTATCTTTTCAAAATCATCTTCTACTATAGCCGTCCTTGCCGGATGACCACCCCATT
Source organism: Candidatus Poribacteria bacterium (assembly GCA_014730235.1). GTDB lineage: Bacteria > Poribacteria > DTPJ01 > DTPJ01 > WJIO01 > WJIO01. The sequence continues at coordinate 51,413 of WJIO01000153.1, forward strand.
GTTTAACCATGGCTTCCAGCATGTATGAATTGGAGTCAATTATGGTTCCGGGTTCAGGGATTTCACCCGGTTCGACAATTTCATCACCTGTGGGAATAACAGCAACTACAGGCTTTTTCTTGACCGTCACACTCTGGACACCACCGGAAAGCATGGCAGCCAGATCAATTGGACGTATAAAATGACCCCTGGTTAGGATCAATTCCGTTGCGACTATATCTTCCCCGGCCATTCTTATATACTGCCATGGGGCAGCCGCCGAAAGTATCTCAATGGTGTTTTCATCCACTTCCCTCACTTTTTCTATCATTATCACAGCGTTAAAATCCGGTGGAACAGGATCTCCCGTATCAATTATAACAAACTGCTCTTTTGACAGCCGGAGAGGTGTTGCTGTGGATGCACCAAAGGTATCCTCAGCCAGAACTGCAATGCCATCCATAGCAGAACAATGATAATGAGGTGAAGATATGCGCGCAAAAACCGGCTCCGCAGTTATTCTGCCCAGAGATTCCCGAGGTGATAAATTTTCGGTTTTATTAAATATACCAACATCAGCATGTTCAAGAAATAGTTTTTGTGCTTCTTTCAGCGAGAGTTTATTTAGATAACGTTTGCGTCGCAAGAATTACTTCCTTTTGCTTAATAATCCAATAGCCTCACCACACCCATACATGGTAGAACTGTAGTTTTTTCCATGACCAGGACCAGGCTTTGGCAGTTTTAACAGCCTCTGAAATTTTGCGTCCCAGGCAATTTTCAGGATTCTCAGTTGTTCCTTGTTATTGGCAATACGTATTCCGTTTACATGGGCCATTATAACAACACCCGGTTGGCCTGTTGCCCTGGTGGCCGGGCATGATGTGTAACGCCAATCCCGCCATTCTTCACGCCACGTGTCGTTATCTAAGAAAGTTACAGCCTTTTCAATTGCTTCGGGAAGTCTTTCATCGCCGGACATAAGGTAATAACGACTGATACCATTGATGAGAACTGCGGTAATAAATCCTGCCATCCCTGTGTGTCGGGCGGTTTTACAGATACAGTGATCCTTTGCCATTGGATGAATAATCCATCCACCGCACACCGGGTCCTGATCGTTCAAAGCATAATCTGTCAACATTTTCATAGCATTAAGATAACGCTTATTTAAGTCAATTTCATAAGCTCCGGCTAAAGCCAGAAGAGGCCACCCTGTGGTTCTTCCACAGTGGGTATGTCCCATGAATTTATATTCCCGATCTTCCACAAGCTGGGCCAGGTTATCGCCGATTTTCTCCACTGTCTCTTTAAGGAAAGGATCGCCGGTAAGGAAGTATTGCCTTACAGAGCCTTGAGTCCATATATGCCCCAGATTAAAAGGATCTGTGCACAGATATGGATTTTCCGAACCGCCTATTTTATGCTCTACCAGGAGTTTTCGGATGGTCTCCGAACTGTAAAAGCCGCTGACATGACCTACAGTATGCTGATGCACCATTCCCGGTCTTGGGGGATAATTTCGCGGGTTGCCGAAGAATTCTGCCAGATCATGGTTAATAAAATGTATTGTATCCACTTCGCAGGAATGATGGGCAGAGGCATCGGCCATGTAAAAATACTTTGGATCACCTGTTCGGGCAAACTGGATCAGTATCTGGTTGGTGGTGTCGTATTCGTGATTACCCCAGTTTATTCTTCTCTCGCCGAACCAGTCACCCCAGTTCATGGCCCCGTAGTCACGCTGTATTTCTATAGCATCGCAGTAGTTATCAAACAAATTTTCCGCCCAGACATCGTATTCGGTCATTTCCGGGATACCCGCAGGAGCTATCTCGTCCCAGACACCTGTGGATATGGCCTGAGCAGGATCAGCTATGGGAATCAGGGGCGCGTTTGCCATCTTTGCCAGTGATTCACCATCACCATCCATATCCATCCATATATCCCACCGTCTGGACTGGCCTGTTCTAAGCCGGTAACAATTGCCTTCAAAAAGATACTGGTATTTATACCAGGGTTCCATATTAGAGAATTCACCGTCTTCAAATCCTGGAAAAAGACCTACACTTAAACCATCTGAAGATGCTTCCAGGCTTTTTGGCCACTGCTGCCAGAATTCCCGAAGGGCTACGGATATGGTTTCCTTATCGTTTGCTAATTCTACCCATCCGGGGGCTCTGTTTCCCTTGACATCCGTACCCCGAATAGAATAATTCTGGTCATCACATTGAAACAGTATCACCTCAGAATCCAGATTATCCTGCCATCCGGGATTACCTCCAAAGCGAACTTCACTGGCTTTTTCTGCA
>WJIO01000154.1 GCA_014730235.1 Candidatus Poribacteria bacterium
GAAATAGCGTCGAATATACCTAAACCCATAAACATGCAAGGCCTGCTTGAAACAGTTAAAGAGATCATCAGCAACAGACGAAAGACCGTATTACAGACAAGAAAACGAATAGCAATCCTTGATGATGAAGCTCGTTCCCAGCAGTTTTTGCAAAGCATCCTGGTTCATGATATGTATGACATAGAAACTTTTATCTCGGAAAAGGAACTGTTAAAAAGACATAGACACAAAGTTTTTGACCTTTACATTATAGATTTACCGTCAGCAGGTAAAAAATTTGGTGATATTATCCAGAATATAAAGGAATTATCAGCGAATGCAGTATTTCTTACTATCACCCCGGATGATTATGAAGTATCTCAGGAAGACATGGATAAACAGGATATACATGCGCATTATACCAAACCTATAGATATTAATAATTTCAGAACCAATATAGACAGTTTGTTGGAAAAATCGAATAAGGATGAGCAAATAGAAACAGAACAGGAAGAAGCCCGGGAAGATCAGGAAGACGAATCTAAAGATTCACAGGTTGATATAAATGATGAATCAGAGGAAGCAGTAGAGGTAGATAATGGCTGAAGAAAATCAGGAAAATACAGCAAAAAATAATGATAAAAAATCCAGAATAGCTCTTTATATCATAGCTATTATTCCTACAATAGCTATGGTTAGTTTTTTTCTTGTGACAAAGGTCATTAACCCCAGGGTTAATCCGGCAGCAGCAGACACTACAGAAACCCCTGTGGAAAATGTGGTAGCCAAAACAGAAGAGACATTTCTCTGCGAATTGGGAACTGTTCTGGCTAATCCATCAGGAGGAAACAGCAGACGAATTATGAAAATGGGAATTTCTCTTGAAGTATCATCCAAAAAGATGATAGAAGGAGTTGAAAAGATTAAGCCTAAATTACAGCATCAGCTTATAATAATACTTTCATCCAAAGACCTGGATTTAATCAGTTCAGCAGAGGGTAAATCATCCCTGCAGGAGGAGATTAAAACTGCTTTTTCTGAGTTGCTGGATTCTAGCGAAGGTAGTTTACTCCAGGTCTATTTCAGCGAATTTGTAGTTCAGTAAAATTATGGAAAAAGATCCTTCTCTGGAAGACGAAATAAAGGCTTTACAGGATGAAATCGAGTCGCTTTTAAATTCCGATTCATCTTCACACCAGTTGTTTTCAGATGGTAAATCCAGAACTGTTGATCCGCTTCTGTCCCAGGACGAGGTGGATACGCTTCTTACTGCTATGTCATCAAATGCACCTGCACCGACACCATCTGATGAAAATATCAGTGTGGAAAAATATGATTTTATAAAACCCACTCACCTCACCCGGGAGCATATTAAGTCTATTTCCGCACTTCACAGCAATTTTGCCCGTAATTTGGGTTCTATTCTCTCTTCTATATTGCGAACCCCTGTGGAGGTAAATTGTTCCCATATTGAGCAGTTGAATTACGGGGAATATCTAACCTCCCTTCTGGATCCAAGCTGTATAGGAATTTTCAGTATATCGCCCATGAAAAGCTATGGTGTTATTGATATGAACCCAACCCTGGTTTTTCCCATGATAGATATGCTGCTGGGGGGAACTGGTTCGGTAGGATTTTACAGCAGGGGTCTTACCAAGATTGAGGAAAATATAATCGCCAATGTGATGAAAAGAATCCTGGAAATACTTCAAGAGATATGGTTGCGCAATATGGAGGGAATAAAGATAAATATGGAAAATCTCGAAAGCAGCCCTCAGTTTGTCCATGCTGCATCTCATGGTGATCCAATGGTACTTGTGCTGTTTGATATTAAATTCGATGATATACGAAACATGATGAGCCTGTGTTTTCCCTTTCTAACAATACAGCAGTTGTTGGCGAATATTCAGAAAGAGGAATATCCTGAGGCAGATGAAAAAGGGGATATGAAGCCCTACAAAGTTATGATGCGAAAGCACGTGGATAGTGTACCGCTGAATTTGAGTGTAAGATATGAATCCAACCAGGTAACTCTTGGTGAATTACTGGAATTGCAGAAGGGCGATATTGTCAAACTCCAGAATGCAGATAAAAACCGGGTTCTGGTGTATATTGAGGACAAAGGGAAATTCCAGGGCAAACCGGGGATGGTCAATGGTCGAAGGGCGGTACAGATATTTGATGCTGTAGAGGGAGAATAATTACGGAGGATAAACATGGAGGAGAAAGATGTTACCCAGGAAGAACTTGATGCCTTACTTGAGGAAGCCATGAAAGAAGCCGATGAAATAGATATTCCCGGTGAAAATAATCCTGACACCGGAGAAGAGGCAAAGGACAAAAGTCAGTCGAAAGCTCAACTAAAAGCAGAACAAAATGATTTCCAGCAGGGGGTTAAGCCCGAAAAAAAGCCGATTCAGAATGACGGTTTTGAAAATATGACATCAGAACCTGATAGGGAAAAAAGCAATATTGATATACTGATGGATGTTCCTCTGGATGTATCTGTAGAATTAGGTAGAACGAGGATCGCGATAAAAGATATGCTGAAGTTGGGCCCTGGTTCGGTGGTAGAGCTTGATAAGCTAATAGGTGAACCGGTAGATTTACTGGTGAACGGCAGGCTTATTGCCCGGGGTGAAGTTGTGGTGTTTGATGAGAATTTCGGGATCAGGATAACTGATATAATCAATCCGGCAGACAGGATTAAAAGCCTGAGATAAAGACATGGACTTTAAAACAAATAGATTTAAATATGCTGTAGTAATAATCCTGTTTGCATCTTTTTGTCTTTTAAACAGCGTTGCCCAGGCCGATTCTTCTTCAGAAACATGGAGGCGGGATCAGGATGGCAAGACTATGAAGTTTTCTGAGAATAAATCTGATGATGGATTGTTAAACGCCGGGCTTCGCATGGTGGTGTCTTTACTTCTGGTTTTAGGATTATTGATCGGTGGGGTGTATCTATTAAAGAAAATAACGCCATATAAAAGGCTAATTTCCGGTAGTCAGCAGCCTTTGTCTTTATTGTCAAAGATTGCGGTAGCCCCTCGAACTTATATATTAATTGCTAAAATTGCCGATGAAATACTGGTTATAGGTCTTGCAAATAATAATATGACTTTATTATCCAAAATGGATGCGGAGGAATTTCAGAAGAAAAGCGATTTTAATATCAATGAGGGTTATGGAAACTCCTCGGATTCAAAACAGACTTTCCGTAAATTTTTGGACAGGCTTTATATAAAAAAGGAAAATGATTCGCTTCAATGAAATATCTATTGACAATTATATTAATAATAATGATTGTTAAACCTGTCCATGCCCAGGTAAGTATTACGCTGCCGAAAGTCGAGATAGACAACAAGGAAACCGAGGGAATTGATTTATCCACAGGGATAAAGATACTTCTGCTTTTAACAGCTTTATCCCTTGCTCCTGCTTTTCTTTTGCTTATGACGTCCTTCACCCGGATTGTTATTGTGTTATCATTGGTGCGAACTGCACTGGCAATTCATCAGACTCCGCCCAATCAGGTAATAATAGGAATGGCCTTATTCCTGACATTGTTTGTTATGGCCCCTACATGGCAGCAGGTTAATTCTCAGGGGATTCAACCTTATATGGCTGGAGATGTTGAATATAAAAGCGCCATCGAACAGGGATTTAAACCTATTCGGGATTTTATGTTTAGACAGACGGATGAAAAAGAACTGGCACTGATGGTTAATATTTCAAAAATGGAAAAGCCGCAAAATGAAGACGATGTACCTACCCATGTATTGATACCGGCTTTTATTTTGAGCGAACTTAATATAGCTTTTCGCATGGGATTTATGCTCTTTATACCCTTTATTGTAATTGACATGGTGGTTGCATCCATACTCATGTCCCTGGGTATGATGATGCTACCTCCAGTTATGATCTCACTTCCGTTTAAGATACTGCTTTTTGTTATGGTTGATGGCTGGCGGTTGGTGGTGCAATCTCTTATCGCTGGTTTTAATTGATATAAAGGTATTAGCAAAATGACTGAGGAATTTGTTGTATATATTATCAGACAGGGGTTAATAACGATTCTAACAGCAGCCGCCCCTGTGCTGATTATTGGACTGGCAGTGGGTTTAATAGTAAGTATTCTCCAGGCCATAAGCCAGGTTCATGAAATGACCCTTACTTTTATACCCAAGATAGTGGCCATATTCGCCGCTTTGATAATTTTTGGATCATGGATGGTTAGAGTGATTACGAATTTTGCAACGGGTATACTTGCGAATCTGGCTGAATATGCACAGATGTAAATATGTTTAGAATTAATATTGACAATATAGAGTTGGTTACTTTTCTCCTGGTGTTTTTCCGAACCGGTGCTGTTCTTCTTACCGCGCCGTTATTCAGTCGTAAGAATATACCTGTGCCCATAAGGATACTTATTCCCTTTATGTTGAGCGTAATTCTTACCATATCCATGAGAGACTTGATAGGACAAAACAATGTATTAATTATTTTGAATCAAGGCACAGCAGGTCTGGCTGTGGCCGTATTCGGGGAATTACTGCTGGGTATATCTATTGGTTTTACCGCACAAATGACCTTTATGGCCCTTTATGTAGCCGGTAGGTTGGTAGGACAGGAAATAGGTTTCGGTATGGCCAGAATACTTGACCCATCCACCCAGGAAAATACAGAACTCATAGGACAATATAACACCATAATTGCTATATTAATATTTCTTGTAATCCGAGGTCATCACTACATAATAAGAGCTATTGCCTGGAGCTTTTCCACTATTCAACTCGGTCAGCAGTGGATAAACGGTAATTTCATAGGTCATCTGAATAACGTTTTTGCGGGGATTTTCTCAACAGGACTCAGGATCGCTCTACCGGTTATGGGAACACTTTTTCTGGCAAAGATAGCAATGGGGATAATAGCTCGGACAATGCCTCAGATGAATGTGTTTATCGTTGGTTTTCCCCTGCAAATTGCGGTTGGATTGATAACGATGGCAATATCTCTGCCTTTTTTTGTGAAAATAC
>WJIO01000155.1 GCA_014730235.1 Candidatus Poribacteria bacterium
ATATATTTCTATGTCATTCCTGCTTCAAGCTTTTTGAAAAAGCTTGAGCAAAAAGGAATAAGAATTTCGCAGGAATGACAGCATAAAGAAGTTTTTATCTTTACCCCACTAAACCCGGAAGAACCAAGAATATTTAACGTTTCAGCTTTTCAGGTTTTTCAATTAGAGTTACCTTAAACTGCATTGGCTTTTCGTCTCTTTCTATATGAAGGGTAACAGTATCACCTATTTTCTTTTCGCCCATTATTTTAATCACAGCCCGGGGATTTGGGGTTTGTTCTGAATCTATGGCTTTTAGCACATCTCCCCGCATTATCCCGGAATCCGCACATGGGCCGTTTTTGAATACGGTGACGATATGCGCGCCCTTTATAGCCCCGGTGTGTCTGAAACCTAAACCCATGAAGGGCATAGCATCTCCCTTTTCCATTGTTATTATCCTCTTTTCCACATTGGTTATCCTGGGATCTTCATATAGACCGGGGAGTTTAAGAAGCTCCTTGTAGTATTTTTTGGCTTTTTCCAGCATTTCATCGGCTTTTTCATTTTCATTATTTTCCCGCATGGCTTCAGCGAAGCTTTCAAGAGTTTCCGCTGTTCCCAGATATGCGTCCACCAGATTCCATTTTGGCGCGTTCCGGTATTCCTTTATTACCTTATCATACTGCTCCAGGGCTTCCGGATATCGTTTGTCCGCTTCGTAGGCTTTGCCAAGATACAGGTGATTCACAGCACTGGGATAATTTTCCACAGCCTTTTCCAATACTTCTATTTGCCTCCAAAGCATATTCAACTCGCTGTATATCATGGCCTTTCTAAGCAGTGCAGAAGACGCATAGTAGCTTCCAGGAGGGGCGGATTTGATCACATCTTCGTAAAGCTTTATGGCTTCTTCATGGTTATTACCTTTTCTGTAGACATCATCAGCCATTTGCATCAGTCTTTCAGCATGTTCTGACCTGTCCTGCACAAACTCAACTCTTTCCAGAAAATCCAGGGCCACAGCACTCAGACGGTGTTTTGTACCAAAACGCTCCAGCATGATCCTGTAATAACGCTTTGCGCTTTCCAAATCACCCATCTGGACGCTGCACTGGGCTGCACCGTGATAGGTTTCTAAAGCAATCCATTCCGGCGTCTCATCTGATTTGGTAATATAATTAAACTGCTCTAAAGCCTCGGCATATCTACCCAGCTTCTGATACTCCAGGGCCAGACGATAACGTATTTCCATTGGAGTGGATTCTTTGCTTTCTTCCAATGCCTCTTCCAAAGCCCTTAGGGTAAAGTCCATTTGCTGGGAAGGAGAAGACCGGGGGGCCAGGACATCCCGCAGGGGCTGACGGAAGTCGGGCATGGATTCCAGGATCATGCTTCTGAGTTCATCCAGAGACGACAGCGGGATTTCTCCATCCAGAAGCATCTCCGAAATTTCCGACGGACTTACAAGCACAATAAATAGATTATCCCGCACCCAATTTTCCTCTTTTCCAAAGATAAGTAGAATCTTATCACCGTCAACCCTTCTGAGTATGGGATTCCATTCTTCATCCATCATCTTTTCGGCATACTTTTCGACAATCTCTTCCATCCTGGAATATGTAACTGGTATTGGTATTTCATAACTTTTCATTAAGATTTTATCCAGATGAGAGAATCCTGTTCGATCACCAACAATTTCCTCCAGGGTAATTCCCGACAGGTTTATCTCTTCCCTGAGCTTCGCCGATTCAGCATATTCATATACTATATCCTTTGTTATTTCCAATATGGGATCGGCGATGGTATTTTGTGAAACCAATCCCACAAAAAACATGCATAAAGCGAAAGCTGTTATTATATTTCGATTTCCCATTCCTGGTCACCTCTTTCAATAATTTCTATGGTTTGTGTCAATAATCTTATTAGCTCTGATTTTGCATGCTGTAAATCATCAGTGTCTTTTATTTTTACATCATCCTGCATGACAAATTTAATATCTCTATTCTGAAATGAACCAATATTTAACAGAAACGCACTTGCCAGAACTAAAATAAAAACAAATGCCGTTAATCCGACCCTTAGACCAAATCCGGGATTGAATTTTTTATCTGCCTGATAAACGCCTTCCATAACATCCTGATTAAAATCTGAAGGGGGATCAGGTAAGCTCTCATTATTTCCGACATATTTCAGCAGTTTTGTTATACGAACGGATTGTATAAATTTTTGTCTGCATAATTTACAATGGGATAAATGGTCTTTTAATTCCTGGCTTATATTTTCTTCATGGCTGTTGCTCAATAATTTCCTAGATTTTGGACATTTCATAATTTTTGCCACCAACCTCTGATCTGGCATTTTCCAGATTAATATCTTTCATATATGGTTCAAGCTGTTTTCTCAGCTTATTACGGGCATTGAATAACCTGGACTTCACAGTGCCAGCAGAACAATCCAGTATTTCCGCTATTTCCTGACATGAATATTCCTCGAAATAATGCAAAATAATGACCGCTTTTTGTTTTGGTGAAAGTTTTTCTATGGATGAATTCAGTATTTTCATTTTTTCAGACAACTCAACTCTATTCTGAACTTCCTGTGAAGCAAATTTATTTTTAAGCTCAAGCCCTACAGGTAATATTTTCAAACGTCTGGATTTCCTGATATAGTTTATGCAGTAATTTACGGCCAACCTGGTAAGCCATGTGGAGAAATTAGACTTATAATGAAATTTCTTAATCTTCTTAAATGCCCGGATGAATATCTCCTGGGCCACATCTTCTACGTCGCAGCTGCCATTCAGCATCCTGTAAACCAGTTGATAAATCCTGACCTTATGTCTGATTACAATTTCATCAAAGGCAGAAGTGTCTCCTGACTGGCATCTTTGAATTATTGGCAGATCCGGGTCATGGTTCATGATTAAGTATTTAACAAATTCCTGATTTGGTTTATAGGTATCAATCTTCATTCTTTATAGAATTAGACACCTTTACCTGCCAATGGGTTCATTTTTTATAGAATAATTTATTTTGGGGTGGAAATTGGAATTGAGCAAAAAAATAGCGACCAGCCTTGACAAAGTTGTGCGGCTATGGGAGATGGAAGCCAAGGCCAATCGCCGTTGATATTAATTATAATCCAGAAATTGTTTTTAGTCAATGAAAAAATTTACTAATAAGCAACAAATTTCGATCCAAACTGCGATATTGTATAGTCTTAGATATATATTCATTCCAAGCATAAATTTTATATCCCTGTGTTATTGCGAAGAACGGAGTAACAAATAAAGTTTTTAGTCTGTATCAAAAGTTTTGGCTCATCCAGTTTGAGTGTGGAAGTGTAAAAGACATTGTCCAATTAAGAAAAAACTATCCTCCATTTGTCATTCCTGCTTCAAGCTTTTTGAAAAAGCTTGAAGCAGGAATGACAAGCTGAGAAAATTTTCAAATTATAACCATACTCAAACCGAAAGAGCCAAAGTTTTCACGGATAAATTTTATGCTTGGTACGGATAATTCAACCTTGATGTAAAATCATACAATTGATATAATGAAAATCAAATTAATTATGAATCAAATATTATAAAAAGCAATCGTTAAAAAATGAAAAATGTGTTTAGAAAGTACCTTTATAATGATGACAAATTACAAAATTTGTCATTCCTGCGAAAGCAGGAATGACATCTAAATTATATCCATTTTTATTCCCGCGAAGGAGGGAATGACAAATTCTACAATTGACCATAGAAAAAAAACGACTATTGTAAACACATTTTTCATTTCTTAGCGGTTACAAAAAGAGAGACTTTTATATGGATCAGAAAATAATATCCGAATACCTTAATAAGTCATATTTTACCATAGATGGTTTATGGTTTATGATGTTAGAAGAAGAATTTGGCTTTGAAAAAGCGTTAGATATAGACGAAAAGGTATGGAAAGTTTTACCCAAGATACAGGCCAGGAAAGTCAAAGAAATCCTGGGTATTGATGGTAAAGGACTAGAAGATTTTTCCAGGGCTATATCTGTAAAACTGGAAGCAGAGGGATATATTTATAATCTGGAAAAGGAAAATCCCAATTCCCTGAAGATTATAATAAAACAGTGCCCCTGGTATGAAATATTAAAAAAGGCAAAGCGAGAGCATCTTGCACCTGAAATAAGTGACAGGATATGTATGCTTGAATTCAGGGTGTGGTTAGGGGAATTTGATAAGGAAGTTGATTTCCATATGCCCTTTCGTCAATGTATGGGGCAAAAGAATTGTATTATTGTGTTTTATAAAAAGTAACCTTTTCATAAGAAGAAACGTTTATTTTACATAGAAATTTTAACAACAATCTTTAAAAATGAGCTTCTTCCGCTTTTATTGTAGTAACTAAGAAAATTTACTTTTTTGTGTTATCCTCACCTCCGCGGGAATGACAGTTAGTTATATTCATTTTTAACGATTACCAACAGGAGACCAAAAAAATGGGCGCAAGCGATAAATATATGGATCCAAATCTGGAACTTCACAAATCAAAATTTGAATCCGGTATGCCGTATAAAGAATATATGGCATCTTCAAAAGAGCAGGAACAATCCCGCTGGAAAGCTGTATATGACAAAGTTATATTGACTGATGAGCAAAAAAAACTCCTGGGTAGTTTTACAAGAAAAATGTATATCCTCTGTTTATGTGGGGCCTGGTGTGGTGACTGTATAAGACAGGGGCCTATCTTACAGCGCATTGCTGAAGCCTCGGATGTAATAGACCTGCGCTTTGTAGACCGGGATTCTAATCCCGATCTTCGGGATAAACTTCGGATACTTGGCGGAACTCGCGTTCCCGTTGTGGTTTTTCTGAGTGAAGATTTTTACGAATGTGGCAGATTCGGTGCACGAACCCTTTCAACTTACCGAAAGATGGCAAAAGAACAGATCGGTCCGGCATGTTCCACAGGTCTTGTACCACCAGCGGAAGAGGAATTAACTGCGGTAGCTCAGGAATGGATTGATATGTTTGAGCGCGCTCAGTTGGCTTTGAGACTTTCACCCATGCTCAGACAGCGTTACGGAGATTGAAATAAGTGCCTGTCCGTAAAGTAAAAATACTGGAATTTGCTCCCACTGCCGATGAGATATGGAGTCTTAACCGAAATACCAGAGACGGTTATACTGAATACAATCCTGAAAAGGGACTTATATGCTTCATGGATACAGGACACGAAGCAAAACAGCGTCCCAAAATCATTACAACTTACGCCGGGGGTAAGGCCACAAATGTGGCCCGGGTTATGGATAGGCTTATACCCGATGATTTTCAAATTGAAGTGGAGTTAATAACGTTTCTGCCGCCGGCACCACATGGGCCTTTAGAAGAAAGCCAGAATTGGTTTGCTGGTAAAATAGAAATTAAGCCTTCCACACCAGCGGGTATATATGTCCAATGCTTGCAAACAAACGCCCTCAATAAGGTTAAACCCCAATTTGAAATTGTGGAAGAACTCAGGGAAACCGGCCAAATGCAAACCACCAGACGATGTATTGAGATGATGCTGGAAGGTGGGGGAACCAGTTTAAATTTCAGCCCTCGCATGATATGGTCTCAGGAAGCCGCTGAATCAGTCAAAAACAAAGTGGCAGAAGTTTCCCGGAATACCGATATGATAGTCATGGCCGGCGCCCCACCTTTCTGGGAATTTGAGGATAATGCAATAAAACCTTACACGTTTTATGCTGAGATATTAAAAATCCTGTCTCCTGATTGCCAGGTTTCTCTAGACACAAGAGGTAATTATCTCTATAGCTGCTTAAAGGGAACAAAGACACCTCGTTTTATGTTTATGAATACTGATGAATTTATGGATTTAAAAGAAAAATGGGATTCGCTTTATAGAGATTCATTTCATGGAACTTTAATTATACATAATGAAAAAGGGTGCTGGCTCTGGAATGGAAAAATGCCGGAACGTATAGGTGATTTTACCCGGGGAGAATATTTTCCATCCATGGAAGTATCGGAAATATATTCTACCATCGGCGCAGGCGATGCGATGCACGCCGGTTTTTTAAAGGAATGGGTATTTGGTAATAACGATAATAGTATAAGCAAATCAGCCGTTTATAGTCAGGTTGTAGCAGGTACATCGATCAGCAACCCCAAAGCAACTCACGGTATTCAATTGGAAATAGTTGACAAATATTTTACGGATTTTTGGAATGAAATTTTAAATAGCAAGGAGTATAAGTAAAGATGTCTAAAGGAAAACGTATCGGTTTAGTATTTTTACAGATGTTGGTAGGTTGCTGTGCCGGAGTTATTGCCGGTGGGATTTCCCTTTTTATTGTAAACAGTATATGGAACGGAATCCAGAATGTAAATATGGGTGGATTTTTAACTGCTATATTTGTGCTTATTTCCTTCTTACTGGTTTACGGCATTGCAATAATAGCAACAGCGGAAGGCGTGCATTTGATGGGACGATTTGTACCCAAAACAGTGTCACGAAGACGTTTATATGAAAGCACATTTCTTGCTGTTTGCGCTGCCGTCGCATTAATTACAGTAACCAGGGCAGACTGGATAACCACACTACAGGAATGGGGAGGCCCTATCAGGCTATTAGGCACAGTAATTTATTATGTTATTGTCCGGCCTGTTAATCTATTAACTTTCTGGATACCATCAATTTTACTATATGTAATTGCAGGGCCTGTTGGGGCAGCTTTAGCCTATAATTTAAAACCATACGAAGAAAAAAGCAAAACAGAAATTAAAGAATAAGAGTTGATATATATGAATATGCCAAAACAAAGATCAGGAAAACCTTCTTCCTGGAGTAAAGCAAGACGGGATCTGGCAAGCCCACAGGGTTCCAGCCTTGTATCAGCCTTGATTGCTTGTGCTATAATTTCGATAATAATTGATATTATTGGCAGCAGGTTGGGCATATCCAAATCAGTCCTTTATCCCATCATACTAATTGTTGATATAATAATTATCGCCGGCGCAGCGATTAGAATCTCAGCAATAAATAAAAAAGTAGCGGAAGCACAGCAGGAAGCTTATGCGGAAAGATTTGGACCAGAACTGGAAGCGGCAAAGGCCTGGACTGAACGTAAACAGGCGGAAAAAGCAGGGAGGAATAAAAACTTGGACAAAGAGGAAGAACTAACATACGAAAAAGCAGGTGTATCCATAGATACTATGGATACGGCCCTTGACGGTGTAAAAGACGAGATTAAGTCCACTTATCGTCCTGAAGTATTAAGCCACCTGGGGCAGTTCGGCGGGTTGTTTGCCCTGGATAAATCAAAATACAACGAACCGGTTCTGGTTTCCAGCACTGACAGCGTGGGAACCAAGCTTAAAATAGCATTTTCCCTGAATCGTCACAATACTGTAGGATATGATCTCGTTGCTCACTGCGGCAATGATATAGTTGTATTAGGCGCAGAACCTTTATTCTTTCTTGATTACCTGGGAACCAGCAAGCTGAAACCGGAAGTTATGGCAGAACTGATTAAAGGTCTTGCCGCTGGATGTAAGGATACAGGATGTTCACTCATAGGCGGCGAAACAGCCGAGTTACCGGGATTTTATAATCCCAGAGAATATGACCTGGTAGGTGCAATAGTTGGTGTAGTTGAAAAAAGCAAAATACTTACCGGAGAAAATATCAAACCCGGCGATAAATTAATTGGTCTTGGTTCTGTAGGACTTCATACCAACGGATATTCATTAGCCCGAAAAATCATGTTTGATGTTTGCGGCTATAAAGTTGATGACTTTGTCCAGGAATTAGGTGCAAGAGTGGGTGATGAACTGCTGAAACCCCACAAAAGCTATGTAAAATCCATTTTGCATACACTGGAGAAATTCAACGATACACAATTCAACATTAAAGGAATAGCCCATATTACCGGCGGCGGATTGCTGGATAATATTCCAAGAATTCTACCCGATAACTGCAACGCTGTCATAAACAAAAATTCATGGAATATACTACCTGTATTTAATTTTCTCAAAGACAAAGGTAACGTAACAGAAAAAGAGATGTACCGGGTGTTTAATATGGGTATCGGTATGGTGCTTGTGGTTGATGTTGATTATGCGGAACCAGTATTTCAGGAACTGAAAAGCTCTGGAGAAAATATCTATAATATTGGCGAAGTTACTCAGGGTAATGGCATTGTAACTTTTACTGAATAATTTTATATTGGGCACGCCTTAGCGTGCCCAATACGCTAAGGCTGTTAGTTTCTCCTGTGCTGGAGTTGTATACCGTCAATTCAATATCTTCCATATTGCTGGAATTCATATCAACTATAAAGTAAAACCTTCTTACTCAAAAACAATAATCAAATAATATATTAGCATTTCATTATTAAGATTAAGTGATGGAATGGCTATTTTTATGTAATTTATAGAAAACATCAGATTTCTGATACCATCTATCAGATTTTCGACTATTAAACGGGTTTTATCAATTTATATATACCCCATCCAAGCATAAATTTTATGTCCGTGTGTTATTGCGAAGGACGGAGTAACAAATAAAGTTTTTAGTCTGTATCAGAAGTTTTGGCTCATCCAGTTTGAGTGTGGGGGGGGCATTGTCCAATTAATAAAAAAATATCCTCCATTTGTCATTCCTGCGGAAGCAGGAATCCAGCATTTGTGCTGATGCTTCTAGATTCCTGCTTCCGCAGGAATGACAAGCTGAAAAGAAATTCAAATTATTACCATACTCAAACCAAAAGCGCCAAAGTTTTCATCGACATAAATTTTATGCTTGGTTGGATACTTCATAATTATGGTTTTTGGGGTATATTATGGTATATAATACAAACTTTCAGTATAACTTGACTGTAAGGTTGAATATCTGGTATATCGTTTGCATTATTAAGTTTTGTATTCTAAAGAAAGTTCACCAGGGAAGCTATTTTAAGGAGGAAACTAAATTGAAAAAATATTTACTACCTATTTTATTAATATCCATATTTATGCTTTCTGGTTGTTTTGAAGACCAGATAGTCGTAAACACAGAGCCGCTAAATCAAATAAGGGTAACGGGTTCAGCAGAGGTAACAAGCGCACCGGATATCGCTTCTATTCAGGTAGGAACCCAGACTTTTAACCGGGAAGTAGAAGCGGCTGTTGATGAAAATAACGAAAAAACCGACGGTCTTATCAAAGCCATAATTCAGGAAGGTGTATTGGAAAAGGATATTCAGACATCTAATTTCAGCATCTATCCCCAGAGGGATTATGAAAATAATAAAAATGGTGAGATAATCGGTTATTATGTAAGTAATAACGTAACAGTTAAAGTCCGGGATCTGGATTCAATAGGTAGAGTGTTGCAGTCTGCAATTGATGCTGGTGCAAACAACATATATGGCATTAATTTTACCCTGGATGATCCGGAACAATTCAAAAGTGAAGCCCGGATAAAGGCCATAGAAAACGCCCACAAAAAAGCCGAAAGCATGGCTGAAGCTGCAGGCGTTAAACTGGGTAACGCCGTCAGTATTGATGAAGTATCAAGCTCCGGTGGTATATATTACGGTGTGGATTACGATAAGTCCGCTGCTGAAGCCAATGTTCCAATACAACCCGGTGAGTTGGAACTTACTGTTCAGGTGCAAATAGTATACGAAATTGAGAATTAAATCATACTTTTTTGAGAAAATAATTTAATTCAGTAGCTCCAGAGGAATAACATAATATATAATAATAGAATATGTCGCTCCTTTGGAGCTAATTGTTTTAAATTTCTATGTTGTAATCGTCAAAAATGAATATTACTTATTTGTCTTTCCTGCGAAGGCAGGAATCCAGCCATAATGTTAAGCTCCTAGATTCCTGTCTTTGCAGCAATGACAAATTTTGTAATTTACCATTATGATAAATTTATAGGATGGCTTCATAGAATTGCTATAAATCAATGTAAGATGCTGGTGCGAAAGCGATGCTGCCCTAACCTTATTTTTACCCATCATTCTATTCAATCCCAAATTCCTCCCGTATTTCATCCCATATTTTTTCCGGCAGGGGATTGAGCACTGATGCCACCAGTTCCTCCACTTGTTGGATGTTTCGGGTTCCTACTATAGCCACCGATACTCTGGAATCCCGCAGGATATATTGCAGGTTCAGGCTCATGAGTTTGACACTGCGTTCTTTGCACCAATCGTATATTTTTCGATATTTTTCCCACTCATCATCTGTTAAGCCGTGCCTTCTGGATTCATCGTATTCCCGGTTGGAAAGCAGGCCGAATAGAATTGGTGAGCCCAGCACGATTCCCACGTCATGCTTTTCGGCGGCATCAAACAGGTTTTCCCTGGCTGACTGGCGTATCAGATTAAAATCGGCGTAGGTTAGTATGGCGTCAAAAGCACCATGCTGGATGGCCTGCATGTGTAACTCATGGCTGCGCACACCAAGTCCGATTCCTTTTATTACTCCCTGTTCCTTGAGATCCATCAAGGCCTTAAGCGCGCCGTCTTCGGCTAGAGATGAATCAAGACTCCCGGGATCGTGAATCTGCATGAGATCGATCCAGTCGGTATGGAACAGTTTCAGACTGTTTTCCACGCTTTTGTAAGTCCATTCGGCAGTGTAGTTACTGGGACGAATCCCTGTTCCGGTCTTTGTGGCCAAGTAGAAATTTTTCCTCAGTTCCGGGTTATCTTTAAAGGCCAGACCTATACGTCTTTCGCTTTCACCGTAATAGGGCGATGTGTCAATATAGCCAATACCAAGTTCAGCAGCCCGATTCACAGCGGCTACTGCGTCTTCATCTGTTGTGGCCTTTGTGTAACCATGACCCAGGGCTGCGCCGCCAATACCTATAGGTGTGACCATTGCACCTGTTTTACCGAGTCTTCTTAGAGGCATGTCAAATATTCCGTTCATACTTCTTCCTTTATACAAACTTTCGATTAATATTGGAATTTATAATTCAGCTTTTAATTTACATATATGCTCAGGTGTAGTACCACAACACCCTCCAATTATCTTAGCACCGGCTTCTACACATTTTTTAATTCCTCGGGCAAAAGTATCTGCATCCATGTTAAATGTGGTTTTACCGGCGATCAGTTGAGGTTTGCCCGCGTTGGGTTCGGCTATTATGGGAAGCTGCACAACCTGGGCCATATTGGCTATAATTTGGGCCATTTCCTCAGGGTCAAGATCGCCGCAGTTAGTTCCAACCGCGTCTCCGCCCGTATCTACTACAGCTTTAGCCATATCTTCTGCCTTGTTGCCCATGATGGTTCTTCCGCCGCCGTCCAGGGTGGAAAAGGAAAAGGATATTAAAACAGGCAGATCAGCCGCATCCTTGCAAGCCTTAAGAGCGCATAATCCCTCTCTGATCTCGAATATAGTTTCTATTATAAATCCATCAACACCACTTTCAGCTAATATATCTGCCTGCTCTTTAAAAGCCTTATAGAAATCCTCTTCCTTATAAGTTCCATAGGGTTCAAGCATCTGACCAGTGGAACTGAGGTTACCCAGAATATATTGACCCTTAGCCGCCTGCTTTGCCAGTTTTACGCCGGCGGTATTTACATCTTTTATATTTACATCAAGCCCATGAGACTCAGCGTAGACCCGGTTCATGGTCAAGGTATTGGTTATAAAGACATTACAACCGCAGTTAGCATAGCTTTTGTGTACCTGAAGCACTTTATCCGGATCAGTCAGGTTACTCGTTCCTGCCTTTGCGCCAAGTTTTTCCAGTTCTGTACCCATAGCCCCATCCAGCAGGACAATTTTATTTTTCCTAATAAAATCAGCTAAATTCATTTTATCCCCTTGTAATACTCCTCTACTTTTTCGTAATCAACCGTTTCATCAGGTTCCATCCCCAGCTTTTCATAAAGCCTGCGACGCCCTTTCATATCAGCCAGCAGTATAGCCCTGGCATGTATGGCTACTTCCTCAGCAATGCGCTGGGGAACAACAACCACACCGTCACCATCGCATCCCACCATGTCACCAGGTTCCACTTGTACCCCACCACAGCCGATCCGGGTTTGCACTTCCACAGTTTCAATGCGCCCGGGAATAATTGTGCGTCCGCGAGAACGTGCGCAGATGGGAGTCTTTTGTATTATAACTTCATCCGTATCCCGGCAGTATCCATCGGTAACGATGCCCACAGCTCCGGATACTATAGTACCCATGCTGTTGTTTGATCCCCAGTATCCAACTTCTTTTGAACCGCCTGTATCAGTAACGATAACATGTCCGGGCTTAATCATTCCGCCAGTGCCTACATTACCAACTTCCTTGAACCATATTCCATGAGCATTTACAATTTCCTCAGTGTTATCCAGCTTCCACATAGGACGATTGGCCGGAATGCATCTGATGGTAAAGGCTACTCCCCAGAATTTCATACCGGACCATAATGGACGAATTTCAGGATCCATAAGACCTATGTCAAAATACCCTATGCCGTCCATAGCGTCGCATACATCCACAACTCTCAGGAATTTATACAGTTTTCGTATCTCAAAGGGATCTTTTTTGCTCTGACTCATTATTGTACTCCCTATTCAAATTTGTATTCTTTGCGATTTATGACCATGATAGAAGCAATAAAAAATATAATGGTTATAATTGATATAACAATTATTGATGTTAAAAGGGAACTGTTATGAATTATCCCCCTGCGAAAGCCCATCTGCATATTCTGCTCTGGTAAAAGGGCATGTCTTGGAAAAGCGGATAGCAGATAATGGGCGATACAAATCTTTTTAATAGAACCGGGAACAATCAACAGCATTTTCTCCCAGCCAAAAGCAAAAAGCAAACCAAATAATATAGGTCTCTTTATCCAGACTCCCAGCAGGTTAAAAATTGTTCCATAAACCACCAAAGCCAGAACGATAACACCGACTTGCCCGACAAAGGATCGAATTAAAATCCCGTAGTCAATAATCATGCTGTTATTTACGATTATTATCAGTAGACACAACAGGATGGGGGGAATGATAATCAGAAGTGATTGAACAAGGTATGCGGCAAATTTTCCCGCGAGTATAGAAATCTTCTTTATAGGTCGAGTAAATAGGTAGATAATGGTTTTATTGTCCACTTCGTCGGCGATAAGAGAAGCACCATAAAATAAAGATACCAAAAGGCCCAGAAACAAGAGATAAAACATCATCATCATGGAAAGGGCATTTTCAGGCCCTATCATTATCAGCCTCGAAAAGGGTTTATTTGGCTCCATATCCCTACCAATGATTCTGTATGATATGGCAAGAACCACCGGCAAAAAGGTTATAATAAGCATGAAAAAAGTCTTCTTACTTCTGATGGATTGTCTTATGGTAATGCTGAATATAGTTCTGGATGTATTTATGAAATTAGTCTTTGGCATAATTAACCCACCAAATATTTAAACACCGCCTGTAAATTATCATCAGGCGAATAAAGATTGCTTATTTCAATATCGTTTTCAATAACTATTTCCGGGAGACGGGAATAGAAATCATCCGGTTTTAAAGTTTCAGCGACAAGAGAGTTGTCTTCTGCATTAATTCTTATACTGGCTACGTCTTCGTATTCAACCAGAATAGCCGCCATAAGTCGGGGTTTATTGCAGATAATATGGACGTTATGGGGATGTTCGTCTATAAGTTCACGAATTTCATGGACATCACCTTCGGCTCGAATCCTGCCGTTGCTGATCAAAAGAATTTTGTTGGTCATGGATTCGATCTCATGAAGTATATGGCTGGAAACTATAATCGATTTTCCCTTTTCTTCCAATTCCTTTACAAGCCTTATGGTGTTTCGCCTGCTTATAGGATCCATACCGTTCAGAGGTTCATCGAGAAACAGCAGTTCAGGATCGTGCAAAAGGGATTGGGCCAGTTTAATCCTTTGCCGCATACCCTTGCTGTAAGCTCCAACTTTCCTGTCCTTGTTATCTACCAGACGAACAGTTTCCAGGGCTTTCATGGCTTTTTCCCGGGCTTCATATCTGGAATATCCACTGAGTAAAGCCAGGTTGGTTACAAATTGGACACCTGTCATATTCCTGTAAAATGCGTCCTGTTCAGGACAGTAACCGATACGGCAGCTAAAATCAGGATTGTTCCATACGGGCATACCCAGAACCTGTATGCTACCACTGCTGGGCTTTAACAGCCCTACCATAAGCTTCAAAAATGTGGATTTACCCGCGCCGTTGGGCCCCAACAAACCGGTTACGCCGGGATTAATGTCAATAGTGATTTTATTGACGCCGATAACCTGACCGTACCATTTGGATAATTCCTTAGCTTCTGCGATTAAATTCATTTTACAATATCAATCCCGTTAATTCTACGATACACCAGGCAAAAACAAAAAATTACAAGACTAATAATGATAATCGCCGACCATTCCCACTGGTAATTAAGGGAAAGGCGAAACAATTTTCTTCCAACAGCAAATAGATTCGTCCAGTAAGAGATATATCTCGCCGCACCTATATCAAATATATTCCGGGTGGTTTCGCTGAATATTGGAGTGCCAATAAGTATGGCAATAAAGCTAATGGCTGCATATCGGCTGTTTTTGCTTATGGACGATAAAGCCAGTATCAAAAGACCTGTGGGTACAGTTATAACAAGAGAATATAATATTATAGAACCCAGCAACCAATACTGCTCTTTGATAAATGTTGATCCTTCTGAAATCAAAGCATTTTCCACAAAAAGCAGTATACCAGGAACCAGGGTTATAAACAACATCATAACCATAATCGTAGCAAATTTACCCAGCAGGTAATCCCAGCGGGTTAAAGGTTTGGAAAAATACATCTGAAGGGCGTTGTTTTTCATATCATCAGCAATCAAACCCGACCCACCAAATACACATATGAGGGAGATAAAGAAGTTCTGGTTGGTAAAAAATACGAAAAAGAAATTGGAATTTACTATATCAAAATCAAATAATTTTCCATAGATATTAATTCCATATATCATGGCACCATAGACAAACATCAATATCGCCGGAGGCCCCAGTATAAAAAGCAAAAACAGCTTTCGACGCAGTATTATCCTTAAACCCTCTTTAGTAATAACCCACCATCGGAAAGTGTGGGGTTTGAATTTCTTTTCCCAGTGTTTATAGCTTTGATCATGTATTGGCATTATATTACCTTATTAATCCGAGTGTCACTTACTTAGTATTCGCCGTTTTTCTCAGGATTGCAACCATTAGCTATTTAATTCTATGTTTTATTATAGAATTCGTCATTCCTGCTTTTGCAGGAATGAAAAGCAAAAAAGGAATTAACATCGTGATAAAAACTTAAAGATCAGAATCTCCCACCGCTTGAGCGAAGACATCTTCCAGTGTATTTTGGGTGGCCACCAGATGTCTGATCTGTATATCATCCTCTCTGGCTATTTGGAAAAAGAATTTCGGTTTTATATTCTCAGGTAGAGACACTTTTAAGATATTATTATTACCAATCCGCCATTCAATTTTCATATTATCCAGCCGGGATGTAAATAGCTCAAGATCACCCTTAACCTTTAGCTCAAATAAACTATGAGAGGAGTCTTTCAGTTCTTCAATATTTCCCTGTATTAATAATCTTCCCCGATCCAGCACTATTACATCCTGACATGCGTATTCAATATCAGGTAAAAGATGAGAAGATACTATGGTCTTAATATCTTTGGCTGTGGATATGTCAAGAATCAGATCGAGCATATCCTGGCGACCGGCTGGGTCCATGCCTGAAGTAGGTTCGTCCAGAAACAAAAGTTCCGGATCATGAACCAGGGCCTGGGCCAGCTTAATACGCTGTTTCATACCCGCCGAATAGGTCTCCACCATGCGATAACGTTCTTCATCCATGCCCACATACTGAAGCACCTCATGGGCTCTCTGCATGGCATCCCTGTAGGGCATTCCGCAAAGCTGACCGGCATAGGCAACGTACCTGACAGCTGTCATTCCTGGAACATAGCATTCACCTTCCGGCATATAGCCTACCATCTGGCGTATTTCCATCTGACGGATTATAACATCCATACCCAATACCGCGCTGCTGCCGGAATCGGGCTTCAAAAAACCCAGAAGAGTTCTGATAAGAGTGGTTTTTCCAGCACCGTTGGGGCCCAGTAAGCCTACAGAATTCCCACTTATTTCCAGGGAAATGTCGTCCAGAGCAAGAATTTCACCATAAGATACGGATAAATTATTTAGCTGAACTATCATGGAACCTTTCATCCGACTTTTTGTCCACCGCAGATCCTACCCTATCGCTAAGCCAGCCAATACATACGTCCTCCAAGCAGTCAAAGTGAGGAACACATGGCTTTATGTCCAGAAGAGGAGTGCCATCTACTATATCAACGTTGGATATATGCAGCGTTGTATTTTCAATACTATTAAGACGGACAACGGATATACCTATAGAGTTAGGACGTTTAGGCGCTCTTATAGCAAACACCCCTTTAGGTATATCGTCAAGAAAAGGTTTTACCTGAAGTGAATAATCGTCGGAAAGATGAAAATCATATATAAGGATTATATGGGAAAATCCATCCAGGTCTTTCAAGCCATCTTTATATTCGGTTTCTAATTCCACAGTACCCTTTATGCCTTTTGCGCCTATAGGCTGTATAGGCATATTTTTTGTATCTTTAAATGGTGAATGTATTATGCCAATGGGTTTATAACAAACTGATTTCATGTATACCACCTATTCTGATACGGGTATAAACGCTATGGAAGTTTGTATAGGATATGAACAGGTACAACCAGAGCTAAACTCAGGTATCAACACAAGCCCTCCTGCCGGAATGATGTTAATCCAGCATCCGGGACGGTTGACGTTATCCAGAGGGATTCCCTTTTCTTCAGTCTCTGTGATGGCATACATCCGGGGGTTGCTGCCCCTGGCAAAAAGGTATGATGCAGCACCGGATAAAGTGCCGCAGCCATGACCGCCTCTACGAAGAACATAATCCCCTTTTTCACCTGTCAGTATATTGTAACTGCTTGATTCCAGCATATACAGGGTATTATCCACTATAACCGGATGCTGATCCTGTTCTCCATGTCCACCGCCTGTTCCTGCGCCGGGTTTGTAGTCAGTCTGCCATTCTATACCACCATCAGCAGACTTAAAGCCATAGAGGTCATACTGGACATGACCTTCCATATTGTGAGTTCCAAGAACAATGACTATATCATCGCTGCAACTCAGGTGTATAATATGCTGAAAGGGTAGATCGACCTGATTTTCCCATGCCAGTTTTCCCGTCTGTTTGTCAATGGCAACAATCCAGCCGTATCCTTTTTTTAACAGCAATTCCAGTTTTATCCTGCCGTCATCTGAAACTGCATGGGGATTTCGGCTTTCCACGAAGTATATATTCTCATTATCAACAGCAATTGCCGGGTTGATTATTACACCGTTTTTATATTGCCATTGTTTTTCACCTGTGTAATTGTCAAAGCAGAACAGGTAATCGCTGGTTACAACAGGCCTGTTATCATAGTATACCTGGTTTACTGTATCAATATGTTGTGTATCCCGGGATGCGCCTTTTTTCTGTCCACTACCAAATAACAGACCGTCGGAACATGCCACATAACCCCAATCATGTTTTTCCGGTAAAAGCTGTGGGGTTTTGAATTTGCGCTTTTGCTTCCCTGAATTTATATCCAGGCCCCAGCATTTATCCTCTGCTGCGACGTATAGATAATCGTCAACGGCCATATTTCCCGAATCCCTGTTAGCACCTAAACGCCTGTAGTTTGGAACTTTTGTCTCCCATAATTCTGTGCCGTTGTAAGAATCTACAGCGATTATTTTATTCTCACCAGCGGCTGGAACGAAAAGCTTACCATCTTTCCATAGAGGGGCTAAAGCGCGATGATGGCGGTCGACCATAGCCCTGGGGCCCGGTTTGCCAAACCACTGCACCCGCATGGGATTTTTCACCAATTCATCACCACTGCAAGCCGAATTTCGAGCATCGGCATATTGATGCGTCCATTCTCCGCTTCCCGGTAAATATCCACGTCTTAAAAACGCCCAGCGACCATTTTCTTCCAGTATTTTCCAATCTTCGTAAGATGATTTATCTATCCATTCTTTTAGATATGATAATTCCATTTTATCTTCGTCAGCATGTTTAAACTGACCTAAAATCGCTATGCCGCCAAAGGGTTTTGTCAACCGGAACACTTC
The DNA here is from genome assembly GCA_014730235.1 of Candidatus Poribacteria bacterium. GTDB lineage: Bacteria > Poribacteria > DTPJ01 > DTPJ01 > WJIO01 > WJIO01. Next base: position 18,201 of record WJIO01000155.1, read on the forward strand.
ATCAGCAGAACAGGTTATTTTTCCTTTAGTCAGGGCATTTTCCGAGACAACAAGGTCGGCGAAATAGTGGGTATAGGGTAGTTTTTCCAGAGAACCGTAATGAATACTTACCCGCGTTCCATATAACCCGGCTTTGTCCAGATATTTCCTGGATTTATCCACCAATTCCGCATCGTCTTCTATTCCTACGATCTTAAGATTGCTGATCTCCGCCAGTCCCCGGGCCAGATACCCATTTCCACTGCCGATTATGAGACAGTAGCCCTTATTTACTCCCTGAATCATATATCTGGCGGCTGAACGGTAAAAGTCAGGATCGCTTATAGAATTTGCCATCAGGGAACTGGAAAGACTTAATATCAGGACGAAAACAGAAGCGATAAAGATGACATAATTTCTATGTTTCATCAACGTCCTCCATTTTTCTTATATCTTTTATATTTACCAACCCGACCCCGGCTTCCCTTAACATACTTTCCCCCAGGGGATCAGGATAGGCTTCTTCAAATACAACCCGTTTTATACCGGCGTTAATAATCATCTTAGCACATACGACACACGGCTGGGTAACAGTATATATATCAGAGCCTTCAATGCCAGCACCGAATAAAGCCGCCTGGATTATGGCATTCTGTTCCGCATGCAGGCCCCTGCATAGTTCCTGCTTTTGACCGGAAGGAACTCCCATCTTTTCCCTTGTGCATCCTGTCTCAGCACAGTGGGGAAGCCCTCTGGGCGCACCGTTATAGCCTGTGGACAAGATGCGCTTATCCCGGACAATAACAGCGCCAACATGCCTTCTTAAACATGTGGATCGCTTGGAGACCAGGTGGGTTATCTCCATGAAATAATCATCCCATGATGGGCGTTCCATTATGTTTATACTCCTTTTCAATATTACCAATCTGCTCTATTCGTTTTTTATGTCTATCGCATCCCGAAAATTCCGTATTTAACCAGGATTCCACAATATCAAAGGCTAATTCACAGGCGGTAATTCTTCCACCAAGGGCCAGGACATTTGAGTCATTATGTTCCCGGGATATTTCAGCCATACGGGATGTATAACATGCAGCAGCGCGGATACCCGGAGCTTTGTTAGCTGCAATGGATATTCCCATACCTGTTCCGCATATAACTATTCCTCGAGCACATTCTCCTGATGTTACGGCCTTCGCTACCTTCTGAGCATATTCTGGATAGTCATCACCCTTTATATAATCCTTTGTAAAGTCACATACTTCTATTTCTTTGTGATTCTCTGCAAGGTAATTTACTATATTATTTTTAAGTCTGTATCCTGCATGATCGCTGGCAATTGCTAATTTCATTTTGCTCTCCACAATATGTCACTTAACTTTTCTATATCCAGCCCACCTTCACGTAAAACAGCGGGAGGAGAAATGGAAATATTCACCACTGTTGAAGGCGTGCTTCCAGGGGTATCGCCTCCATCAATCAGCAGATCAACTTTTCCATCCATATAATCCAGCACCTCATGGGCGCTTTTTGCGTCAGGATGCTCCGAAATATTCGCGCTGCTGGCAGCTATAGGGCCTTCGCAGGCATTAATAAGCTCCAGAGCAATCTTATTGTCAGGCATCCTTACACCTACAGTATCCAGACCGCACCGAACTCTTGATGGGAAATCAGCCTTAGCCTTCATAACTATAGTCAAAGCTCCAGGCCAAAATTTTGATACAAGAGTCTCCAGCAAATCAGACCAATTATCTGTTATATTTTTCAGATCACTTTTTTGAGCAACAAGAATTTGCAGGGGTTTATGTAATGTCCTTCTCTTAACCTTGTAAATTTTCTCTACTGCTTCGTCATTAAAAACATCTGCCCCGATACCGTAAACTGTATCTGTGGGAAAGGCCACAAGACCGCCGAATTTTATAATCCGGGCGGCTTTATAAATAATTCCCGGGGAGGGGGTTTTGTGATTAATTTTGTCTACTTGTGTTTTCATATTATTTTATACTTTTTATAATATTAACTACGTCTTGCTTTATGGCAAATGCAACCTTTTTGTATTACCCGTTTTTGACCAATGAATAATGGCCGATTTCACATTTTACCTCCTGAGCTATTCCTTTTCATCTATGTATTTTTCAATACCCATCTCAGAAAGTCTTTTCGCCTTTTCTTTAACAGACTCAGACATTTCCTGACGATAGACTTTCAGCTTTTCTGCCAGTTTTTCATCAGCAAGAGCGAGAATCTGCGTGGCAAAAACAGCCGCATTCCGAGCACCTGATTTGCCGATGGCCATGGAAGCCACAGGAATACCACCCGGCATCTGAACTATTGAATAAAGGGCGTCAACACCATTCAAAGGCCCACCATCTACAGGTATACCAATGACAGGCAGGAGGGTCTTGGATGCCACAACTCCCGGCAGATGAGCCGAAAGGCCCGCAGCGGCTATCAACACCTTAATTCCCCGGGCGCTGGCTGTATTTACGTATTCAGCCACAAAATCCGGTGTCCTGTGTGCCGAACCTATGGTAATTTCAAAAGGCACTTCGAGTTTTTCTAATATAGAGGTAGTCTCTTTGATCAATGGTAAATCCGAGTCACTGCCAACTATAATACCAACTAAAGGTTTCATTATTTTCCTTTCCGTAATCGTTAAAAAATGAAAAATGTGTTTACAATAATCTCTTTTTTCTATGGTCAATTGTAGAATTTGTCATTCCTGCTTTTGCAGGAATGACAATATTTTTATATTTATTTTTTAACGATTACTTTCCATAAAAAGTTATTGGTGATCCGTAATTCGTGATTTTTTATTAGCGATTCAAAGCTCTGTGTCCAATATCACATCTATACATAGCTTTTTCAAAGGATATTTTCCTGACAGCCGTATAAGCTTTGTCTATGGCTCCCTTAATATCATCTCCTAGGGCAGTAACGCCCAGAACTCTTCCTCCATTGGTGATCACATTATCGTCATCTTTTGCTGTTCCAGCGTGGAACACTGTAACATCTTTCAGAGCATTTGCTTCATCAAGACCGGTAATCACTTTTCCTTTTTCGTATTTTACCGGATAACCTCCGGAGGCCATAACCACGCATACAGCAGGCTTGTTAGTATACTTCATCTGTATCTCTGACAGATTACCATCAATGCAGGCCTGTATTATAGGCACAATATCGCTTTTCATACGAGGTAATACAGCCTGGGTTTCCGGGTCGCCAAACCGCGCGTTAAATTCAACAACCTTTGGTTTACCATCGGCGATCATTAAGCCGGCATACAAAACACCTTTATAAAGACGACCTTCAGCAGCCATACCGTTGACAGCAGGTTCCATAACCTGATTCATTATCAATTCATGAACTTCATCAGTAACCACCGGAGCGGGAGAATAAGCGCCCATGCCGCCGGTATTGGGGCCTTCATCACCGTCATAAGCAGGTTTATGATCCTGGGATGACGCCATTGGAAGTATGGTTTTACCGTCGGTAAAGGCTATAAACGAAGCTTCCTCACCTTCAAGAAATTCTTCAATAACAACCCTGTCACCGGCTTTTCCAAAGGCTTTTTCTACCATAATAGTATCAACAGCTTTTAAAGCTTTATCAAGCTCCCGACATGGGATAACACCCTTACCTTTGGCCAGGCCGTCTGCTTTTACAACAATAGGCGCGCCTACCCTCTCAATATATGCTTTGGCTTCATCCGCATCATCGAATATCTCAGCTTTAGCTGTAGGAATCTCGTATTTAACCATTAACTGCTTTGAAAAAACCTTACTGCCTTCTATTTCAGCCGCAGCCTTAGAAGGGCCAAATATACTGAGTTTTTTTTCCTCGAAATAATCAACAATACCATTAGCCAGGGGATCTTCTGGACCTATAAGGGTTAAATCAATATTATTATCTACCACAAATTGGGCTAAAGGTTCAAAATCCCCCTCCACATCCATCTTTTTACATATCGCTATCTCACTGATCCCCGCATTTCCCGGTATGCAGTAGAGCTTACCCACAAGAGGGCTTTGTTTTATCTTCCATGCAAGGGTGTGTTCGCGTCCACCACCTCCAATTATTAGTATATCCATTTCACTCTCCAACCTTTTTGAGATATTCACAGATCATCGTATCATAATGAGATGTAAGTTCAAATACAGCTTTTGCCATTCTGAATCTTGTTTCCAGAGACACACAACCATCATTGGTTTTCATTTCAGCCAGAATATCATCATATTGATTAACGTCAGTAACTACAGTCAAATCTTTATAATTTTTAGCAGCGGCTCTTATCATGGTTGGCCCGCCAATATCAATATTTTCGATGGCTTCTTCCAGAGTAACACCGGGTTTGGCGACAGTAGCTTCAAAAGGATAAAGGTTACAGACCACCATGTCAATCATTTTTACTCCATTATCCCTTGCTTCTTTCATGTGGTTTTCATTATCCCGCATGGCCAGCAGGCCGCCGTGAATCTTGGGGTGTAGTGTCTTAACCCGGCCGTCCATCATCTCAGGAAATCCCGTATAATCCGAAACCTGGGTAACAGGAATATCTGCGGATTCCAGTGTTCTGCCTGTTCCGCCGGTAGAAAGTATCTCTACTTCATATTTAACCAGTTCTTTTGCAAAATCCACCACACCGCTTTTATCATAAACACCGATAATAGCCCGTTCTATCTTTACCATAGTCATATTTTTATTCCTTTCCCAATCTGTAATCAGTACTTACTTTTTTTATAGTTAATTATAAAATTTGTCATTCCTGCTTCAAGCTTTTTCAAAAAGCTTGAAGCAGGAATGATAACCAGGTTATATTAATTTTTAGCGATTACAATTTATATATCTTCAGGCAAACCATAAAGCTTTATTGCGTTATCCCGCAACATCTTTTTCACCAGGTCAAGGGCGACTTCCTTACTTAGAAAATCCCTCTCGACTTTTTGAGCTAAAATATCAGCAATACACGACCTGGCCATCACCAGATGCGCGTATATAAACTCCGGCCAGCCTACATCTGAACCAAATCCCAGTATACGATGACCAGGAACCAAGTCAATCCACTCGCTGAGGCTCTGACGGCTTCCTTCCATAGTTATAACATACATCCAGCACATATTAAGCCATACGTTAGGAGCATGTTTGCCCAGCATTCCCATTTCCCGGCTGTAGGGATATCCTGCGTGAAATAGATCAAACCGGGTGTTTTTATTGGCATGGATCAGAGGTATCAGGTGCAGGGGATTAGAATTGGGAATAACTCCCCAATTACCCTGGACTCCAGTATGTATCTGGAAAACCTGATTCATTTCACCGGCGAGTCTTGCCAGAAAAAATATTATATTGTCCTGAAATTGTTTGATCTCCTGAGATGAAAGACTCCCGCCGCCCAGGGCTTTGGCGAATATGTTGGATGCAATATCATCAGGAACATCATCAGAAGCCAGAGTTCTGCCGTAGGCATGGGCCAGCTTTATTCCAACAGAACCCCGTTTCTGGTATCTTTCAACCAGATCAGCTAGACCTTCTTTTAACGAACTCAAACTGTCAAAGGAGCGATCCAGATACTTTTCCAGGGATTCCCTCATGTTTTTGCGATGCAGTTCCAGCGCACCTTCCATCCGCAATACTGCGGTAAAGTATTCTGGCTCCCAGTCCTGAAACCAGGGGATATTTCTTATTTGTGTGGCTATATTGCATACATTTTTGGTTATATTATGATACCAGTCAGGTTCGGTGGATTTGAGTTTAATAGCTTCGTTAAGGTTTTCCCAGTTATCATCATTCAAATCTTCGTCTTTCAGTCCAAAAACCTCACGATACATAACAATATTGTGCCGCCAGTAAGATTCATTTCGGGTGCAGTCAATAATTGGCTTTAAAATCTCCCAGCGTTCTGCATCGGATTTGGCTTCTGCGTATATCTCATCAGAGCTTTTGCCTGTAACCGAGTTTATTTCCCGCTCATAATAACTCATGAGGTTAAACAGATTCCGCTGTCCTGCCTTGTAATATTGGCTTTTCAGGCATGTATGGGAATGGCAGTCAATAGTGCGGATTTCTTGCATGGCTTCCAGAAGTTCCTGTCTAAAATCACTCATCTAACTTACCTCGCTTTCCTAATAGTTTGCTCGTTAAATAAAGTGTTTTATATACTCATTAAACTAAAAAATTTAGAATTTTCTTAGTTTTCCTTTTTATTTTACAAACTACTCAAATATTTAATCCCGTTATCAAGCTTTTCTTCCGGTGAAACATCCCCCCGAAAATCTTCTATAGAAATAAATCCCTGAAAATCAACTTTTCTTAAACATTCAATCATCTTTGGAAAATCATACAGGCCTTCGGCCATTGGGCAACCGCTCCATGCCCATTTTACTGTCCCCTTTTCATCCGGTTCTGTGGGATAAGGCTTATGACCACCAGCGTGGATATGGGCAAGGTAATCACCTAAAAGTTCCATTGCCAGTTGTATAGTCTCAAAACCGTCCTTAACCATATTCTGCGGATCATATATAACCCCAATATCTTCCGCGTCAAAGTTCGATACAATCCTGTAAGCCAGGGATGCGCTCGGGTGAATGGTTCCGCCGTGCATTTCTACCAGAACTTTTATGCCGTATTCCCTTGTAATCTCCAGGGCTTTTGTGTAGCCTTTTACAGCTTCATCATAAAGCTCGTGGTAATTTACAGAACCGTTATAACCCGGACAGCTAAGCCTTATAGCAGGACAACCCACAGCTTTTGCGCCTTCTGAAAGCAGTTTGATCTGTTCTATGTCAGTGTTCTGACAGGCTGAAGCAAATCCCGGTATCTGAAGCCCGTTTTCAGATGTAACCGATTTAACTTCGTCTGCCCGTTCCATTATATTTTCCGGCGATAGATCAGTCAGGTGTCTACCCCAGGAACTGGGCGCTTCGTTTGCACGTTCCAGGGCCAATCTCCTTACTCTCAGTTCCACACCGTTAAAACCCAGTTTGCTTAACAATTTGCATGTCTGCTGTAAATCCAGATGAGGAAGCATTACAGTTGTTGCTGAAAAATTCATAACTTATCCTTTCAGATGAATTCTTATGTTTATTCCACACAAATCATTATATCAGCTTGCTGTACTTCTATCAAGTGCATCGTACTACTTACCATCAGGATCGAAGGAGACATAATTCCTGGTATTATTTCAATTCCCAGCTTATCGGCTGCATCCTGGGTGCGTCTAATATTGTTATAATAATTCTCCGGGCGATCCTTTATCCTGCCGAATTTGTAATCGGTAATTACAAAACCGTTGTAACCAATATCTGCCGCTTCTTCAATTACGCCTATGAACCTGTCAACACTCTCATCTAACTGAAAATTTACGCTGTAATATACACATCTCAAAGGGTATGATTCACCTGAAACTTGGGTTGAAATAATAAAGATTAAAGCGAAAAATATAAAGTATGCTGTAAGATTCTGCATAATCTGTTCACCTGATTTTTTATAAAATAAAGATTCATCTGTCCTGAGCATGTTTAACTTTAATCGTTAAAAATTAAGACTCTTCCGGTTTGAGTGTGGAAATAATTTAAAAACTTTCTAAGCTTGTCATTCCTGCGAAAGCAGGAATCCAGTAGATCCGCATAAAGACTGGACTCCTGCTTTCGCAGGAATGACAGCATAAAAAATTTGTTATCTTTACCACACTAAACCCGGAAAAAACAAAATTAAAAGCTTGAAGCAGAAATGACAATCAAGTGATATTGACTTTTTCAATTCTACATTAAACAAGCTATAATGTCAATTTTAATAATTTAGTCTGATGAAGTTGCGATTTTGTAATTAAGAATGGAATTTAAAAACAAGAAGGTTAGGGCAAATTTTCAAGAACGAAATGTCTTTGAAGGAGAGCCGCTCTATGGAAGTGCACCCATAAAGAATCCCAAAAATTGTTCTTTGCCTGAAAAGGCTGAACCTGGTTCCACTCCCTTGGTGAGAAATTATCCCAGTTAGTGTTATTTGCAATGGCTTCTGTTCTCCATTTTTCCCTGTTGTAATAAAATTCACCATTAAACATAAAACCAAAATTCTGCCGCCATTTATCACACTTTTTCTCAAGATTTGCAGATTTTATACTCAAAAGGTTTTGTATTTTGGAACTCACAGCGGAAAAGGGAAGAGGAACATTAAAATTTATTTTATCAACTTTTCTAAACCAGTTATATATTGATTCAGATGCCTGCATAAATTCTATTATGTTATCCCTTTTTATATACTGATTATTTTCTTCTCGGGATGAAAATTTCCATTTAAGCTTTTGAAAACCCTGATCTACGAGTAAACCGGCTTCTGCATGACCTATCTGCGGGGCAAAATCAAGATAAAAGTTACCCCATAGGAGCTTTTTATATTTTTTCTCTTTTTCATCAAATATTTCTATATTTTCCACATTATTCTCCGGATTTCTTCGACCTGAGAAATGCTGGTGGGACCAGGAATCCGCATATGTATGAATGGCTATTCCTATCCGACATAAACGTCTTTTATAATTGTCCATTGGCTCTTTTATTGCTTCATCAAGCAAATTAAGGGCAAATTCTGAACCTTCCTCTGTCATATACGAAAACTGCTCTGGTGGGCGAAAAGGTTTTGATGGCAGGAAATGAAAAGGCATGTATATTCGTTTTTGCACAGACCAATCCAGAGATTGTAAACCAATATGAGCGCTCCTTACCGGATCAAATTTCATATCTCCGTGTTCAGTATTGAGTTCCATCAACTCGCTTTCAGTGGAATCATCAACATATTGCGAAGCATAAGCTATAGTTAAAGCATCTCTGCTGCTGAATCCTGCCGCATTCGCCAGAACAGCTATACAGTAAAAATGGAAATCTCGTTGCATATAATAATCCTCCTTCTAATATGATCTTCGATCTCTATATATTAATATGTGATAATTATCGGTATACCAAACATAAACTAGACTTCCGACATGAATTCTGACAAAAAACTTCTGCAGTGTAATCGTTAAAAAATGAAAAATGTGTTTAGAAAATACCTTTATAATGATGGTAAATTACAAAATTTGTCATTCCTGCGAAAGCAGGAATAACAACTAAATTATACACATTTTTTAACGATTACTGTAGTATATAATATTAAATTTTGAATCATGATCGCAATTCTTTATTTAAAAAGTCTATAGCTTGGAACAATTTCCTTTTAATTATAATAAATTAGGTTCTTCCGGGTTTAGTGTGATTATAATTGAAAATCCTCTCAGCTTGTCATTCCTGTTTTCGCAGGAATGACAGCATGAAGAAGTCTCTTATCTTTACTCCACTCAAGCCGGAAGAGCCATAAATTATAATAGTTGAGGTTTAATTGAGTTTATGATAATTTTAAATACGCTTAGCCTGTTTTCAACACCATTTAAAATCCTATTGAAAGGGCCTTGCTTATGAATAGCTTCTGAGCTATGCTTTTATGGTATAACAACAGCAATCAACTCAAAAAAGACTGAAATTCAAGGAGTATATTCATGAGCCAGG
>WJIO01000156.1 GCA_014730235.1 Candidatus Poribacteria bacterium
CGGTAGTTTCTATGCCTTCTTTGTAATAAAGCAATTCCTCCCCGATTCCGGACATGGCCAACTCTCGTTCTTTATCTTTGATGTCCGCGTATTTAGGGGCATAGACCGATGCACCGCTGCTTATTATCATCTTATCCCAGGTTGGTATAGTGAAGATAAGAGCTATAAGGATCACTAAAGATGCGGCAGATGCAGCGATCCGACGGGTCAGCTTTGGTGTATCGTAAACAAGAAATATCCCACAGGCCACCAGGATATTTAAGGTAGCACCCAGTAAAACGCTGTTTTGAATACCAATATAAGGTATAAGCACAAATCCTGTAATAAAAGAACCACCTATATTACCCAGGGTATTTACAGAATATATAGATCCAACCCTGCGTCCCAATTCCCTGTAATCCCTGGTACAGATATGAGTAACCATAGGGAATAATGAACCAAGAAGGACTGTAGGCAGTATCATCACAGAGAAGGCCATAAAAAACCTGCTAATTTCCAGAGCGATGTGGTTGTAACCAAACCTGTCAAATAGGTCTACAAAGTAAAAGGGCATCCTGCCGAATAACGGCAGCATAACAACCACAATTACACCTATGGTAAGTTCCACAATTCCGAACCACAACAGGTTTGGGGCTTTCCACTTGACTATAAAGCTAAACAATATGCTACCCAGTGCAAGGCCAACCAGAAACGTGGCCAGCATAATGCTAAAGGCATATACAGAACTACCCAGTATCATGGCCAGAATACGTATCCAGGCCAACTCGTAGACCATAGCGGCAAAACCCGATACACCAAGACCGATAAGAAGCGCGATAAATACTTTACGCTGTCCAGAGGATAAGGGTATAGATTCTTTATTTTCTTCTACTTTATCGGGTTTGGTTTTTCCCATAGGTCGACGGTCTATAAGCAGGCATACAACGGCTACAATTACGTTGATTACAACGGCGGTATATATGGTTCTGCGAACACCCAGGTTCTCAAGCATAAAGAAGCCTGAAGCCACAACACCAGCAAATGCGCCAAAAGTATTTATGGAGTATATGCGACCTATACCATGTCCGAAGCGTTCACCTATTCTGACGTAAGCTCTGCTGAAAAAGGGTGTGGTGGCCCCCATAAACGTAGCAGGAATAAGCAAAAGCATAAATACCAGAACAAAGCGCACAAGGCTGAATGTGTAAAACGACAACTGCATGGAACGCTGAAGTGGTATATATATGCCTTGTAGTAATTTTATGGATAAGGGTATAAAAATGCAGTATATGCCTATGCCTATTTCCAGAAAAGCATAGATTCTAAGAGGTTTGGAAATACGGTCTGCATACCTGCCGGATATGTAACTTCCCAGGGCCAGGCCCGACATAAAAGCCGTAAGAACCGTAGACGATGCGAATATGGTATTACCAAAAGTCAAACCCAGCATCCGGTTCCAGGCCACCTCATACATAAGACCACTTGCACCGGAAAGGAAAAAACAAACTAACGCAATCTCGCGAAACCAGCTTTTTGTATTATTTTTACCCATTATTCACCTATCAGCCTATACACAACCAGTATACCTCACCATCGGATGTCATACCATGACTTACATTGGACGGACATATAATCAGGTCGTTTGCCTCAACCTCAGTAATTTCTCCACCTACATCAACCACAGCTTTTCCACTTATTATGTACCATATTTCATCCCCATCATGAGAATGAGGCCTGAAAGGTTTTTCTGGTGTTACCAGCTTATAGGCAAAATGTTTTAATATGTTCTGCCGGTCTTTTATGGGAAAGCTGATAGTGCCATCTTTCCGGGGGGTTACGTTTTTATGCTTTATCACCATTCTGTTTACCTCGCTATATTTACTCTTAACTCATGAGAGCCATCGGGTCGCGCGTATTCATAATAGTAATATATTTTACCATCCAGGCGAATTGCGTCCATATATCGGAGACAGCCGGAGGCATGAGGCGAAACCAGCAAAGGTTTATCAAGGGTTACATGGTGGTAATTCATAAGGTCAAAGCTTATGGCCAGGCCGGTTTTTTCCTCGTAATTCTCACCAACATCTGCCCCGCCATCGTAAAACACATTAAAAACAGGTGGTACATAGAGAACGCATGTAACTCTTGATGCGTAGGCGTTCCAACCCTTACCCGGAGGAGCCAGGACATCTCCCATCCACTTGAAATCTACACCATCACTGCTTAAAGCCAGTCCGGTATTTGAACTTGTTTTGCCTGTATTGAAAATATCCGCTGTGTCATGAAGCCCTTCAGTTTCAGCTTTTGGCGTGGTTGCATAACTGACCAGCATATAATAAAGCCCTCCGACTATGATTATATATGGGTCTTTTACGCCTTCACAATCACAATCGTTGGGATCAAGTATAGGTTTTCTCGTAGCCGGATCAAATTCACCTGGAGAGTTTGCTTCCAGCATATCAATTTTCCACTTATTATCTTCAGGAGAAACGTAGCTTATATAAAGCCTGTATTTACCTTTGGGTATTTTTACAATTGCGCTGCGTTCCACAGATATAGAGCCGAAATGCCGCTTTGATGCTGTCCATATCTCCGTAAAGTTTATGCCGTCGGTACTTTCTGATATACCACATTCGTACCCTCTTCCTACTTCAATTTCACCATCCATCTCTCTTGGTTTTCGGCGGCGATAATATATGTAAAATTTCTTATGTTCTTCATCGTAAATTGCCCCTGGCGCACCTATCCAGTAGCCTTTTCCCTCGCCCGGTGGCTCTAAAATAGTTATACCTTCTTTAGGATCAAATAGCGGCGCCATTCCAACAATTCGTTTATATTCACCCGATAGCATTTTCACGTCTCCTTTTTCTAATTATTAGCCAGTCTTTCATAACCTATGCTTTTCAGAACGTCTTTCCAGGCTTTAACCTGTGCGTCAAAATGAGCGTTCCTGTATCTTGTATAATATTCCTGGCCAGGGTCTCCCGATCTTATAACATCAATATCCTCAACAATTGTTTCAGCGGCAGCCTGAGAACCTTCCCGGGCGACTCTTGTCCAAATATTGAACCTTATGACTCCATCATAAGCCAGGGTTGACAATTGTTCAAGAGGTATACTGGATCCACCGTGCAGCACAATTCTGGAAGCACCTAAAAACTCAGTTACTTTTTTCGCCCTGTCAGCGTTATAATCAGCCCATCCCAGGGCCTGTTGTTTTGAACCTAGCTCTACAACTATGAGATCAACGCCGGTTTTATCCACGTAGGATTTAGCAGATATGGCATAAGCCTCGTCAGTATCAGCACCTTCCAGGGCTTCTGCTTCATGATGTCCCTCTACAGTAGGGCGTTGAAGTGCTGCTTCGATCACCAGGTCATTGCCGTATTTTTCAACGGCCTGGCTTGTTAATCTTATATTCTCTTCCAGGCTTCGATTTCCCAGAGAACCATCCACCATGACAGTAGCAAGTTTATCCTTGTATCTGCTCCATACCCATTCTTCTTTTTCCGCGTCAGCATGGTCAACATGGGGTAAGGTTACAACTTCATAATATGTTCCATCTTTAGTATCACAAAGAATATCCAGGGCAGCCAGACAAACTTTTAATCCTTCCTCTGCCCCTCCATGTCTCAAAACTCTGTCAGCCTGCTGCATATCCTCATACATAAAGGTAACTGATGGAGCAAGTATGGGATTTTTGATTCCATATTCCCGGGCAAATTCCTTGACTGCCATAAGGTTTGCCTCAAGGTTCATTAAGCTATCATAGCAGAACACAGGCATAACCACCCTGGCTTCCTGTAGACGCGCAAGCACTTCCAGAGTTTGATTCCTATCTGTTATAATTGGCATTTTTATTACCTTTCATAATTTGGCAATGTTAAATTTTTTGAGCAGGTTGGGTTGAGTCTGGAAAAATCAACCTACAATTACTTTTTATGTTTAGTAATCGTTAAAAAATGAAAAATGTGTTTAGAATAATACCCTTACCATAATGGTAAATTACAAAATATGTCATTCCTGCTTTCTCAAGAATGATAGGCTTAGATAATTTTCAATTATAACCACACTAAATCCGGAAGAACCGAAAATCTTTATAAAAAAGCTGTTAAGTGCTCAAAAAATCCTTTTTTCCTTTGGATTATTTCCTAAATCCCTCTATATCTTTATCTTTTTCCATCCACCTTTTCTATAGCGGTTAAAATTCATTGCAGAACGCATAGTTTCTCCGATACCCATACCTATCCATATACCTATCAGACCGATACCAAAGGTTATACCAAGCAACCTGGCAAGTATCAATTCACCAACCAGAGTTCCTACCACATTTACAATAACAAGCCATCGCACATCTCCGGCAGCCCTGAGACTGGCGGCTAAAACGATATTAATGGCTTTGGGGATTTGCATAACAGCCACAATTTTCAGGCATTTAGCCCCTATTCTTATGGCTTCGAGGTTGTTGGCTCCTTGAGGAGGCAGGAAAAGGTGCATAATTCTATTTGAAAATATAAACAGCGTAGCCCCAAATATTATGCCAAAACATATAGAAACTCGTGCTGCCACACGTCCTGTGCTGTCTGCATCTTCCTCTTTATTAGCCCCAAGTTTCTTTCCGGTCATGGCCGTTGCTGCTGTACCAACCCCCAGGTAAAACATGGTGCTGAGCCACCCGAAATTAATTATCGCCTGATGTGCAGCGGCTGCAACCTCTCCCACCCTAAGAGAATACCTGACAACTACAAGATAAGCTCCGGTAGCCACCAACTGTTCAGTAGTGACGGGAATACCTTTACCCATTATCCTTCTGAAAGTATAAAGCCTGAAGTCCATGAAATGTCTTATGGATAATTTTATGGTGGAATTTCCGCTGAATAAGAAGGACAATGATATAATAAGGCCAACAGAATTGGCAATTCCCGCAGCCATAGCTGCTCCGGCAACTTCCATCCGGGGGAAACCCCATCTACCAAATATCAACACATAATCACCAAGAAGATTAAGAATCACCATAGAGATATTGGCTGTCATAGATTTAACAGTGTCACCGGAAAATCTTAAAAGACCTGTGGCCATAAAATTTATAACTATAACAGGACAAAATAAACCCAGTATACGAAGATACTTCACACCCAGTTGGCTGACATCCTCCGGTGCATGTAAAAGCTCAAATATGCTTTCTGCTCCTAAATACCATAGCATACCTATGCCGATAGCTACAAGAAGACTTGCCAGAAGCGATTGGGCCGAATAATGACTTGCTTCCTCATGTTCTCCTGCGCCAATATAACGCAGAATTATGATTATCGTTCCTATAAGTGTGGTCAGAAGTATGGTGAGGGTAAACAGAGTTATAAGGCTTGCAGTTCCCACCGCTGCCAGGGATGCTGTTCCCTTTTCCGCTATATGTCCAACAAATATTTTGTCCGCCATCCATACAGCCGGTTGACACAGCAAATCAACAATTGCAGGGATTGATGTTAAAAGTATAGGTATTAATGTTTTCCGTCCTTTTAGCGTATCTAACCCCCCTTATATCTGGATATTGATATTTTAAAGTAAATTGATCATGTAGAATATATAACAATAGATATTTTTTGTCAAGGTGCTAACTGATTTTGAACCTGTCCCAAATTAGTCTGTTGGGCAAAAAAGTCTTAATTCATATATCATATAAAAACTAAAACCCCCGACTCCTTAAAAAAGGAGTCGGGGGTTTTATATTTAAAATTGAAATCAATTAATCAATAAATCAGCGAATCCAGATTACCCGATATCCGTCATAAGTTTGTCCGAACATATCAGTAGTGCTTATATGGATGAAATGCTTTCCTTTTGGGACATCTGCCGGTAGATTTGCTTTCCATAAATGGGGACATTTTTTGATATTGGGCAAGGGTTTTCCCTTTGGCGGCTTTGGGCTTTCTTCTGCCGCTTTCATCATAGCATAATAAGGATCTTCCATACCCTCTGCTTTTTCCATTTTGATCCAATCACCATTTTTGCCTACACTCATACTGACTTTGGAATATTCGTTACCTGCGAATACATTTACCAAAACTTCCGTTTCGGAAGTTTTGTCTTGGGATACTTCATCCGGTGCAAAGATACTCATCTGGAAATCCGCCGGTCTTCTGGCGGCTTTATATTCGATGGAATATTCGTTGCCATCAAAGGTTAATATAGAATATCCATTGGGTGCTCCATCCATCATCATGGAATGAGGTATATTGAATTCATCCGGTGCACCTTTCCACCAGCACCCGCAAGCGGTGACATTTATAAGGTGATGATGGGGTTTTTCACCATTCCAACCATGTTTTTCTTTGAAGAATATATGTTCCTGATGGTGGTAATGGGCTGAAGCTGAGAATGTATTTTCGTGTTGTTCCAGTATCTGGAATAGCTCTTTAAGTTCTTTCAGTTCCATCAAAGGAATGTGCATAGTAAGCACTACCAGTTGATCTTTTGGTAGCAGGGCCAGGTCATTTTTAACAAATTCAAACTGTTTTTCACCCAACCCACCTCGATAATTTCTTTTCTCAGGATTCCATATTATGTCATCCAATACTATAAAGTGGACAGAGCCATAATCAAAGGAATAATAGGGAGGACCAAACACCCTCTCGAAGGTCTCATCGGCATATTTATCAGACTTGGCGGCATAATTCATGTCGTGGTTTCCCATTATGCTGTACCAGGGAATACCGATAAGTGATGTTGTTTTATTCAGGCTGTCGAAGAGGTCAAGCTTATCTCCCACAAGATCACCTAAACTCATACCAAAAGCCACATCAATTGCCACCAGTTCTTCCACAACATCATGTCCCAGGTAGTTTATCTCTTCCTGGCTGTAAGGTTGAGTATCACCAAATAGCAGAACCCTGAATTCATCAGGTTCTTCATTAGGATACAACGGGAAATCCACCGATTCGGGCAGATCGCCTGTAGGTTCAACACCGGCAAATTTAAGTTCGGGAGAGCCATTGGGCTTGTGTATATAATGGAATCGAGGCAGGTTATCCTTATCTAAGGGTGTCATCCATCCCTTGGGTTTGATTACAAAAATAATTGTATCATCATCAATGGATATTTTATACTTACCTTCTGAGTCAGTTTTTACAATATCCAATCCATTTGATACCCGGACATCCTCAATACCTTTTTCTCCCTGATCCATCAATCCGTTATGGTTACTGTCCATAAAAACAAAACCTGTAGCATATTCCGGTGAATCTGAATGTACGCTTTCGGTTAAAATAACAAAAATAAACGTTATTAATGCAATTGACAATATTTTCTTGATCAAAATAGTCCTCCTGATTAAAATGATTCTTCCGGGTTTAGTGTGGTAATAATTGAAAATGCTCTCAGCTTGTCATTCCTGCGGAAGCAGGAATCCAGTAGATCCGCATAAAGACTAGATTCCTGCTTCCGCAGGAATGACAGCATAAAGAAGTTTCTTATCTTTACTCCACTCAAGTCGGAAGAGCCATTAAAAATACGGGACAGTCATTATTCTGGATAAAATTCATCCTGGTAGTTGCCTTTTAGGTTAGGAGAGCGAATACAAAAGTATGCGCGAAAGGTTTGTTTTTATGACTGCCCGCGATAATGTTTTTGAAATGCCAATAAACATTTTATCAGCAGATCGTTAATTATAAATTAAGAATTCAATAATTTTTGCCAATTAATTCACTGCCCCATACTGATCATATTGGCAAAATTCCTGAAAGCCCCGGGATTTAATATCTGAAGCTGTCTATACCATACATAACTGGTATATATATATGTGCCTTTACCATATTCAGCCACCAGGTAGCCTCCGGTTAGAGGTTCTTCTCCGGGATCACTGCTGGAAAGCAGTTCTGTATACTTCGATGACCACTCAGATGGAAAATATAGTCCTCTCTCCTGTATCCATCCATCCCAATCAGAATCTGTTATCCTGTTGGGATAAGAAAGCAGGGGATGTTCCGGCTTCAGTAGTTTTATGGATGCTTCCTCAACAGTAATCCTGTTTCGGGACAATATGATTTTATAAGGTGCATAGTTATTGCCATTCCATTCAAAAGTCTTATGATACATCACCAACAGATTTCCACCATTTTTTACATAATCCATAAGTCGTCGGTTGCTCTCTCGCAAATCCTGCCGAACAAGGTAGGCCCGTATATCCAAAATTATGGTATCATACACTGACAGATCCCCAAAGCGTAGATCATCCGAATCCAGGGAACGGCTTTTTACCCCCAGATGCTTTAAAGACCATTCAATAGTGTTATCATAGCTTTTGACATAACCAACGTATATATCCGGTGCAACTTTCACATCCACCAGATTTATTATCCCTTCGCCTATGGCCATTTCCCACTTACCGTTTAGTGCTTTGTATGGTATAACTGCCTCTATAGTGTATTTTCCACTTTTTGTCTCACCGGGGATATTTATGTCAAAAGCCGCAAAAGCATGTTCGTCCTGGGCCAGATCAAAGCTGTCCTGGACAGCTTTGATACCCCATCCGTCAGGTATAATCATTTCCACCTTGCCGTTAATACTTCTTCTGGTTCTGTTGGCTATATCAATCACATAGCGTAAAGCCTGCGGTTTATCTGATATGGGAACGATCTTAGCTTCAGGCAAAACGCTTACCTGTATACCCGGAGTAATATTAAAATTAACTTCAGATTTAAGGGAAAGCTGGACATCATCCAGCCTGTAATTAACCTTACCCTTTACAATGGATTTCATAAATGAATCATCATATAGATGTTCCGCATGGGGTAAAGTGGGTTCTGCATTATCAGAAACTTTCACACCTATGGAGTATTTTACCGTTTCATTATAGCCAAGTTTATCAGAAACTGGAGTTCCATCTGTTGTATGTATCTCCCAGCTTTCCGGTGCTTCCAGCGTAAATTCGATATCCCTTATAATTTCATGACCGCAGTTAGTCAAAGATAGATTTACCTCAAACTCCTGACCGGGAACAAGCATATTATCATCGGGTTTCGCTGTTAAAATAAGGTTAAGACTTCTGGCAATAGCCAACTCTGTTTCCCTCTGCTTTTCTTGTATTATAGGGTCGTTTGAATCCAACTTGCGTGATTTTTTCAGATAATCCAGCAGCTTTTCAGTAACATCATTTCTGGAAAAATAGATGCTGTTGACAATTTTGTCCACAAAATCCGGTTGAGGTATATCTTTATGCTTTTCCAGTCCATCTAGCAAGCTATGGAGTTTATCGGGTTTCGGCATACTGGTTTTCACCAGTATGTAATGGCGATATACAGGGCCAGGTTTGACTTTTCTACCCATACCCTGGGATTTGTGCATCTTAAGTCCTTCATTGGCTATCTGGGCATAAGAAAGCCCTCTTATGGGATCATATTCACCCACGTTGATGGTTACATCTGCGTCCTCTTTTGATGACCTGACGAACAGGCGTTTTACTTGCCATGTTGATAATCCACTTTCCAGTTGTTCCGGGAAGGATTTTTCATCAGCGGCGGCATGAAAGGCCTCCAGTATCAGTATACCCGATGCCTGATGATGTCCATGACCGTATTCTGTATCATGATTGGTTATTATAACATGAGGTCTGACCTGCCTGATAACGCGAACCATTCTTCTTAATGTATCTTCCCTTCCCCAGAAGCTGAAGGCCTCTTCTGAGTCTTTTGAATAGCCAAAATCTCTCTTATTCAGATCATAGACTTCTGCGCCATAGATGCTTGCTGCCTGTTGTATTTCCCTTGCCCTGATGACTCCCAATTCCTCGTACAATTCAGGGCCGATCTCGTTTTGCCCCCCTTCTCCTCTGGTGGAATAAAGTATAGCTGTTTGGACACCGTATTTTCTGCGATAATATGTCAAAGTGGCCCCATCCTCGTCGTCAGGATGCGCTGCCAGACACATTATAGTTATATCATTTGCCATATCCAGCAGCGATTGTTTCAAAGCCGTTTCGCCCCGATCTATCAGGCATATATTGTTTTCAGCAGATGCTATATTGTAGTATATTAGTATTAAGAACACGGATAACAGTGTCTTATATAATGGTCTTTTCATATTTATGCTTTACTCCTTATAAGCAAATCCACACTTACCTTAATAGCTTCTTCCTCAAGCTTTTCCTGCATTTCTGGTGGTGTGCGAAGGTTGTTGTTTTGTATTTCAGTGGTTATTTTTGGTATTATGGGCATGAATTCCCGCCATGTTCGTTTAAAATATTCTGCCTGTTGACCGGTATAACCCAGGGGTTTACTTTCGGGCATTGGTTGTGCGCCGCATTTTTTCCAGCTATCCACAATGGCATCAGCCCATTCTACATTGGCTTGTTTTATATGTTCCGGTAATTCATTCTGAATAATAGGCAGGATTATCATGGCATTGTATTTGCTTTTTTCAAACTCGGTTTGGTGCAAGTCCAACCATCTTCCATAACCGTATTTTTCTCCTGCCCTTTTAATCAAGCGGAAGTATGCAGAACCAAAATCTCTATTTGGCTCAACGTATTCATGAGAGCTAACCTGTTCATAGACAATACCTATGGTTTCAGGATTTTCATTTTGTATGCTCCATCTATCCATACGCTTCCACATCTTTTTTGTTTCAGGATCCCGCCCCCGCATGAATGTCCAGAATTCTTCATTGGTATATTTTGTGCCATCCCAGTAATCAACAGGCGAACGGGATCTTCCATCGGGATTCGGGTCGGATAAAAAGGTCAATACGCATTTTTGCAGTATTTCCTCACGGTTATATATTTCAGATTCTGTCTGATCCAGGTGCTTGCCAGTCAGTATCTGGTTTATGTAATTCATACATGCCGCTGTACCAGCCGGTTCATGAGCATGGGGTACAGCAAATATAAGCTTTTCTTTCTGGTCTAAAGATATACTCTTATCTGTAAGTGTTATGGAATAAGCATTTAATCCCACATATTGACATATAGAATCTAATTCCACCAAATGCGGATACTCTTGCCCCCATTCAAGAAACTTGGTTTCTGTCTGATGCGGTTTAACTAACCAGTTATTTAGTATACTCATTTTTTCATCTCCGTAGATTCTAATTTACTTATAAGTTCTTGACTTCATTGCACTTCTACCATATAATGTCCCCTAGCTTTAATTGATATAAAACACCAAAAGCGATTGGCAAAATTCCTTGCATAGTTAACATATAAAAACAGGAGGAGAAGATATGAATGAAGCTGGTGATTTTTTGTCCTTTCGTAAAATGCTTACACCTATAATTATCCAGATAATATTCTGGGTCGGTGTTATCTTTTGTGTAATTGGTGGGGTTATTAGCATAGTAATGGGAGCAGTTGCCAATGAAGCCATTAACGTGCTTTATGGTATAGTTCTGTTTATTATCGGCCCTTTAGCCGTAAGAATATATTGTGAGATATTAATAGTAGTATTTCGCATAAATGATACTCTTACTGAAATAGAAAACAAACTGGATAACCTTAAGCAGGACACCAGAATAGATGTATAAGTAAATTCATATAGTTATCTTTCAATAACCGGTAATTCTATATAAGACGCGTGAATTTTGTTTCTGGATATTGTAATTCTGGGTATTCCCTCAGCCGGTATACGCTCAAAGGTATCCTTATCATGTCCAGCTATGGCTATGCGGATGCGATGACCTTTTTTTATAAGCACAGAGGTAGGAAGAAGTCCGAAGGTTAATTCTGATATTTCACCGGGAATCAACGGCATACTATCTTTTTGCTTGAAAGAATGATACGGAACAAGCATTTTATAAGGGGGATTTTCGTCGGATATACGACGATGAATAGCCCTGAGCTGCCCCTCAGTTATGTAGGTAACTTTACCTTTTTCATCCACATCTTCAAGATAAACATAGAATGCGCCATCAGTAGCTGTTGAGGTTACATATAAATTCACAACAGGATAACCGGTTATTTCCATATCTTCGTTTAATGCTGGACTTGTATAAGTCAGAAGACATTTATCTATCTTTGACCGATCCCTGTAGATAACCGGTGTGACTCCATCCTGAGTATGCCAGCGATTTTCTGTTCCTGTAGTTACATCAAAATCTACGGTATAATCGTCTGTACCAGTTTCAGCAGTTGGCGCTTCATGAGATAGTGCACCGTTTTCGGTCATATACCATCTTTGTTTTGTAGTTCCAACCGGTGGCCAGACTTCAGTTGACTTCCAACGTTTTTCCCCCATAGTATAATAGAAGAGGATCTTCTCAGGTAAATCTTCATGCTTAATATTTATAAGACGATGATCCAGAAATCCTAATATTACATGCCATTGGGATTTTAGATCAGGAATAGATGGCGACTTTGGTTTAGCGTAAGGACTTCCGTTTTTATCACCGGTATGAATCCATGAACCAATTACTGCATATTGGGGATTATTAAAATTTATAAAGCGACGGATCGCTGTGTCGGATGTTGATCCGTCCATCCAGCTTCCCCATCCTGATATAGCCGCGCCGGATTCTTCGATACTTTCCTTGTAGCTAAAAATACTCATATCATCAAATGTAACGTCTAAATCTCCATAAGGATCATCACGGTATGTAATTTCCTTTGCAATCTCATATACATCAGGATTATTCTTATGCTCTCCTAATGCCTGTTTAAGCTGGATTTTTTTCCTATCAGCATCAACAGGCCGAACTCCCTTAACAAAAATCTGGGCTGACCAACCCCATTCTTTGGGAACTCTATTACTATCCAGGTAAAGGTTTGTGTTCTCCCATCCTTTAACAAAGCTGTCGTTGAATATTCCACCCGGAAATACAATATCTGAGTAGACATCAAACTCCATTTCCTGAGGTATAACGGCTTTTGTAGTTGGATGACTTACAGTAAGGAATTTAGCCGTTGTACCTTCATAAGAGACTCCCAGCGCGCCAATTATTCCATTTGACCAGGATTGTTTTGTGACCCATTGAGTAACTTCACCATAATCTTTTATTTCATCCTGAGACCAAAGGTATTGCCAGATTCCAGAAGAAGCACCGGATCCGCGAGCGTCAACAATAACAACCGCATATCCATAACTTGTCAGAAAATCAACAATTGGTGCTCTGGGCCCCATAGGTGCTTTTCCCCGACGTTCGGGTAAACGAAGCTGAAAACTACGCCAATAACGGGCCATAATCATTAAGGCTGGAAGTTTCTCATGATCGGGTATACCTTTTGGCAGAATTACATCAATTGCTATCTTTACACCATCTCGCATGGTTAAATAAAGAGATTGTGATGTTACATCTTTATATACAGGTTTTCGCTGAGTCTTATAAATCTCGAATAGAGAAATACTCATAACATCCCCCATTACTTCAGAAGATCTTTTATTGGAACAACCATAAATAATTAAAAGCAAGAATAGAATACAGAGAGATACACAGGCTTGCTTAATAATTTTCATAAAATGATCCTTTATTTTTGACGTTTGACACTTATCTGACTATATTTATATCAGAAATGTCAGGTAATATCAAGAAGAGAACCAGTTATAAAATTTATTTTTGTGAAGATTTTTTGAACAGGTCAAAAATTTATTATACATTATATTGCAGTGCTTAAAGAGACACAGCAAATGAAAATGCTATCAGCTGTCATTCCTGCTTTCGCAGGATGACATAGAACTATATTTTTTGAGTATTTTCATCTGTTTCTTCATGCTGAATTCTTATAAACATTGGTTTTAGAGATTTTTTAGAATTCTCAGTTCTTTATGCTTGGTTTGGAATTTATTTGTTTGACTTGCAGAATCAATTATGATATATTTGCATTGTTGTAATATTTTAAGCAAACTTCTGCAACTTTTTTTAGTTTTAAAGATTAAATGAGAAAGGAGTTTATATGTGAAACCGCGCTTTGTTTTAATAGCTAAATGTCTAAGCGTTTCATTAACCTTATTGTATTTTTGTCTGTCTATAGCTATTGGTGCAGATGTTGAATTCACAGGCGATTTTGAAACGGGAGATTTAAGCGGTTGGACAGTTGTTGAAGATTCCGGTGAAGCCTGGAATTTTCAGCCTACATTTGGTGATAATCCTACTGCCAGGAACCGGGGTCAGCCTTCGCAACACCAGGGAGAATGGTGGCTTGGAGGATTTGAAAAATTCCAGGGACCGGATGTAAAAGGTCAATTTGAAGGTGGCACGCAGGGAGATGCACCTCAGGGGATTCTGGAATCCATCGAATTTAAAATTATCGGTGAAGAGATTTCTTTCCTCATCGGAGGTGGAACTCATCCCTGGGTAGAGGGTGGAACCGGTTCTACCTGTGCCAATTTGGAAATTAATGGTGAAATGGTCAGAACTGCCACTGGCGCAAATACCGAAACCTTGCACAGGGAAACCTGGGATGTTTCAGATCTGAAAGGTGAAAAAGCCGTCATCAGACTCTATGATATGAATGCTGGAGGCTGGGGACATCTCAACTTTGATGATGTATACCAGGTGGATGCCAATGGTGATAAAATTCCCTGGGAAAGTGTCCTGGCTGTTGAACCTAGAGGCAAAAAAACAACAGTCTGGGGTGAAATTAAAAGTCAATACTAATTTTAAGATGTAAATTTAAAAAGTTAAAAAATGCAGGTTGGGGTTAATTCATAGAACCCCAACCTGCATATTAATTTAAATAAAAGATATATATGTTATTACCTGAAATCAAAACAGGAGATGATTACAGATCTTTATATCGAAAATTCAAGACATGGCTTCCAGCTATGCAGGTGATTTGTGATCGTCATGGATATGATAAATCTCAACTGGAATTTGCCCCTCCTGGCACTCATGTTGTTTTCAGATTAAATCCTGATCTTTATATAAAGCTTTTTGCTCCACTCTGGCCTGATGATTATACTGCTGAAGTTACTGTTCTTCGCAAATTATCGGGGTATAAAGATTTAAAAATACCTCATCTTGTAAACGAAGGGAAAATTGAGGGTTGGCCTTATTTGATAATAAAAAGAATTAAAGGTGTTCCCCTTGTGGATGTCTGGAATTTCATGTCTTTTCGTGATAAGGAATTTGTTGCTGCGTGGTGTGGTGAATTTCTGGCTAAACTCCACAGAATAGACATTGATGGCTTAGAAGCCATCAATGTGAAATGGAGTGATTTTGTAGATGCCCAAATAAAGGCTTGCATTAATGAACTTAAAAAGGTTAATATAGAAAGTCACTGGATAAGTTCTGTAGAAGATTTCTTTGGTGGCCTTCCTTGTCTATATGAACCGGATTTTCAGCCAATTCTGCTGGATGCAGACATTACAGACGAACATGTTATGGTCAATAAATATAATGGTAAATGGGAAGTTACAGGCATAATTGATTTTGGTGATGCTATGCTGGGATACCCATTATACGATTTCGCTGCTCCCGGTTGTTGTATTACTAATTCTTCACCTTTGTTAAGACGTGCTATGCTCATGGCTTATGGATACAATCCCGACGAATTAAATGAAGCTTTCGAAGACCGGTTAATGGCTTATACACTGATTCATAAATTTATTAATATACCTGAAATACTGGAAATTCTTGATCCTCGTAAACCCGGGGATTTTTGTCAACTCAAAAGAGAACTTTGGTCTCTCTAGCATTTGGAGGATTTTGATGCAGGATAAAATGAAAATAGGAATTATCGGCTGTGGAAGTATCAGCGGCGCGTATTTTGGTGGTGCAACGAATACTGACGTTCTGGAAATCAAATCATGCGCTGATATAAGGATGGAAGCTGCTAAAAGTGCAGCCGAGAGATATGGATGTCAGGCAGTTACCGTTGATGAAATGCTGGCAGATCCTGAAATTGAATTGGTGGTTAACCTTACTATACCCAGAGCCCATGTGGAAGTTGGGATGAATGTTCTGGAAGCCGGAAAACATGTATACAGCGAAAAACCTTTGGGCGTAAGTACCGAAGAAGCCAAAAAGATGGTGGATCTAGCCAAAGAAAAAGAACTGCGAATTGGCAGTGCTCCTGATACCTTCATGGGAGCAGGTGGACAGACTTCCCGTAAAGCCGTCTCAGAGGGCGCAGTAGGTAAACCCATAGCCGGAACTGCTTTTATGTGCGGTCATGGACATGAAAGCTGGCATCCAAACCCGGCTTTCTATTATGACATAGGTGGAGGCCCTATGCTGGACATGGGTCCTTATTATGTAACTGCACTGGTAAATATCCTGGGCCCAGCTAAACGTGTAGCCGGTGTAACTACCAAAGCCTTTGAGGAAAGGATCGCCACAAGCGAAGCCGTAAAAGGTCTGCAAATACCTGTAAAAGTCAGCACTCATCTTGCTGGTACTATTGAATTTGTGAACGGTGCTGTAATAACCATGATCATGAGTTTTGATATGTGGAGACATGGACTCCCGTGCATCGAGATTTACGGAACGGAAGGTTCAATAAAAGTTCCCGATCCCAACGGTTTCGGCGGTGCTGTAAGGGTTGCAGAGGAAAGAGGAGACTGGCAGGATGTACCTCTGGCTTTCCCCAATAATGCCAGAATGATCGGTGTTATAGATATGACCCAGGCTATCCGATCCAATAGACCACACAGGGCCAGTGGAGAATTGGCCTATCATGTCCTTGAGATCATGACGGCTTTTGATAAATCCTCAGAATCTGGCGAACATGTGTATATGGAAACGTTGATAGAACAACCCGCGCCTATGCCTTTGGGTCTTAAAGAATGGGAAGTAGAGGAATAGTATTGATATTTCTAAAATTAACTAAAA
>WJIO01000157.1 GCA_014730235.1 Candidatus Poribacteria bacterium
AATCCAATGCTACTCATACTGGGATTATTATCAGAATTACCGGCATACCAGATATTACATACATCATCTTTTAATAAAACAGACATATTTCCAAGGGAATTACCATCCCATGACTTATTTTCTCCCGGCGTAAGGATTGGATTGTCAGGATATTTTTCCCATTTAAGCCCATCTTCACTGGCGGCATATCCAACACAATTACCTATTATATAATCATCTCCGACATACCACATATGGTACCTGTTATTATCATTTTCTTTTATTATAAATGGGAGCCTTTGACCCAGACTGTCCCATTGACCATTTTCCGTATTCTCTGTCCATTTGATCCTGGTAAATTGTTCCCATATAATTCCATCAAAGGAAATTGCACGATATATCGCATGTTTATCTTCATTGTCTTTCGCGCTAAACCACATACTGTATATACTATTTTCAACCACTACGTTTCCCAGGCCAGGGGATATAGTTCCATTAGGAATATCGTAGGGTATAACAGGATTATTGCTGTATTTAGTCCACCTGATGCCATCGGGAGAGGTGGCGTATCCAATATCATGAAAATATGGTCTGATTCCTATATACCACATCTTATAACGTTTTTCAGGATCAGTTTCGTATTTGTCCAGAATTACCGAAGTTTTTGTAATACCATCTCTTTCCCAATATTCTTCAGGTTTCATAACAGTTATATGATTAAACCAGTTGATCCCATCTTTTGAAACAGCATATTTTATTTCAGAATTTTGTGTACCCATAGAACATTCAGAATACCACATCATATATATGTCTTTATGGTATATGACAGATGGGCTTAAAGTGTGCATATTTTTACTGCCAGATACAACTGGATTATTTCCGTATTTTCCCCATCCGGCTTCGTGGAAAGTAAAGCCTTTTTTTGCCAGAGATGTATCCATAGGGATGTCGCTTCCGTTTTTAATACTTATGCTATTGGCGTTATATATTTCGTCAGAGACTGTGGGGATTTCCGATTCATCAATTAATTGAATATAAATCTCTTCATCTTTTGATGCTGGATTTTGTCTGACTACTGCCTGAGTGTTTGAATCCCGATTCAGGTTGTCGTATATCTGGAAAGCACTTATCCCCAGTATCATGAACACAAGGCTTGAGGTTAAACCCATGCCCAGGGGAAGGCCTACAATACGTGGTAAAGGGTTGTGCTTTATATGCTTTATGTCCTCAAGTATTCGGAAGGTAAAGCCCTCTGGCAGTTCTTTTTCTTTGAAGTGATTTCTTATAACATCCAAATTCTTTCTGAGTATAGAGTTTGCGCGCTTCAAACGCTGGGAGACGTTGTTTGGCGATATACCCAGGTAAGTTGCAATTTCCCTGTTGTCCATTTCATTTAAGTAGTGTAGAGTAACAATCTGTCGGTAAATAAGGGGCAGCTTTTTTATTTCATTGTGAATCAGATCAACAGTTTCTTCCAGTCTTTTATTTGACTGGTATCGAGTTCTGGTTTTTTCATCCAATTTTTTAATAGTTTTTTCATTCAGGAAAGTTGTTTTTGGTTTTCTGGATCTATCTCTAAACCAGTTTATACATACTCTATGAATTATAGTGTAAAGCCATGCCCGGAAATTATCATGCCTTTTAAGGGTATGTAATTTTTCAAAAGCCTTAATAAAAACTTCCTGGGTCAGATCCTGGCTGTGGTGGAAATCCAGAACCCGGGCGTGAATGAGGCCATATACACTTTCTTTGTATTTGTCCACAAGTATACCAAATACCTCTGGTTCACCTTCCAGGCATTTTTTTATCAACTCACCATCTTCACTCTGCATTATATTTTATCCCTTATATTTTTTGGTTTTTCCGGGTTCAGTATGTTAAAGATAAAAAACTTCTATATGCTTTCATTACTGCGAAAGCAGGAATGCAGTCTTTATGCGGATCTACTTGATTCCTGCTTTCGCAGGAATGACAAGCTGAGAGAATTTTCAATTATAAACACAGTGAACCCAGAAGAGCCTATTTTTTTGGCAAATGCTTCTATATTATTAGACACTGAATCGGGAACAAATATGACAAGAAAATAGACTTTTATTGAAAATGTGTTGACCTGAAGACAAAAAACGTTTAGAATCTTATAAAGTATAAGTTAAAAGATTACATAAAATAGCAATTTTTGCAAGGTTAAAATAAGAAAATATATTCAGGAGGAAAGTATGGATTATCGAACACTAACCGGTACAGGAGCTACGGTTTCAAGGATATGTCTGGGAACTATGACCTTTGGCTCTCAGGTAAATGAAACAGATGCCATAAATATGACGCATTATGCTATTGATGCCGGTATTAACTTTATTGATACAGCCGACATGTATAACGACGGTGAATCCGAACGTATAGTGGGAAAAGCCCTTAAAGGTAAGAGAGATGGTATAGTTCTGGCCAGCAAAGTCAGAAATCAGGTCGGCCCTTATGAGCTTAAGGATGTGGGGCTTTCCCGATGGCATGTTATAAAGGGTGTGGAAGCCTGCTTAAAACGTCTTGATACCGATTGTCTGGATATTTGCTACCTGCACCAGCCGGATTATAATACTCCATTGGAGGAAAGTCTTGCTGCCTTTGATAAGCTGGTAAAAGACGGTAAAGTTATTTATGTAGGTATGTCCAATTATGCAGCATGGCAAATGTGTCAGGCTATGTGGATATGCGATAAACGTCTTTTGAGTCCTCCGGTAGTTACCCAGGTTCCCTATAACCTTATAACCAGGAGTATTGAGCAGGAACTAATACCTTTCTGCCGGGAAATGGACATGGGCATAACCGTTTATAATCCACTATCGGCAGGATTATTGACTGGTAAACACTCCGGGGAAAAACCACCGGCTGATAACACCCGCTTTAGTCTCAGTGATATGTATTATGAACGCTACTGGTACGATACCAATTTTGAAGCGGTAAAAGAACTTGAAGAAATAGCCAAAAAAGCCGGTAAGAGTATTATCGAACTGGCCTTCCAGTGGATTGTATCCCATGAATTTGTGGATTCCATGATCATCGGTTTCAGCAAGATGGAACACCTGAAAAGCAATCTGGCAGCATGGGAAGGAGAAGTTGATCAGGAAACTCTGGATGCCTGCGATCAGGTATGGGAAAAGATACGCGGTGTCAGTTTTAAATATAATCGCTAGGAACACAGGAGAATAAAATGCCTCGTAAAATTTGGGTAAGCACCACAGCCCTTCGTGGCCGGGGTGGACCAATCGTTCAGGATAATATAAAAAGAGCAAAGGAGCTAATCCATCAGGCGGCTCTGGAAAAACCCGATATAATATGCCTGCCGGAGGCTTTTCCGGGTTATGGTGTATCTCGTTCTACTGCAATGGAAGTGGCCGAGACTGTGCCCGGTCCTACCACAGAAATGGCCATGTCTCAGGCAAAGAAATATGA
>WJIO01000158.1 GCA_014730235.1 Candidatus Poribacteria bacterium
AGAAGGAAGTGCTGGTTTTTTTTCTCCCGATTGAATTTTTTTCACTGCTGATTTGTCATTGGTAATCATCTCGCAGTGGCCCTCAAATTTACATCCGTCTTCCATAATTAACCTGGTTGTTTTTATATCACCATGAAGAATACCACTGGGTGTCATATCCATTTTGTTTTTCGCCGTTACGTTACCAACAACTTTACCGCTTATCGTTACTTCGTCAGCCAGTATATCGGCTTCTACATCGCCGCTATCACCCACAATTACGCGTCCTTTACATTCCACTGTACCTTTTACTGCGCCATAAATAGATAGGTTCTCTTTGGATGATAAAGAGCCTTCAAAAACCGTTCCATCGCCTATGTAGGTATCCAATTTAGATGAACTGGATTTTCTGGTAATTGCTTGAGTGTTTTCATTATCCTTTTTTTTATCTCGCGACAACCTCATTAAAATTATACTCCTCGATGCCTTATAGGTATTTTTCTAATTAAGTATATAGTTTCTGGGATTCACTCGTCGTCCTCGAGCCCATACTTCGTAATGAACATGGATACCTGTGGATCTGCCGGTTCTGCCCATATAACCTATAATATCTCCTCTTTTTACTGTCTCTCCCTCATCAATATCATCTGCGAATCGCTCCATGTGACCATAGCGTGTGCAGAACTTGTCGTTGTGTTTTATTTTTACATAGTTACCAAGATACCTGTCGTATTTAACTTCTTCCACAACGCCATCAGCAGTTGCTATTAAAGGAGTACCACGACATGAAGGTATATCAAGACCTTCGTGCATTTCCCATGCACCTGTAAACGGGCTTCTTCGCTTACCAAAGCGACTGCTTATCCAGGGTGGCTTTTCCGGATCAGCTATAACAGGCCATATAGATGGTGTCATTGCCAATTTGGCTACATTATTTTTTGCTATTGCGGCAAGTTCTCTGAGATCAGTTTTTAGCGCTTCAGCTTCCTTAAGAACTGAGGGCAAGTCCATTGAAAATTCCAATGAATCATCATCGGAATATACATCTCCAGCATCAGATGTTTCATTCAGTTCTGGCATTTCAGGACCACCGCGCCCCATACTGCTGGATTCTTTTGCTTCGATACCTAGATCATCGGCAATTATTGCCCTGAAATCTGAATATATCTCCCTGATTTCCCGAAGCTCTTTATTTAGAGCTTCATATTTTTTCATAGCTTCAACACTTTTTTCTTTATTTTTATTGCAGAATCTTATAAGGGCGAAAGAGCCAAAAGCCAGGGATAGAGCAAGTATAATGGAAAGTGAAACGAAGATAGAAATTAAAAAACTTCTGGATAGAGAAAAAGATTTCATTCGCTGACCAGAAGAAGGCATTATTGCAAAAGTATATCTTTCTTTTTTCAATCAACCTCTCCTTTTAATGATCTAGCTACGAATTTATATGTTCAATAATGTAACATTGGGGACATAATACCACACTTTTTTTACGCTGTCAAGCATTTTACATACTATATTTTTACATTAGAAAGCCTTTACCAAATATTAAATTATGTTACATAATATAACTATATTAAACGTGTAGCAGTACTATAGAATTAAAGTGTTTTAAAAGACAAAAACATCTACCTCTGAACCTTGCTCAATACCTTCCGATTCTAACGGTATCCTGATCAAACCGTTGGCCTTGACCATGGTGGATATAAGGGCAGACTTACCAAGCAATGGCTCAGCCATTATAGAGTCTTTGGTTTTTATAATTTTTACGCCAATGTAATCTTCCCGTCCCGGTGCGGAAGCTACATTTTTATTTACTTGTGCCTTTACACTTTGCAACTTCCATGCCGTTTCTTTTCTGCCGCTTAGCAAAGCGATAAGGTAACCCACAAACATATCAAAGGTAATCATAACAGAAACTGGATTTCCTGGAAGTCCAAACAGGTATTTACTTCCAATTCGGGCTATTATCGTGGGTTTTCCCGGCCTGATAGATATCCCATGTACCAGTATTTCCGCATCTTCAAAGGATTTTATAACATCCAGGGTAACGTCCCTGGTACCTACGGAACTGCCTCCGGAAACCAGTGCAATATCTGATTTTTCCAGACCTTCTGCCATGCGTTCTTTTAATGAATTGAAATCATCCGGTACTATTCCCATCCTTACGGAAACAGCACCAGCTTGTTTTGCCAGGGATGATAATGAATATGAATTGATGTCCCTGATCTGCCCATATTTGATCTCTTTTTCGGGTGAAACAACTTCGTCACCGGAGGAAATTATCGTTACCCGGGGTTTCCGGGTAACGCTGAGAGACGTTATACCAAGTCCGGCCAGCGCACCTATATCCTGGGCCCTAAGAGTATGACCTTTTTCTAAAACCAATTCACCTTTTTCCATATCGTCAGTTTTACCCACAATATAATCCAGAGGTGCGGCTGGTCTGGTGACTTCGATGGTTTTATCGTCCAGATAGTCGGTATATTCCACCATGACCACAGCGTTTGCACCTTCTGGCATCATACTGCCTGTGGAAACTTTAACCGCCTGACCGGGTATTACCTGTACAGAAGCTTTTTCGCCCATTTTTACTTCTCCTGCAACCTGTAAATAGGCCGGCGCGCTGGGTGATGCTCCAAAGGTATCCCGGGCTTGAACTGCAAAACCGTCCATTATAGCCCGATCAAATCCCGGCAGGTCTACAGGTGAGACCAGATCGTCATACAGAGTACGACCTAAAAGCTTTTCTGAAAGCTCAAGGCTTTCGCTTTCCAGGGGTTCTGCGGTGTTTTTCAGAATGTTCTGAACTTCCCGGGGAGTTTTGACTTTGAAAAAGTAGTTTTGAGAGACCATATAAAAATTATTCCCCCTGTGCTTTCTGGATGGGTTTTACAACTGCTATGGCGTATCTGTTTAAGTCGAGATATTTTTTAGCAACTCTTTCTAGGTCTTCTTTAGTTACAGAATTAATCTGATTTTCATAGCTATTTATATTATCATATCCCAGGTTGTAAAGTTCATCCAGTCC
Source organism: Candidatus Poribacteria bacterium (assembly GCA_014730235.1). Taxonomy (GTDB): domain Bacteria; phylum Poribacteria; class DTPJ01; order DTPJ01; family WJIO01; genus WJIO01. The sequence goes on from WJIO01000158.1 coordinate 3,008, forward strand.
CATGGTAAAGGCCTGATCCGAGTTGGTTTGCAGACCGATCTGTTTTACAGCTATGCACATACGCTTGCCCCGCTCTATTTCTTCGTCAGTTATAGCACCGCTCTGGACGTTCTTTATCTCTTCTATGATAATATTCATGGCATCTTCCATTCTATCAGATGTGGTGCCTGCATATATAGCGAATAACCCCGGATCAAGGCCTGGCTGATTATAAGCGTGAACCACGTAGACGATCTGGTTTGAGCGTAGGCGATCATGTAGACGACCACCGGGGTAACTGATTCCTGAAAGCACAGCGTCCAGAACCTGTATGGCATATATATCCTGGCTGTCCACTTTCATGCCGGGAAAGCCCATCTGTATGACCACCTGCTGGATGTCTTTTTCTATTTCCTCTTTTCTTATTTCTGTAAGCGGCGGTTCCTCAGGTATTACAGGGGTCTGGAACTCTGACTTCCGGAAATCGGCAAAGACTTTATTAACCTCGTTTACTACCTCATCCCTGTCTATATCACCAAAGATAGCCAGCACCATATTATTAGGAACGCAATATTTATCATGGAATTCAACCAGATCCTCGCGACTTATATTGCTAATTGTTTCTTCTGTACCTGTGGTCTGGAATCGGTAAGGGTGTTTCTGAAATAATGTTTGCTTAAAAAGCTTTGCAGCGAGACTGAAAGGGCTGTCTTCCTGTTGTTTTATGGCGGCCAGTATTTCTTTTCGCTTCTTTTCCATTTCCTCCTGGGTGAAAGTCGGATTCATTAAGACATCGGCGAGGATTTCCAGGCCTTTTTCCATATCCTGTTTCAGGACACTGACGGATACCCCAAAGCTGTTGTTGCCGCTGAAATTATCTATAAGTCCTCCCATAGATTCGATCTCTTCGTTAAGCTGCTGTGCTGTGCGGGATTCAGTGCCTTTGAGGAGCATATCCGACATGAAATTTGAGACTCCGGTTTTATCTTCATCCTCAAATCTGACGCCCCCCAGGAACATAGCATACATGGTTACGAGAGGAACAACATCATTTTCTTTTACCAGTAGTTTTATCCCATTATCCAATACAGTTTTATTTACTTTACTTTTTAGCTTTTCAGAAGGTTTTTCTTCTGTGACTTCTTCGGATACCGGGGATTTAGGCTTGACTACGGCTACAATGAGATTATCATCATAGAAATATTCATTAACCACCCTCTTGATGTCCTCTTTTGTAACACTTTTGATTCCTTCCAGATACCGCTGGCTGAAATTCATATCTCCTGTAGTCAAGTAATCCAACCCAATATTCTCAGCCTGATCTTCTACAGTTTGCTGGGAGAATATATGTTCGCTTTCTTTTAACGACTTGGCTTTTTCTATTTCTTCATAGGTAACATATTCTGTCTTTAGCCTGTATAACTCGTCAATTACGGCTTTTTCCGTTTCCTCAATATTGTCTGGATCAAGTACAGCGTTTATACCAAAATATCCACCGTCTTCATATTCGGGAGTATAAGACCACGAACTTATAGTATAAACCAGTTGCTTTTCATCTTTGATTGTTTTGTAAAGCCTTGAGCTTCTTCCAGTACCCATGATAAAGGCCAGGACATCCAGGGGATAAAGGTCTTTGTGTGCTATATCAACAGTGCGGAAGCCCATCATCATATAAACCATCTGGACATCCATCTCTTTTTCGGCATAGCGTCTGGCCACCTGCTGGGGTTCATCCGGCAGTCGGAAATCAGGAGTTGGACCTCGCTGTAAATCCTGGAAAGTCCTTTCGATTTTACCCATAGCAACCTGAGAGTCTACATCCCCTACAACTACAAAAATCATGTTATTGGGAACATACATTTGGCTGTAATAATCCAGAATATCCTCGCGAGTGGTTTTTACAAAAAGCTCTTTATAGCCTATTACAGGATGCTTAGCTGGATGTTCCCTAAACATTGTTCTGGCAAAAAGGTTATATAATTGTCTTGAAGGATTATCTTTACCTATATTAATTTCATTAAGTATAACTCCTCGTTCTGCTTCTACCTCTTCTTCGGGGAAAGTAGGATTTTGAATATAATCGCTCAAAAGGTCCAGGGCTGTATCGAAGAATAAGCTGGCTGTTGTAATGTAATAGGAAGTGTGATCTTTGGTAGTATATGCGTTTGATATGTTGCCGATATCCTCCATTATCTGGTCTATTTGTTCCCTTGTCCTGGTTTCAGTGCCGCTGAACATCAAATGTTCCAGATTATGGGTTATACCACGTCCCATATATTTTCCTTCATACATACTACCAGCTTTTACATAAACTCTCAAACTCACTACCGGAGCTGCATGATTTTCCTTTACAATAATAGTTAGGCCGTTATCAAGAACCTTTTTAACGGGTTCTGAACCCTGAGTGCTGAAAACAGCTACCAGTGTTATTAATAATACGATTAAACTGCATTTTCGTATAGACTTCCACATATTTATTATATCCTTCCTGTAGAATTTAAAAGCGATATCCGTTATTGGAATCACATACCCTTACTTCTTAACCATAACATAAGTATAATAACCATTATCAAGGCCACAATATAAGTTATCAGCTTAGTTGTTGAAGCCTTTCGGCGATGCTTTTCCATTCTCTGTTCTAATATTTTGAATGCACGGGATTTTTCGTCGTTATCAGATTCGGTATTATCTTTATTATCAAGTTTTTCCCGTTCCATAGTTGGCTCCTTTCGTAGGTATTTAACCAAATTTCTTAGGCAAGTTCAACAACTTTTTTTATATGTTTTTCGGTCTTGCTGAAAATACCCTATTTGGAAAAGCTGCGCGGGCTAGGTTTTTGATAATATGAGATATGGATTTTCTACCAATCCCCCTAAATCCCCTTTGGGAAAAGGGAACTTTTAGAATCGCTTATAGCTTTATCTAATAGAACAGGAATTCGGTGTGTTGCATTTCCGGGAATCAGATAAAAATATTATGAAAAGGAACATTTAAGTAGTATTCACTGATTTTCTATTTTTGACTATAGAATTCGTCGTTCTTATGAATGCAGTAAACCAGAAAACACATTATCTGAGAATTCTAAAAAATCTCTAAAACCAATGTTTATAAGAATTCAGCATGAAGAAACAGATGAAAAATGCTCAAAGAATATAGTTCTATGTCATTCCTGCTTCAAGCTTTTTGAAAAAGCTTGAGCAAAAAGGAATAAGAGTTCCGCAGGAATGACAGGACTTAATTTTAAATTTATTCATACTATACTTTCGCACTTTTTAAAAGACATAGTATTTATGCGCTTGTAGTGACACGGTATACCGTGTCACTATAAGCCGAGAACCCTTATAAAATTTGTATTTACCGTTTTGATATATAAAAAGTGCGAAAGTATAGTTATGGTTACCTGATTAATTTTTCAACATTCATATACCCTTTATTTTATATCTTTCAAACTACCCCATGTAACTGACAGTTTACCATCGGAACTCACAGCAAAAGCAAACTGAGTCAGACCGTTTTCCATAATGCTTTCAATATCGTCTACATCCATACCAACGTTGAAAACGCTGACTTCATCTATTATACCATGGAGAGGGCCTCCACCTGCCGGTGGTTGCGCCCCTACCATGAATCCGGTTTCACAAAGAAGGGGATCACTGTTAAGGGGGCCTACCTGAGTGCTTATTTTGCCATCTACATAGACTGTCAGATTTTCCTTGTCATAAGCCCCGCCTACATGATGCCATTCACCATCAACTACAACATCAGCGCTTTGAAGCTGTTTATCATCTGGTTCTGTTATTCCTACATTTACTTTATCAGGTAGAAGCCACATGGAATAATTTCTGCTTGGCCACGATTCTTTTCCCATGACCATTTGATATGGATTCAAAACATCGGGAACTTTAATCCATGCGGTAAAGGAGAATGTCTCAAGGTTCATATCCTCGGCATGGGATGTTAATACATGTCCTCCGCTGAATTCAATGGCTTTGCCAAATTTTCCATCATCAGTCCAACCGGCGTTGCCCATAATTTCTCCGGTATGTTCCTTGCCTGAAAGATCAAATACCTCCTGGCCTTCACCTTCATCAAAAGTCCATATTAATACAATTTCATCAGGGTTAATAGCTGAAAATGCAGGAATAGCAAAACAAATTAAGATCATTAAAATAGAAATAATTCTCGATTTCATTTTTATTTTTCACCTCATATTTGAAGTTTGGCGTTAAGCAAGTTTAATAAATGTGGTTCTTCCGGGTTTAGTGTGGTAATGAGGAAAAGATCACAAATTATAAAAGAAAAACCTAATTCTTCCTGTCATTCCTGCTTTCGCAGGAATGACAACTAAATTATATCTATTTAAAGATTACAATGGGAAGAATAAATTCCCTAAAGTAAGTGCCATTGGTATTAAGAGGGATTTCACAACACGGAGAAAACTTAAGTATCATTATTGAAAATTACTCCTGGCGATAACATCTGCCGCTCTTTTGATGAAATCATCCAGATAAGCTGCATCTCTGGTATGTTCGGTAAAGCTGGGAACGATTTTTTCGTTCATTTCATCCATGAGTTTACCGGCTTCCTTGTTACCTTCCTGAGCAAGTTCTTTCAGCATATAAAGATATTCATAATCTTCCATAGCTTTTCGGATGATCTCCCAGCGTATGGAATCCAGGGGTTCATGGGATTCATCGGGCATAGGAGGTGGATACAGGAGATAGCTATCACCAGCCTGAAGCGAACCTCCTGTGGTATTATCGTAGGGGTTATAATTGTGTTGGATGTGTATAGGCCTGTGCCATCCCCAATGGTTTAAACCCCAGTGCAGAAATCCTGGTGTACCATGTTTAAAGGCCAGCCATGTGAAGATGCGAACCCGGATAAGGGGATAATCAATAAAGCGGTTGGGCCAGGGGCCAGTAGGACCACAGCAGTAATAAAACCATATCTGCTCCTGAGGTATGCCGCTGGTCTCCACGAAATTTTCATATACGCTTTCCAAAGGCACTGGATGGTCAATATAAGGCGCATATTTGCCATCACCCATGGCGTCAATCAGATGGATTTCAGGTGTAATGCCTTTAACGAATTTTGCCAGACTTGTGTAGGCTTCAAACTGATCGCCGTGAGGTTCGTCGGATAAGTGCAGATAGAATTTATCCAGCAGTTGCTTTTCAGCCAGATGTGATCGCAGGGCTTTCAGGAATTGCTCCAAAAAATTCCGGTATTCTGGATCCATAGTTGAAGCAAAGCTCCGATTGTCAGCATGGTCTTCTCCCGGCCTTCTAAATATAATTCCGGCGGCGTTGGTTGATCCGCCAGCCAGATGAGAACCTTCGATGGCCTGGAAGTTATACTTTATAAACAGGTCTATCCATTGGTCAAAGTGCTGGAAACCGAATTCATATTTACCCGCTTCGGTTTCAACTATGTCAATCAACTGACCCTTAAGTTTTCCATCCAAAAGCTCGTGGGTAGTGCTTATGCGGAATAAAGGCGTTAAGATAACATTCTGACGATGGTCTGAGAGATTCCGAGCGTATATTTCCAGAACCTTCCAGAATTTGTCTGAAAGGGGTTCCAGCTTGTGAAATTTCATAATGAGGCTCAGGATGAACCAGTTTGTCATAAGGAAATGAGATTTTTCAGGGAGGGAAAAGGGTAATATCTTTAAGTTGATCTTTACTTCATTATTACCTGCTTTACAATTGATCTTTAGCTTTCCACTGTAGCTGCCTGCGGGAGTATCATCATCAACGCGAATTTTCACCCATGCGCTGATAACTTCCGGGAACTGCACCCTTCCCACATCCCGCCATAGGGAATGCACAAGAGGATCGGGATAAAATCCGGGAGCTTTACCCTCCAGATCATCTGGAGAATTTCCGGCGGAATGCCAGTGAACCGGCACGTATTCGGCATACATAACTTCCACTTTGTCTTTGCTGATTTCATTTCTCGATGAATCGGATAAAGCTGATGCTTCTATGTTAATGTCGTTCAAGTCATCAGGTGGGCCGGTAATACCTATCTGAAAGCAGGCTATTTCGTTTCCTGCTGCCTGCAAGCTAAATTCATTTGAAGATTCTTCCGGTGGTTTCTGGTGAGGAAATATTCGAGACATGCAGTCCTGAGTCCATATACGAAGCATAAAGCACCTCCGTTTTTAGCAAATCTAAAAATCAACACAACGTTTCTTATTTTTATGAGTTTCTACGGCCATTTCTATAAGCCTGCTTAATAGATCAGAAAACTCTATACCGGCAGCTTTCGCCGCCTGGGGATAAAGACTTAATTCAGTCATGCCGGGAATTGTATTTAATTCCAGCACATACAGCTTGTTATCTCTTATGATCATATCAGTCCGGGACATGCCACCACAACCAAGCACCTTATGAGCTTTTACGGCTGTTTCCTGTATTCGCTTTATCATATTCTGATCTACGTCTATGGGTGGGGTAATTTCCTCTGTTGCGCCCGGGGTATATTTGGCTTTGTAGTCAAAAAAATCGCTGGTTACAGGTACTATCTGGGTGGGTACAAGGGGTATGGGTTCTTTTCCGCCTGTATCACCTAGTACAGCACATGTAACTTCCAGTCCTTTGACGAATTCCTCAATAAGCACTTCATTGCTGTATCTTAGAGCTTTTTGGAAATCTTTTTTAAAGCTTTCAGAATCCCTTGCTATGCTGATACCGACACTTGATCCCAGCTCTTCCGGTTTCAACACACAGGGAAAACCAATGTTATTTTCAACCTGAGATATAACCTTATTAGAATCTTTTTCCCACTGCCACACGTTAAAAACCGCGCCCTTTGGAACCAGTAATCCTTCGTATTCAAACATCTTTCGCGACATAAACTTATTCATGGCAAGACTGCTGGCTAGAACGCCTGATCCGGTATAAGGTATATCTGCCAGTTCCAGCAAGCCCTGGACGGTGCCGTCTTCACCCAGGGGACCGTGCATGGCTATAAAGACCACGTCCACTTTTTCATCCACAGCCTTATCCAGAGCCATACCTGTATTTACAGGAGCGATTTCTGAAGCTTGAGTGTCAGGAATATCATAAGTCTTATCATCTTTTTCCAGGGCTTTTATATATCCATCGGGTAATAACCATTTTCCCTGTTTTGTAATAATTACCGGTTTGACGTTATATTTATTTTTATCCAGAGCCTTGACAATAATATTTCCGGTTTTAATGGACACTTCATGTTCTGCCGTTCTTCCACCCATTAAAACCGCCACGTTGATTTTAGATGCCATATATTTCCCTCATAAAAATATTTAACCTGTTAATTGTGTAAGTATAGGGTCATTTAACCCAAGGTTTTCGATTTTCAGTATCATCTTCTCTACATAATCGGATTTATTCGGATCAAGATCGTTTTCAGGATCTATAATATCAATTTGGTTTTGTGCTTTATCATATTGTCCCAGGGCATAATAGCTTTCGGCCATAAGCAGACGTAGGTTTCTATAATTTACCTGGGGTAAATGTTGAAATGAGTAGTTTTCACCGCCCAGTAAAACAGCCTGGTATCCGTTGCTTATGGCTTTTTTATAGTTTCTCTGGGCCAGGTAAACAAAGGCCTTGCCTGAGTAAGAAGCTGTAGAACCACTGTCCCTTTCAATAGCGGATTGAAAGCTGGATATGGATTTTTCCATTTGCCCTGTCATAGCATAACCCCATCCCAGGCCTATGTGGGATGTAGAATTCAATGGATCTATTTCTTTTGCTTCATGGAAAAACATAACAGCATCTTCATAAGCCTGATCCTGAAAACTAAGCCATCCCTTTATTATTTTAAGATCATAGGGCTTTAACGAAGGTAATACTATATTTTCCTCTGAGTCGTCTGTACACCCAAAGATTAATATTGTAAATATAATTACCGAAAAGATGTAAATTTTAGTCTTCAACATTAAAGGAAAATTTTCTCCGAGGTTTTTGCTGAATTATATGCGGCTTCCATGACTTTTACCACTGCCAGACCGTCATCGGCAGAACAAAGATTTTTAGATCTGCCAAGAATAACGTTAATTAAATTATCCACTGGTTGGGGAACCTGGGGCATATTATCATCCGATGCAACGAAAGGCTTTTCATCAGGTTTGCAGATCGTAACTTTAAAAGGCATTCCCTCAACATACATGGTGGCTTCTGAACCAAAGTATATATTGTGCAGTCTTCTGCTTACCCCGCTGTCGCCTATACAGGAAATACTGCATATGGCCCGGTTATCAAGATTCATGTTTACACTGGCCCGCATATCCAATTCAGGATTATCCATTACAGCACAGACTTCAACAGCATTTAGACCTGTAACCCAGAGCAGTTCAGATATCAAATGGGAACCTGAGTCTACCAGGTAACCCCCTCCACCCAATTCAGTATCAGCCCTGAACAGTGTTGGCGGCGTAACACCGGGCACCGATTCAGGCATGGGTATCTGACCAAATACATGCTGGGCATTGCATATATAACTTATATTGACAGCTTCAATTTCACCTATAACACCTGATTCAATAATATTCTTTGCATAAGTAGTATGAGACCAGAAAGGTGGATTAAGTGCCACAACAACCGCCAAATTTTTAGCTCTGGATATATCGGCAAGTTCCTGAGCTTCTCTGGATGATACGGCCATAGGTTTTTCGATCATAACATGCAGGCCTTTTTCCAGAGCAGCTTTGGCGTGTTCATAATGAAGTGCATGGGGGGTAGTGACCAATACTGCATCCATCTCCATTTTATCCAGCATTTTCCGATAATCTGTAAAAGTATTCTTACAGTTAAAATGATCCGCCATTATCTTTAGTTTCTCTTTATCTCTACGACATAAGGCGGCAAGTTCTGCATCAGAAGATTTTACAACTGTAGGAATGTGCCTACGTGATGCAAATGATCCTGCTCCTATAACTCCAATTTTTAATTTATCTTTCATATTTTATCCCCTCTATGTAATGTTAAAAAATGAAAGGCGAGATTCTTCGTTTTGCTAGAATGACAGCATAAAGAAGTTTCTTATCTTTAACACACTGAACCGGGAATGTCCAACTTTCTTCTCTCCCAAAAATATATTTTTCATGTTTTATATTTTAACATATGCAATTGCCTATATCAAATGAAAAGGGGAGAGAAAATATTTACTCTCCCCTTTTCAGATAATTTAAAAGCTTTTATCGCTGAAATTTATTCTTCTACGATAATGGCTTCAACTGGACAATCTTCGGCTGCTTCTCTGACGCATTCTTCCTGATCTTCAGGAACTTCATCCACTTTGGCTTCTGAAAGGTCATCAACCATTTCAAATACTTCAGGGCAGGCATCAACACACAGTTCGCATCCTGTGCAGACATCGCGGTCTACTTTGACTTTCATTTTGAATCTCCTTTTAATAAATTATTAAAACAATGATACTACAAATGTTTATTGATTTTCAAAACAAACATACCAAATAAATAGAATATCAAATACTGTTAAATAAGGCAAGGAAAAAATCTTTCTTCCAAGCATAAAATTTATTTCCGTGTGTTATTGCGATAAAGTTTGGTTCTTCCTGGTTAAGTGTGTTAAAGATAAGAAACTTCTATATGCTGTCATTCCTGCTTTCGCAGGAATGACAGGCTGAGAAAATTTTCAAATTATTACCATACTCAACCCGGAAGAGCCAAAGTTTTCACGGATAAATTTTATGCTTGGATCTTCCTTTTCAGATTCTGCAACTAAAATTGCCGAAGCCATAGCTGTAAGGATCGCTATCAACATATACAAATAAACTCTATAGCATTTTGTCTATAAATTTATCTTGCTTCATCAACAAAAGCCAGACAATTATTCATGGGTGTATTATGAAGGAGATCATCGCTTAGACCTATTATGTGTCTATAACCTTTTGTTTCTTCCTTGACCTTTCTAACTTCAGTCCTTACCTCTTCCTCTGTTCCCTGAAGTAAAATATTCAGAGGTATATTGCCTTTGGTTATTATGTCCGGTGACAGTTTTTTTCTTGCCCATTCAAGACTCGGCAGATCACCGACAGGGGGAATAGAAAGAGTTTCTAATATTTCTGGTTTTAATTCATTATAAAACCCCTCATTGATAAATATCTTCATATGGCCGCATGAATGCCAAAGGGTAAATCCCCCTTGATCCTTCCAGAACTTAATTGTTTTTCGGGTGTTGTCCATAATATACTTGCGGAAAAAGTCCGGTGATATCCACTCTGTTCCAGAAACACAATAAAACAGATAATCAAAACCGACCTTGCTGAGTGTTTCAAGTTTTTTGAAAGCTAATTCGGTTGTTACTTCATGAAGTTCCTGGAATAATTCTGGCCAGTCAAACATGTGATAGAAAATTTCTTCCCTGTTCTGGAAATTCACAATAGGTGGCCCAAACCATGTTCCCAATACTCCTCGATCACCCATGCCTTTCCGGATTATTTTACCATCCTCTATAGATATATCTTCATCATAGTCCATTTGCTGACGCGTTAGCCAGATAGCTTTTTTATAATCCTCTTTGCTATCCAGCCAGGGTTTGACCGTATGCTGACTGATTGAGTGTTCTGTGATGGAAATCAGATCACCGTAGGGAGTTTGAATTCTTGATTCCGCTCGGGTTTTCCCATCAATTTTTTCTCTTTTTGTTTTAGGTATAATATCAGTATTTCTAAGCTGGAAAGGAACAGCATCAAGAAAAGTAGGGTCCCAGTCGCATATACCTGCCATGGCCATCTGCTGGCTAATCCGGTGGTGCCTGGAACCCGGAGGAAAGGGATCTGGCTCATCATAAGGCCAGTAATATGGAATATCCAGACTCCAATCGTCACATAGAGGACTAACCATTGATCCAACATCCTCGCCATTTAAAAAATGGATCCACTTTTCACGCATGGAAATGTTATTAAATCTATTGTCTGATGATTTGATTTGTGTCATTTCTCTCCTCTGTGATTATTAATACTTAATCCTGAAAAGCCTATAATTTTTGGTTCTTCCGGGTTTAGTGTGGTAATAATTTGAAAATTCTCTCAGCCTGTCATTCTTGCTTTCGCAGGAATGACAAACAGATGATATTTTTTCTGAGAAAGGTGTTGCGGTAATATGTCAATTATAATCGAAAGAAGGAAAATAAGCATAGCAGATTAACGGGAGGATATAGGGGATCCTGCCCGGTGAGTTTACAGGCTTTGGGAATAGGAGTGAAATCTCTCATAGTGCTTGATTCTGGCAAATCCATATAAAACATTTATGGGCGGTGAATTTAATAATTCACCGCCCATAAATGTTTTATATGGATTATTATTAATAAATTACATAACAGCTTCTTTCAAACCTTTACCGGCAGAAAATACGGGAACTTTTTTGGCTGGTATTTTTAGTTCTTCACCAGTCCTGGGATTACGTCCTGTCCTGGCTTTTCTTTGTTTTACCGAAAAGGTGCCAAACCCAACCAGTCTAACATCATCACCTTCGGCCAGCGCGTCTCTAATAGAGGCTATAATAGCATTAACCGATTCTTCCGCCTGTTTCTTGGTTATATCCATTTGGTCTGCAACTGCGGATGCTAAATCTGCTTTCGTCATTCGCCCTTCTCCCTTCTGAAGGTAAAGCCTCATTTTTTATTCTAAAGCTTCACCATTATTTGATTATTAAGTTGGTTTAAAAAATCTTCAGGTAAAGTAAACTTTCTTAAAACTTTATTTTTGGTTTTACCTAAAGTAGAAAAAGTTTTTGGCTATCTCTATTGAATTGAAAATCTCCCCCATCCCTTCCTTAAGGTGGGATTATGGGGTTTGAATACACTGAAAACGGATATAAATTTACACTTTTCAGAATTTCGCTTAAATATGTTTACTAACCGCCCTTCATGAAGGTGAAATAACTAGCCAAAGGCCATAAAAATAGGTGCTTAACCCTAAATATATATGTTATATAGTTCGATTATATCATAGAACCGGGACGTTGTCAAATTCAAATTAGCTAAAATATCAACAATAGCGTTGTTTTTCGGCTTTTAAATGGCAGTCGAACCTCATTAGAAAGGGCCAATGAGTTTTTTCATGTATATTTTGACATATTCCCCAGGTAATACCTTTACCGTATTCAACGTCTTTGTATTCATCGGTTCGATAAGGTCCTGGCGCGCTGGGTGGTTTGATTTTTGCTTTTACTGAAAAATTTATACCATCCGGACTGTATTGTATTGTGCTGCCTTCGGGTCCCGTTGGTGCGATTATTGCCGCGACACCTTCGCCATGAGGCCATACGCAAACTTCATGTCCGCTTTTGAGTATAGGGTTTTGAGGGTGTTTTCTGTAAGGCCCCTGAGGGAATTCAGATATAGCCAGACCCATTTTAGTTTCCGCAGGACTGAGTCCCATCTGACGACCTTTATAGTATAACCAGTATTTTCCATTTCTTACAATCAAGCAAGAATCGTCAACCCGACAGCTATCCCATTCATCAGGTTTACCAGTATTTAAAACAGGATTATTCACAAATTTTGTCCAGGGTCCATGAGGTGATTCAGCCGTTGCTATGCCTATTGCTGTCTGTGTAGGTGGGTGCTCCTGGGTAAAGGGTTTTGGAACTGCTGTATAGAAGATATAATAGCGATCTTCTGCGATTAAAACACTTGGGGTAAAAACCCCATTTTCGTCCCAATTACTGTTAGATCCCTTTCCCACAGCTTTACCCATTTCTTTCCACTTGAAACCATCGGAGGAAACAGCATACCATATTTCCGCATAATACCCCGATGAATTATGAGTTGACCTGGAGTACCAGCAATAATAGAGGTTGTCTACTTTAATTACAGGGCTGGGATCCCTTCTTGTAATACCTTCCTGATAACCTCCTAATATAGGAATATATTCAAATTCTGTGAAAAATTCATTTCGTTTATTCATTATTTGCCTTTTTCGATTATAATTGTTAGAAAATAAGCATCAATTTGTTGCCATTCCTGCGAAATCAGGGATCCAGTCTTTACGTGGTCTGGATCCCTGATTTCTAGCTGTTTGAAAAAGCTGGGGGCAAAAAGGAATCAGAATTTCGCAGGAATGACATGCTTATAAAAGTTTTTCGTTTTTATTACACTTACCCCTGAGGAACCATATTATTTTTGCCAGTGAGCGAGAAGAGGTTTTGAAAGCTGACCTAACATCCATGGCAAAAAGCTCATTGACAACAACAGAAGCCAACCTTTGATTCCCGGGTCTACTACTTTAAGTATTTGCGCAAAACCAGGTATATAAACAGCGGCAAGGAGTAGTAAACAGCATAGAGCTAATGCTCCCCATATGAAGGGGTTTTGGGTAATATCGTTTCGGAAAAATCCTGAGGTTGTATCACGCATGTTAAAGACATGCCACAATTGAGCGAAGGCCAGGGTAAGAAAGGATATGGTAACGGCTTGCTCTTTTCCCATGTTTAACCAGTTAAGGGAAACGAATAATGAAACCAGAACCGATATGGTTATCAAAAACCCGTAGCCAGCTATGGCTATCCAGTGATTGCGGGTTAATATAGATTCTTTAGGATCCCTGGGTTTTTGGCTCATTATATTTTTGTCACCTTTACCCACTCCCAAAGCCAGGGCGGGAAATACATCAGTAACAAGGTTCAGGAAAAGTATCTGCAACGGTAGAATAGGCAGGGGTGCGTTTATGAGAGATGCGATAGATACGGCCATAATTTCGCTGACGTTGCATGACAACAGGTAAAGAACAAATTTCCGAATGTTGTTGAAGATAATCCTTCCTTGTTCAACAGCGGACACAATTGTAGAAAAAGCATCGTCGGTGAGAACCATATCAGCGGCTTCCTGTGCTACCTGAGTTCCCCTTTGTCCCATGGCAACTCCTATATCAGCTTTTTTAAGGGCAGGTGCATCATTTACACCATCGCCGGTCATGGCTACAACAGAATTATTTTCCTGATGGGCATTGATTAAATCCAGCTTTTGTTTCGGACTTACCCTTGCAAAGATGGATGATTTCAACAGCTTGGATTTTTCGTCCTCAGAAAGCTCCTCCTGCTCTTTAATATCACTTCCATGAATTGCCTCGTCATCATCTTCTTTAATTAAACCTACAGCACGACCAACATTCCGGGCAGTGGCAGGATGATCACCTGTTACCATGACAGCCCTTATACCAGCGCTATGACACTGTTCAATAGCACTTTGTACGTCCTTCCGAGGGGGATCTAACATTCCAGCTAAACCCAAGAATGTAAGATTCTCATAGGGTTCATCTTCAACGGAATCAGTTTCTTTTGCCGCAAGAGCGATAATCCTGAGACCATCTTCGGCCATTTCGTTATTTTTATTTACCCACTGTTCCCGGTCCTGATCCTGAATTTCGGTTTTGCCATCCTCTGTCCGAATTGACGAACACGCTTCTAATATCGATTCAGGCGCACCTTTTACCGCGACCCGGAATTTTCCGTTATTTTTATGGAAGGTTGCCATCATTTTGACATCGGAATCAAATGCGACTTCGTTCTCTTCCGGTAATTCCTCTATCAGGTCGTCATGGTATATACCACCTTTGGCCCCGGCTATCAGCAAAGCCACTTCCAGAGGTTCACCAACAGGTTTTTCGCCCTCTTCTTTTAGAGATGCGTTGTTGCACAGAACCCCGGTCTCCAGCAGTTCCTTCAGGATTTGATTATCTTCGAGGTTAATGGAATTTCCATTCAGGTTGAAATCCCCTGAGGTTTCCAGTCCCTCTCCGCTAACGTTTATCTGGCCTGAATCAAGTTTTATCTGGGTAACTGTCAGACGATTTTCTGTAAGAGTACCGGTTTTGTCGGTAAAAATAACATTAGTAGCACCCAGAGTTTCTACAGCAGAAAGACGTCTTATTAGTGCGTTGCGTTTGGACATACGCCACATACCTCTTGCCAGAGCAATGGTTGCGACTATAGGCAGTCCTTCCGGTATTGCTGCTACCGCCAGAGCAATAGCTGTTTCGATCATCAGGAACATCTCTTTGCCGGAAAGAATACCTGCTACTGCTATAACCACAGCGATGCCCAGAGTTATCCATATAAGCCTGTGGCTTAGTTTATCAAGACGTTTTTCCAGAGGAGTCCGTTCTTCTTCCGCTTCTTCCACCAGGGAGGAAATTTCGCCCAGTTCTGTTTCCATACCGGTTGTTACAGCAATGCCTTTGCCTGAACCTCGGGTTATGGCAGTTCCCTTGTAGAGCATGTTTTTTCTTTCCGCCAGTGGAACTTCCCCTTCAAGGGCTTCAACATCCTTGCTGACAGGGACAGATTCACCAGTTAAGGAGGACTCATCGGCTTGGAGTTTGGAAGCTTCAAACAGACGAAGATCTGCGGTAACTATGTCACCACCTTCTAACACCAAAATATCTCCGGGTACGATTTCCTCTGCGGAAATTTCCTGTACCTCGCTATTCCTGAGAACCTTTGAATTTACACTTCCCAATTTCTGGAGGGCCTCCATAGAACGCACTGCTTTTATCTCCATGAAGAAGCCTATCCCGGCATTAATTATTATAACCGCCAGTATTGCTATTCCCTCAACCCAATCCCCAAAGATAAAAGAAAGGCAGGAAGCGGCTGCCAGAAGCAAAACCATAAGGCTTTTGAATTGATCAATTATTATAAGCAACACACTTTTGCTTTTGGCTTCACGAAGTCGATTTGGACCGTATTCTTTAAGCCTCTTATCCAC
>WJIO01000159.1 GCA_014730235.1 Candidatus Poribacteria bacterium
ATCCAGCATTGATACAGAATACGATTCTGTCTGGACCTACGATCCGGTCGCGGGTTGCCCTGTCTATATGCCTGATGGCACTGGCAATCTGGATAAAATAGAGCAAAACAGAGGTTACTGGATTGAAATGAACCAACCCGGAAACCTGATAATTCAAGGAACAGAATCAGATCCAGAACCAGTTCTATTGAAAGGTGGTGAATGGAATCTGATAGGATTCAGTTCCCCAGAGCCATTGCCTATTGGAAGTGTTACTGATCCTATGCCAGATGGAACTTGTATTTACACCTATATTACCGAAGGAGGGAAATGGTTAAAATTTTTCAAAAACGGCCCTGGTTTCTTTAATGATCTGGAAACACTGGAAATGGGACAAGGATATTGGTTTTATGTAGAACAGGATTACTGGATGAATACAAAACCTTGAAAAAAGCAAGTTTTCCAGAATGACTTATTTTTCTATTAATCTCACAAGTTGCACAAAATATCGAAAAATGGCTTCGGAACATTGAGACATAAGTTTCTATGGTCATGACGGGAATTGAATGAGATTCATATTGTTATACACCAAGGAAGTATATCTACAAAAGAAACGGTATTCCCTGGAGAGATGAAGATGAATCCTATCCATGTTATTCCCCGATGTTTTCTCAGCTTCTTTCATTTTCTGGATGACAAACTGGATGTTCGTAATAAGCTGTTAGTTCTAATGTATATCCTGGGATTGATGATATGCTTCCACAAGAAGAACGCAACCAATATTGCAGCCTTGTATGAGAAGAAACATAAGTCATCATTCACAAGGATGCTGGATCGAAAAAACATTGCCGACCACTACTTCCTGAAACTCTCAGCCGAAGAGTTGATATGGGATTTGAGGGTTAAGCCTGGTGAAACCATCTACCTCATAGTAGATAGCACATACAAGAATAAACGTGGAAAGAAACTCCACAATCTCAAGAAATTCGGTCTTGGTAATGGCAAATATGTATGGGGTCATTGTATTGTCTTTGGCATCATATACTACAAAGGACACCGAATTCCCATAGCTGTAAAACCATACAAGAGCAAAGAGTTCTGTCAAAAGACCAACCGGAAATTCTACACTCAAGTGGACCTGGCTGTCCAGATTGTCAATGACTTTGTTCCACCTGCTGGTGTGAAAGTAGTGGTTCTGTTTGACAGCTTCTTTTCTGGTAAGAAGATGGTTGATAAAGTAAACAACAAAGGCTTCGGATATGTCAGTGTCCTGGCCAAGAACAGGGTCATCACAAGCCGCGATGATATTCACATTTCTGAGAGAATAGAGCAGTTGATCCAAAAGGATGACTTTGAGGAAATCAGCTTCACCCACAAAGGGAGAAAGAAAACATACTTCATGCACAGAGAAGAAGCGACGGTATCCAAGAGTGGAAACTTGGTAGTTGTCTTCTCTGGTAAAGTCAAGGAACTCAAGAGAGTCAAAGCTCTGGTAACCAATATGCTCCACCTTTCAGCAGTGTCTATCTCTAAACATTACTCCTTTCGCTGGGAAATTGAGATATTTTTCAAAGAACTGAAACAGTACCTGGGTTTAGGAGATTATCAGGTGCGTCCTTTCCGTGCAATTGTTCGGCATATACGTTTTGTCTGCATGGCTTATTTGTTCTTGATACATTTCCAGCTTCGACGCAACATCAAGTCTCAGGGGATCAAGAAGCCCTTGCTCCATTTTCGGAACCGAACTGCCATTGATAATTTCCAGTTTATTCAGCGGAAGCTTAACTCAAAGAAAGGAGTTAGCTATCTCAGAGATTTCTATAAAACTTTGGCAAAAAAACATGCAGCATAAAACATTGTGTTTTCTATGTTTCAGAACGTTTTTATGCAATATTCACAACTTTTAAGTATTAATCATCTTATTTTTGCATTGTTCATGATTTTCCACACAGCGTATATATCATGCGGGTAGAATTTAAATTTATAATTTATTTGACAGTAATGACATACGGAAGAAAGGTTGGTATTTCTGTAAAATCCAGTAATAATGGGCATTAGGATTTATGCCAACGGTCAGAATCGACCGACATGGGTCGCCACGCTATGGATTTTGAGTCCATTGTTTTAGTTTTCAGGATAGTTTAGCATAGTTAATTATTTTGCTGAAAAGTTAAGTAATATCTGAGTTTCCCGTCCCTTTGGTTTTCAGAATCTTACCTTATTTTTCATACCTTTTTAGAATAGTTAAGGATACTCTAGGACATCATTAGGACACTCAAACACCTTTTTCGTTTGCTGAGGATACGGAAAGGTCATATCCTAATTGTGTCTAACATGAATAACTAGCTTCGCTGGATTTGAAATTCATTAGGTAGTATTTTGAGATAGTTTAGATTGGTTCTATTATCTCTTATTGAAAGTCATATATACAATCGTCTCAAAGCTCCACATGCTCATAAACGCTTATATAGCTCGTATAGACATCTCGAAAGACTTTGCCCACGCGCCCACTATTAAATTTGAAAGGTTTTCTTTTCACCCTTTGATTTATCCGCATCATAAAACTCTCAACGTCATAATAGTCCTTGTAAGTCAATTCATATTTGTGGCTCATCTCTCTTCTGTTGTATTCAAGCATAGGAATAAGCTTACCATTTAGATGCTGGAAATCAAAACCTTGCTCCTCAAAATAGCCTTCAAATTTCTTATAGAGTTCAGTACCTGGAACAGGAGCAAAAAGCATTGGTATTATGGAGTCAGTTCGACTGGATGCATAAACTGCAGTATCATATACATTTTGTAGGTCCTCATCAGGTAAGCCAAATAGAACAAAAACATTTAGTTCCTGTGGTTTATCACCAAAACCTGCATCTCGACACATCCTAATAGCTCGCTCGAAATTCTTGGTGTTGTAAAAATTCCGGTTCCAACGCTTATTCGAGTCTGAGTATATAGTCTCCAAAGGCAAATAAATCTTCTTAAATCCGGCAGCTTTCATAAGTTTTAGCAATTCAGGGGTTAATAAACGTATCTCTACTCCTTCAGGTGCATGCAATTCTATGTGTCTTAGACCACTATCCTCGACTATTAGGGTTAGTATTTCCATCAAATTGTCTCTACCCATAAGCATGTTATCTTCATAGAAGCAAAACTCATGAATACCCTGAGCATATTTGGCTCTGATCTCCTTTATCACTGAATCAACGCTACGTTTTCTGATTTTTCTGCCGTCGTTGATTATATTGCTAGCACAATATGAGCAATTATGCGGGCATCCGCGAGTAGTTGTAAGTATGGAGTAATTTGGAAACCTATAATCACCGCTCCTATATAGGTCCAGATCCAGATCTAAATCAGATGCTTCAGGAATTTCACCGATGACAACCAAGTCGGCTTCAATATGTTCAGGGTTACATAAATCAAGCTCATCCCCCCTCAATAGAATGGGTTTCTCTAGTCCTAACTTTCCGACTGCATGATTTGGCGCAACAGTAGGATATATACCCCCAATACGAATTCTTGTCTTTGGAAAATGTTTCTTACATAAACTTATGATATCGCGAGTAGATTCCCACCAATAAGTCATAATGGACGTAATCCAGATTTCATCAGGAATCGGAAATTTGCTCTCTTCATTAATAG
>WJIO01000160.1 GCA_014730235.1 Candidatus Poribacteria bacterium
GCAGGAATGACAAGCTGAGAGAATTTTCAATTATAACCACACTAAACCCGGAAGAACCAATATTTTAAAGAGATACCTTAAACATAACAAAAAAAACACAGGAAATAAAAGATTGAATAGAATATTACTGAAATCAAAAATCCATAGGGCCACTGTAACAGAAGCAAATCTGGACTATATAGGCAGTATAACAATATGCCGGGATTTGATGGATAAGGCCGATCTATGGGAATGGGAAAAAGTCCTTGTGGTTGACCTTAACAATGGCAGTCGTCTGGAAACCTACGTGATTCCAGGGGAAAATGGAACTATCTGCATGAACGGTGCGGCAGCCCATAAAATATTCAAAGGTGACAGGGTAATCATAATGGGATTTGCTATCACCCGTGAACCCATAAAACCCAAACTTGTTCTGGTGAATGATAAAAATGAATTTGTGAGGTTTATGTAAAAACAGGACATTTTAACTTTCAGGAAAATGTTTAACCATATATCTGGCTATTAAACCTGTTATTAAACCAGAAATTAAAGCCGCCAGAATCAATACAGGAAATAAGAATATAACACTTGAACGGCTAAGTTTCAATATTACTTGTGCAGTCAATAACTGCGTTGTATTGTGTATAACAGCACCTATAATGCTGACACCCACAAGGCTGAACTTTTTACCCGTTATAGTGTATACAAACCCCATAGCCAGAGAACTGCTTAAAGCAGCGGGAAAGCTGAAGATCAGCATAGGCAATGAGCCAAATAATCCGGCCAGAATAGAACGGACACAGGCAACAGTAACTGCTGATTTGACGCCATAAATTTCCAGAGCAATTAAAGTTATAATATTAGCCAGACCAAGCCTTAACCAGGGAGGACGGGGAATAGGAAGCTGGCTTTCAAAAATGCTTAAAACCGTAGCCAGTGCTACCAATAACGAAATTCGCACAGTCCTGCGAGAGTCAACAGCTTTCATTCTGTTATTCCGTCAACCTCATTGTCTTCCCTTGTCCTGCCCAGATGAATAGTTACCCGGTTAGGCACACACACTATAGTCTGGTAGGATTTATAAATCCAGCCGCTTTGTATACATATTTTTTTCGGGCATGGTGATTCTATTACCCTTACACGTTTATTCTTTATCTCTATCCTTGTTTTCCCTCTGGGGCCTTCAATGGAAAAGATACCATCAGTTTCCAAATTATATTGGGAAGCCTCTTTTCCGTCTACCTCAACAACCACAGTATTGCTTGGGGTTGATTTAATCCTTATTAAAACAAACGACAACAAACCTGCTGCCAGTAAAAAAACTATCAATAGCTTATCGTAGCGGGTAAACATTTTATGATATTAATCATGAGGTAATATTATAGTTTTGATTACATTATCAGAATAATCATGGAGCATCTCAAAAGCTGGTGTTATTTCATCAAGCGGGAATCTATGGGTTATCAGTTTTTCCACTTCCACCTTACCTGATGCTATCATATCTACAGCTTTGGGGAAATCCAGGGGGTTAAACCTTCTGACAAAGCTTATAGTAAGACCGGTTCTTCGGGCTGTTATAGCTTTAATAGGTATGTGATCCTGTACAGTGGGAATACCTACAACAATCACTGTTCCACCGGGCTTTACCAGTTCCGCCGATAGTTGATAGGCTTTTTCATCACCTGAGACCTCAAAGGTAACATCAACTCCCTTTCCATTGGTCAAATCTATTATTTTTTCCATTGGAGATTCTGTATCCGGGTTTATGATTTCATCTGCTCCTAATTCCTTTGCCAGATCAAGACGATAGTTTAACGGTTCAAGAACGTATACTTTTTCAGGATCGCTGATTGCCCGGGCTGTCTGCATTAAAAGCAATCCTTGCGGCCCTGCACCTATTACGGCAATGATTTTGCCTGACAACGAACCAATAATTTTTTCCGCGCTGGACATAGCGTTTATCCCCACGTTTACCGGTTCGGCTATTGTTCCCCATTCTAAAGGCATATCATCGGGTATACGGTGGACATTGCGTTCCGGAACGGTGTAATACTGTTGATATCCACCATCTACCGGAGGTAGGCTCATAAACTTAAGTTCACGACAGAGATTCGGAGAACCAGACACACACATATCACATTTACCGCACCATATACTGGGATCAATGGCAACTTTCGCCTCTGCAAGACTCTTGTCCTTTACATCTTCACCAATATCAGCTACAATACCCGCCAACTCATGCCCCTGGACAACGCATGTCCCATCCGGCACATTTGGCATACCATAATACCAGTATTTAACTTCTGTGGCGCATATACAGGTGTGGGTTGATTTTATCAATATATCATCACCCTTGACAGATGGCATCTCCCGGTATTGTATACCCATGTCCCAAGGCCCACAAAGTATCACTGATTTATTTTTATTATTCAAAAATATCCTCCTGAATTTCAACTTTCATCCCATTGATATTCTACCTTATTTACAAACATACTCCACCAATAGCTGTCGCATCTTACCCACGCCTGTCGCTCTTCCTTATCTCTGTTTTTTACTTTTGCATCATTATAACATGCTTTTATAACATACTCAACCAGGAACGTTCTAACCAAGCATAAATTTTACATCCCTGTGTTATTGCGAAGAACGGAGTAACAAATAAAGTTTGGTTCTTCCGGGTTTAGTTGGGTTATAATTGAAAATCCTCTCAACTTGTCATTCCTGCGAAAGCAGGAATGACAGTATAAAAAAGGTTTCTTATCTTTACCCCACTCAAACCAAAAGAGCCAAAGTTTTCATGGACATAAATTTTATACTTGGCGCGTTCTAAGAGGAGTTTCCTATTGATTAGTTAGAAAATGTCTGATAGAATAATCTTACTCCGTTAGTCTCTTGAAAACTATAAATTGTTGATTTTCCTGTTGGAGGTGTTAGTTATGAACGAAAGAATTTCCATGATGCGGGAACGGGCCATGACGCATCTTCCCGGTGGTTATCCTCATGCTGAAAAACACCGCAGGGAATCTATGGCAGAAACAGAGGGAGAACCTGCAGTTATTCGTGAAGCAAAAGCCATTGCCAACGCCTTTCGCCACAGGATGCTGGCGATCCACGATGGCGAACTGGTAGTAGGTGACCGACCAAGACACAAAGCTGATAATATAAAAATGGGGATATTTGGACGCAGGCAGTGGACAGGTAAGAATATGATTCCCATTGATGATCATCTGGAAAGATTTTTTCAGGAAGGTATATTATCCTGGGCAGGAAATCACAAAACATTGGACTACGACACAGTATTTCAAATCGGTTTTAAAGGTCTCTGCCAACAGATTGATGACAGGATCTTAAGACTTAAAGAAGATGAGAATGATTACGAAGAAAAAAGGAATTTCCTGAAAGCCCTTAAAATTGTTGCTGAAGGTTACATTGACCTGAGTAATCGCTACGGAGATTATGCCCTTGAGCTATCTCAGAAAGAATCAGACCCTCAACGCAGGGCCGAACTGGAAACTATTTCCAGAAACTGCCGAAGGGTTCCGGCAAATCCGCCGGAAAATTTCTGGGAAGCCTGCCAATGTGCCTGGTTTTCATTCTTTTTTGTGCCGGATGCCCCGGGCCGGGTGGATCAATACCTTTACCCAACTTACAAAAATGATATACAAAAAGGCACTTTAACGAGGGATTTCGCCAAAGACCTGATAAGCAACTTATGGATCAAATATTTCGAGCTTGTTGGCCCCCAGGGTGGAGTCAGCGCCCACAATCATCTAACTCTGGGCGGCGTGAAACCCGACGGAAGCGATGCCACCAACGAGGTGACAGCCTTATGCCTTGAGGTTACAGAAGAACTAAAGATTCATCGTCCGCAGGTAGGATTTCGCTGGAATCGCAATACGCCGCCGGAAATATTGAAAAAAGCCGTTGGAGTTATGCGAGCCAGAACCGGCAACCCGGACTTTTGCAGCGATGAGCAGATCGTTCCTGCTCTGGTAAACATAGGTGTCAGCACCGAAGATGCCCGTAATTTTTCCCTTTCCGGTTGTCATGAGGTAATAGTAACAGGTATGTCCCAGATGGGATCAGTAGAAGGTTTTATCAATATGCCCCGGACCATCAGCATTGCTCTTGGGCTTGAAAAGAACTTTGAAAACAGCGATGATTTATCAAATATTGACAGCTATGACAAACTATGGGAACGGCTTACAGAAATAATGGAGATATTTGCCAAAGCTGCCCACGAAGCATCATTATCCAGAGACAGACATTTTGCCCAGCACACCGGAGGTTATCTGGAAGCCTCTCTGGTTACCAGGGATTGCATCGAAAAGGCCCTTGGCTATACCCAGGGTGGGGCCCGTTATAATTTCTGCAACTGGGATATAATCGGGGTTACAAATCTGGCTGATTCCCTGCTTGCAATCCGTAAGCTGGTTTTTGAGGATAAAAACCTGACTCTGGAAGAACTGAAGGATATACTGTCTTCCAACTGGGAAGGACATGAACAGCTTCGCAGGAAGATTCTGAATCAGCTTCCCCACTTCGGCAATAATAGCGATGAAATTGATAATCTCACCGGTCAGATCATAGAAACCTTTGACAAAATAATGAAAAATCGGAAACCTTTCCGGGGTGGAGAATATATTCTTGGGACCCTGGCTGGCGGGGAGAATATGCACATAGAATTCGGTAGGGTTACAGGCGCAACACCCGACGGAAGGAAAGCCGGATCACCCCTGGCCGATAGCGTTGGCCCTGCACAGGGACTTGACCGACAGGGGGTTACTTCCATGCTAAACTCAGTCTCAAAATTGCCTCACAGGTTACTGCCAACAGCCACATCATTAAATGTCAAACTCGATCCAAAACTGCTTGAAACTGAAGACGGTATAGAAAAAGTGGCATCACTAATTGAAAGTCACTTCCTGTCCGGTGGTCAGCAGATGCAGTTTAATTTCTATAACCGGAAGATGCTGATGGATGCGAAAAAAGAACCTGATAAATACGCCGATCTAATGGTTCGGGTTGCAGGCTACAGCGCGCCTTTTGTCTCACTATGGGCTGATATGCAGGAAGAAATAATTAATCGTACTGAGCATAATATATAGATATCTGGGGTTCTTCCGGATTCAGTGTGGTAAAGATAAGGAACTTCTTCATGCTATCATTCCTGCTTCAAGCTTTTTGAAAAAGCTTGAAGCAGGAATGACAAGCTGAGAAAATTTTCAATTATAACCACACTAAAACCGGAAGCGCCATATCTGGAATGCAAAATGGATCGAAGTCAGGATTGGATAAACGAAGCTGAAGGAGATTTAGAACACGCCAGAAAAGCCTCGGATGGTGGTTTCCAGAACTGGGCCTGTTTTTCCGCTCAACAGTCCGCAGAAAAAGCTGTTAAGGCGGTTTTTCAGAAAATGGGAGTGGTAGCCTGGGGACATTCGGTATCAGATTTGCTGAAAGAATTGTCCAAGTCTCATCAAGTTTCAAATGATCTTATCAACAGGGCATTAGAACTTGATAAATCATATATATCTGCCCGTTATCCCGATGCTCATCCATCAGGTTCTCCCAGAGATAGATTTACTATTGATGAAGCCAGGAGGCTTATAAATTATGCAGAGCAAATCTTCCGGTTCTGTTCAGTTTTATTATCCTCAATTTAGCAGAAAAGAGATAATCCAGAAGCTTAAGGACAATATTAAATTTCTTGAGAAAAAGCTTCCTTTATCTCTGATTGTGTTATTTGGATCTTATGCAAAGGATAATTATACTGCGGCAAGCGATATAGATTTAATGGTCATTTATAAGGGACAAGAAATAAAAAATGCCTTTGAAATAGTAAAAAAAACTATCCCTATACCCCGTCTTGAACCCCATGTATACTCGGAAAATAATTATACGAAACTGGAAGATACAATTCAAAGTATGATCAGGGATGGTGTTGTCTTATATGATAAAAAGAGCTAAATTCTCGTTGCTATATATCTATGTATTAAAGAAGGAGAAATGATGGTAAAGCCGGACAGTGTTTTTAAAACATTTTCTTTATTTCTGAATGATATGCTGGGAGATAAATATACAGAAGCGTTAGACAAAGCATATCAAATCCTTAAAGAATCCCCGAAGGAAAAACTGAGAAAAATGGTAGGGAGAAAGATAAAGGAAATACCTGAATTCCCCCAGCTTGATAAAAGGGGCTTTGTTGAAAGCTACCAAAAACCAATTGAGGATGATATACTGGCAGGATATGGTTTATTTAAAATAACAGAATCCAGAATGCTCCAAATGGATTGGACAGGTGGACACTATCAGCTTCCATTAGGTTATCATTTCAGAAATTTGGATAGAATACTTGTTACTGCTAGAGAACATGGTATTATAGACGATACCCATAACAACACGCCGGGTCAAGCAGTAAAACTACTTGCTTTTGAGCTTATAAAAAGCGCGAATAAATACGATGGTGAAGTTGATATAAATAAGCTTAAACAGGTAATTGATGCAAAAGACCGTCTTAACCGGGTAACAAGCGTTGATACTGGCACAGTGGCCTCTGGTGCAGCTCTAAAAAGCATACTCTATCGCTTCCGGAATTTACATAAAGATAATATACCTGTGTTTATAATGCAAGAGGGTAATTATCACGGCACTGACTTCTTCCAGCAATACCTTCGGGGTATGTGGCAGTGGATGTTTACCAATGTTATCGTTGAAGCGGTAAAGCCAAATGATATAGATCATCTGAATCAAACATTCCAGAAGTATCAGAACGGCGGGAAAGAAAAAGTAGCGGCAGTGATTATGGAGCCAGTTCTGATGAATAACAGGGCGATTTACCTGAAACCTGAGTATATATACAGGGCAAAGGAATTGGCGGAAAAGCATGATGCAGTAATGATGCTGGATGAAATTCAGACTGGCTTCTGGAGTCCTGATATATTTATGGCAAATGAGCTTAAAGGCGTTGCGGATATAATAGCAGTAGGAAAAGGCCTGACGTCGGGTTTTTCGCCATTGGCTTACATGATATGCAAGAAATATCTGGATAACCAGGATCAATACAGTTCCATAAGCACCAACGGAAACGCGGATATGGCGGCTCTTGCGGGATTGGTTGTTTTATATTCTATAAGAGAAAATTCATCTCATATCCAGAAAACTGGTGAATATTATATGGAGTGTCTGCAAGATTTACAACAAAAACACCCTAAGAAGATCACAGGTATAACCGGATGTCGTCATCTGGCAGGTATAAATATTGTGAATGAAAACATGGCTAAAAAGTTTCATCAGGGATGTCTTGACCAGGGAATATTCCTGAGATTACAGACATACAAAGCCGGTGCGTGCACTATTATAACCAAACCGGCTGTTATTGCCGATGCTGATGATGTGGACTTTGTTATTAAAAAGCTGAATGCTGTATTAGACATTATATCTTGATTGTTCGGTTCCCGGAAGAACAAATCTTCTTAATCCTCTGACTCTGTTTTTTCTATCATAGCCTGATAGATAGTCCAGTTACCATTAACTTCCTGTATAGTCCGATCTTCATTGAAAATCAGCATCCTTGTGGCGATCTTATCAATGAAGAAACGGTCATGGCTGACTACCACCACCGCTCCGGGAAAATTCACCAGCGCTCTTTCCATCACCTGGGTGCTGGTGAGATCAAGGTGGTTTGTTGGCTCATCCAGCACAATAACCGGCGCGCCGGATAGCAGACACTTGGCCAGAGCAACCCTGGCCTTTTGACCGCCGGATAAAGTTCCGATTCGCTGTTCCAGATCCATTTCCGAAAATTGCAACAGAGAAAGGAAATTATTTATCTGTTTTCGAGGTTTGAAATAAGCCATTTTCACGATATTCACTGCATGGGATACCTTATCATCCAGTTCCAGTTCTGCAAACACCTGATTATAATATGCACACTCAGCGGCTTTTCCCCACACAACCCGGCCTGAATCCGGCAATTCCTGTTCAGTAAGCACCCGAATCAGGGTGGTCTTTCCGCATCCATTAGGCCCTATAACAGCTAGACGGTCACCCTTTTGTATCTCAAACGACAAATCCCGGAATATTGCTTCTTCATCGTATTGCTTGGAGATATTCTCAACCCGACACAGCACACTGGATATTTTCAGGTCTTCGTAAACCCTGGTTATTATTCTATCTACTGGACGAGGCTCTATGTTTTTTTTAATCTTAGCCAGCTTTTTCTTTAAAGCCTGACTTGGATTTTTCATAGCCTCCTGCCTGTCAGATATAGCTTCCGATTCAAAGGCAAGAAGTTCTTCTTCATGCTGAAACTGGCGTTCCAGAGTTTTGATTCTTATTCGCTTTTCCCGAATATAATTGGTGAAATTTCCATCATAAACCTGAAAATGATAATTTTCTATCTCTATGATGCGGTTTACTACATTGTTTAAAAAATGCCGGTCGTGAGATACAATTATTAATGCCCCTTTGATGTTTTTAAACCAGTTTTCCAGCCAGTCTACTCCCTCTATATCCAGGAAGTTTGTAGGTTCATCCATCAGTAAAACTTCCGGCTCTTCCAACAGTATCTTGGCCAGGGCTGCCCGATTTCGCCACCCACCTGAAAGCTGGTTAATAGGGCGTTTTCGGTATTCCTCGCTGAAGCCCAGCTTGGTTAAAACGGTATCTATTTTGTTTTGATATGTCCATCCTTCCCGGAGTTCCATTTCTTCCAGAAGTTCGGCCTGTTTGTCCAGAAGGTTCTCCAGTTTTTTCCCCGATGGGTTATCTTCCAGGGCTATTTCAATATCCAGTAATTCCTCTTCAATATCATGTATACGCTTAAATAAACCCTCCAAAACATCTGTAACTGACATTTCACCATCAAGCTCTGAAAACTGGGAGAAATATCCTATCTTTATTTTATCCTCTACTTCCACAACTCCGGAGGTTGGCTCTTCTTTACCTAGAATCAGCCTTAGAACCGTTGTTTTACCCACGCCATTCTTGCCGATTAAACCAACCCTGTCACCCTGATCCAGACGAAAAAATATCTCCCGAAGGACTGGTTTTGAATTATAAGTTTTGTAAATATCATATAACCTTATAAGACTCATTTTTACCCTTTAATACTATATTTTTGTATATACATTTATTCATGCACAATTTAATCTTGCACCATATCGTGCTGACTGAACTGCCGGGATGGGAACTATATTGTGCATTTTCTGTATTTGCCAGATCAATTTTATTGGACTAAACGCAGTATTCACAAGTGTATACAGGATTTTTAGAATCCCGGCATACAAGTTGCTATTAATATTACCAGCGAGGGAAACGCATAATATAACGGGCATTAATCTATTATCATTATTTGTATAGCTGTAATATAACATTTAACTTCACAGACCACAACCCGCAAAACAGCTTTGACAATTCTGAACATGGATTAATGCCTATTTTTTAACTCCATTTTTCGCTTATAGCTTCAATCTCTTTTTGCACTTTCTCAGGCAATCCAGTACCATTCGATGCACTGACATTTTCCTCAAGCTGTTCAACTGTCCGGGAACCGGGGATAATAGCCGATATAGCTTCCGGAGTCAGGCTAAAATGCAGGGCCATGCGGGTTAGACCACCCTCGTATTTATCAGCCAGAGGTCGCAGATCTTCCACCCATTTAGTGCGATTAACAGCCCGTTCGCCGTCCAGATTAGCCCGATAGCCTTCGGGAATATCCTCACCAGGTTTGAATTTTCCGGTCAAAACCCCCCTGGCCAGGGGCATTCTGCATAATAAGCCGACACCCTTTTCCTCTGCCATACCGAACAGTAATTTTTCCGCCTGAGTCTCAAAGATATTATAGGTTATTTGCAGCACCTGAACCAGATCCTGCTTCATAAGCCATATACCATCTTCCGATGAATTGACGGCAACAGCGGAAAAACGAATCTTTCCCTGTTTCTTGAGCTTTTCCATACCTTCCGCCCAATTGTATTTCTCCATATCCTCACGTCCTGGGCTGTGAAGCTGGTATATATCAATACAATCTCGCTGTAGACGTTTCAGGCTGTCTTCTACAGATTTTGCCATTCTTTTAGCTGAAAAGCGGTCTTCCTTTTTGCGCCAGCCGGATATTTTTGTGGCGATATAAACATCATCCTGATTGCCCAGGGCTTTTCCCAGCATTTCCTCGCTTCGTCCCCGACCGTATGATTCTGATGTGTCAAATATATTAACCCCAAGTTCAACCGCATGTTTGACAAGACTTACCCAGTGATCATCAGGATAATTTTTCTCCCCCAGACGGTTGCATCCCATACCAACTTCCGAAACCATAAGACCTGTATTGCCAAGTTTACGATAATTCATATTATTACCCCTATCAAATTTGTTTCTATTGAAAAATGTTATGTGATTATATATTATATACTATAAACACTCAATTTTTTAGATATGTTCGAAATTTAATGAATTTGGCTCTTCCGGGTTCAGTGTGTTAAAGATAAGAAACTTCTTTACGCTGTCATTCCTGCGAAAGCATGAATCCAGTAGATCCACATAAAGACTGGATTCATGCTTTCGCAGGAATGACAAGCTGAGGGAATTTTCAATTATAACTACACTGAACCCGGAAGAAACATGAATTTTAAAGCTTTTTTATGCAATGCGATCATTATAATATCAAAGAGGTAATAATAAATGGCGAACATAAGACCTTTTAACAGAGGTGACGAATCCTTCATGGAAAAAATAGCCCCCAGGGCCTTTGGTGTCTGGACAAGACTGGCCCTGGATAAAACCCTACCGGAGGAAGGAACCAGGAGATATCTTGTAAAAGAGGTAAAATGGTATATAAAAAGATGCCAGCACAGGAACGAAAACCTGGGTATCCTGGTTGCCGAAGAGGATAAAGAGGTCGTAGGTTATATTGTACTGGGTATAGACACCATGCGCTCAAACGCCTTTGGTTTTTTGTGGGGTCATATAATATCCCTGGCTGTTGACCCTGATTATCATGGTAAGGGCATAGGCTCATCCCTTATAAAAGAGGGGCTTGGATGGCTAAAAGATAAAGGTGTGAAATATGCCGAGGTGCTGACGGACCAGAACAATATCGGGGCAATTAGAGCTTATGAAAAGAATGATTTCCGGGTTATTTATTCGAGTATAGTGCTGTCTCAATATTTATAAGCAAAACAATTTTTAATAGGGAAAATAAGGTCCTTCCGACTTGAGTGGGGTAAAGATAAGAAACTTCTTTATGCTGTCATTCCTGATTCAAGCTTTTTGAAAAAGCTTGAATCAGGAATGACAAACTGAAAAAATTTTCAATTATGACCACACTGGAGATCCACAATCCGTATCTCCCCCGGCGGAATTTCCATACTGAATTTATTACCATCCACAGGTATCTCCCGTTCAAGATACCACTCATAAACACCATTGATTTCACCATATTTAAGTGTAATTTCAACATTTTTCTTCTGGCTTAAATCCAGCTTTACAGGCGTCATCCTTTCCTTTGTTACGCCGTGATTGTTTATTAAGCCTATGAGCCAGCCGCTACGGGTGCGGTTCAGCATAAACTGGATTTCGCCGGAAATTTTCACCGGCATATAATCATCATAAAGGTCTAAAAGTATGGATCGAACCTCGTCTTTAAAGCTTTTTTCGTAAGGTAAAAGCTCAACGCCTCTTTTACGCTTTTCCAGCGTCGCCTGATCCGCTCCCCAATGAGCTGGTGTATACCATCTTTCAATATCAATCTTTTTTGGTAATTCATCAGGGTTAAAGCCAAAGGTTTCCACAAATCCAGAGGATTTCAGGGATTCGACTACAGAACCAAGCTGTTCTATATGGGCATAGGTCAAATAAAGCCTTCCACCTGATTTGACGTAATTACGGAGCTTATCAACTGTTTCGGGGTTAAATTCATGTTTACCAAGACAGAATAACACCGGGTAGCTCTGGATAACTTCATCAGGCGCGGTATTCAGCAAGACGTCGAAGGAATCTCCATAGGGTGAGTCCACCAGGCGGCGGTCTTCCTGCTCAATGTCAATACCGGGGATGAAATCTATATACATGGAGCCGGGAAAGAGGATATCCAGAAAGAGAGATATTTCCCGGTCTGACAATTCAGGTTGCAGGACATTCCAGGGCCGGGGTTGAGTAAGGGGAAAGCCGTTGAAGCCGCAGTATTCATCAAGCATAATGGAAAAGGGCGTATATGGAACGCCAATTTCCGGGTGTACTCTGGTAACTTCCATAAATTTCTGGGCCCTTTTGCCGATGGGAGACAGGGAAATCCGTTTATCCTTCGGTTGACTCCAGTTTTGTTCGGGCCTGCCGTTAAAGAAATTAACCTGGCAGTTTTCGGGACATACTATAGCAGCACCTGATAGCCATCCCACATACCACATCCGGGCCAGCAATGAAGGCGAATGTCCACCGTTGGGAATTGCTATGCCGCCCTTTGATATACCTTCCAGCACCTTTTCTTCGTCAAGATTATGGGGTGTATATTCGTCTTCGCCCTCCTGAAATATTGGTATTGTTCCCCCAAACCACTGGGACGGCTGGACGTAAAAGGGTATCCGGTTTTGACGGGCAGCACCCCGCAGAAATGCGATCTGGGCCTGCATGGCTATGATATTCTCACCAGTTTCCAGACCGATCATATCACAACCCCACTGGGCCCCATGGGGAGAATACCAGGAGTGCCCTGTCAGGGAGTAAAACGGTTTTCCCTCCTCTATTTTACCGCCGCCGTGCTGAGCTTCACCGATTAACGAAAGGTAATGTTTGTGCATCCATTGGTAACATTCCCTGCGATTTTTACCTTCCGGGCGCAGATTCCATCCCCATTCCGTCGCCCGGGATTCCACAGGGTGCGGAAAATCTGGGCCTTCCCATGTGGGCGTAAGAAGCTTTTGCACCTTACATTCATGAGCTACCCGTTGATAGTTCTTCGACCAATCACCGCCGTAGCTCAGGAAAATAAATGACCTGTCAGCCCAATGACGAACCTGCCAGGGATTTTTATTAAGTTCATCAAAATCAGTTACATCAGAGAAAGAAGCACTAAAAGTATATAGGAGAAGCAATGGTAAATACATATTATTTAACGCTGCCCTTGATTATATTACCCCATTCACCGGCAATCCATAGAGAGCCATCAGCAGCAGGAACAATATCTCTGAGATTTGCAGTTGTTGGAAGTTCCACTGCGTTCCATGTTTCGCCGCCGTCCTTGGTTTCAAAAAGCGAACCGGAGTTACCAACAATCCAGCCGTTATTTGCATCGGCAAAATACACGGAATTCAGGTGTTCATAGCTGTAGCATCGCTGGGAGTTCCATGTTTCCCCACCGTCCTCGGTTTTCAGGATAATGCCATATGTACCTACTATCCAGCCTTTCATATTGTCTACAAAAAATACATTCAATAGATCATAGGCAGTATATGTTGTCAATCTTACCCAGCCGTCACCTCCGTTGGTAGAGCGCAGGGCAAGACCGCCAATACCTACAGCCCAACCATTTACATTATCAACAAAGTTGATCCCGTCTATGCTCCAGGCCACCTGAGTGTCCTTCTGAGTCCATGTGCTTCCACCGTCGGTTGTACCGACTATAAGCCCATTATTACCGCACATAAGCATAGTCTGGGGATCAATTATACTTATATCGTTCATAGTGCCTTCGGGTATACCTTCCAGGGGTGTCCATGTTTTACCGCCGTCAGTTGTATTTATAACCGATGGTGTAGCTGCTGAAGTGACTATATAACCGTTATTGGCATCTACAAAATTTATATTCTGTATATTGGCGCCAGTTCCTATATCAACTAAAGACCATGTTTTACCAGCATCTTCGCTGTGATATACCATTCCGTTTGCACCTGCACACCATATACTGCTTTCAGAAACCGGAGAAACGCTGGTCAGAACGTCTGCACTTACCTTTACCTGCTGGCTCCATGTTTCCCCGCCGTCTTTTGTAATGAAAATAGCACCATATTCACCTACAGTGCAGCCCGTTTGTGAACCGACAAAATCAACATCCATCAGACGCAGAGCTTTTACCTCCACAGGTTCCAGGCCTGAATCAGTCACTTTTGCCATAGTTCCTCTGGTAGTAACACCGATCATATTGCCATCACCCACGGAAACTGCGTTTAAAAAACCGGGAGGGCCTCCACGTCTTCTGGGAGCTTCACCTTCAGCCGGTTGTGGCGGGGGTGGAATCATGGATTCCCATGTTTTGCCACCGTCCTGGCTTTGCCATATAGCACCGACACCAAAGGCCCAGCCTTTATTGGCATCGGCAAAGTTTACAGAAAATAATGGATTATTATGACTTACGTCTTGCTGTGTCCATGTTTTGCCACCATCTGTAGTAGTTAATACAGCCGCTGCCGGTGATCCATGAGGAATACGTCTCTGTCCCCCTACAACCCATCCGGTGCTGGCATCTGTGAAATACACATCATTCAGCGGAAGTGGAATACCATGCTGACGAGTCCATGTATTCCCACCGTCATTTGTATGAAATACTATACCCTCATGTCCTATGAACTGTTCTACATTTCCTGTAGCCCATCCCGTCTGGCTATCCAGGAAATATATACTGGTCATATAAGTTTTGGTATTCATTTCCTGGTTTTGCCATGTGTTTCCGCCATCCTTTGTATGAAGTATCGTCCCAGCATCTCCCGCTATCCAGCCTGTCATGTTATCCACAAACATAACGCTTTTGAGATTTTCGGTAACGCCGCTTTCCTGGGATGACCATTTTTCCCCACCATCGACGGATGCAGCTATAACACCTCTATCACCAACAGCCCAGACATGACTGTCATCAGTAAAAGTCACGTCCCGGAAATGGGTAGACCAATCGGCCTGACGAACCATAGTCCATTCACCAAAGGCTGATGTGCCAAAAGTGAGGGTTATCAATACAAGAACAAAGCAAAACATATATTTTCTCATAACAAAAGCCTCCTGAGATATTCTCTATTGTAATTGATTCTAACAAATTACTTAATTTTCATTATTTTCTTCAGGTTCAGTAATCGGTATAGTAAAAGAAAAAGTGCTTCCTTTACCAACTTCGCTATCCAGCCAGATTTCACCATCATGAGCATTAACAATATATTTGGCTATAGAAAGGCCAACTCCAATTCCACCGATCTGCCTGGTACTGGAACTATCAACCTGATAAAATGCTTCAAAAATTTCCTCTTGTTCATCTTCTGGAATACCTTTGCCAGTATCATTAACAATAAACTTAATATGACTTCCTGAAATCTCAACAGAAATTATAATTTTTCCTTTCTCTGGAGTAAATTTTACCGCATTGCTGAGAAGTATCCTGAGCACATATCCCAGGGCCCTGCTGTCGGCATAAATTTCAGGAATATCATTAGGAATTTTAGTTTCTACTTCCAATTTTTTTTCATTGGCCTGAGGATCTATAATATCTATAGCTTCCTGGATCAATAATGATAGGTTTATCTTCCCTTTTACCATAGGTATGCCACTGTATCGCATTTCTGACAATATGAGAAGATCGTCTACCAGCATTGTCATCCGGTTTACATTACTTTTGATCCTGGATTTCACCTTTAATGCTATATCCGAACCGCCCCCAATATCGTCCAGTATATCCGTAGACATTTTTAATACTGTTAAGGGTGTACGAAGTTCATGAGAAAGCATGGACAGGAAATTTGTCTTTAAATCTTCCAGGCTTTCTTTTACCTCCATGCTTTTTTCATATAGGGCAGCCAACCTGTTATCAGTTTTTCTGAGTCTTTCACTTACTAACTTAGCGATGGCAGCCAGAAGCTGAGAAGCAGCCTTGTTGCGCTGCATGAGAATATTATAAAAAGATTCTCTTTCAATTTTCAGCAGCGTTGTTTCTTCCAGTGCCACCGCCGAGGCACTTCGAGGACCGGAATCCAGCAGGGCCATTTCACCAAACAAGCTGCCAGACTGTAATATAGCCAGAGTTCTTTCTTCTTTGCCTACCCCCATGCTGATCTTTACCGCGCCGGATTTTATGAAGAACATCTCCTGACCCTCGGTTCCCTCTTCTATTATCACCTGTTTTGGAGCATATTTTATCTCCTGAGAATCCCAGGGAAAATCTTGCATATCCAGCATTGATAGTTCTTCAAAGAGATCTCTGTGTTTTTGATCTGAATCCATAGAGATAGAAGCAACCTTTCGGTTTAAATTATGTCTAAAGTTTCTTTTTCAGGATAATGCCCCATTTACCTACAGCCCATAGAGTGCCATCGGCGTAGCATATATCATAGAGTTCGCTTTCCACCAATTTCGATATTTCATTCCACGAGGAACCACCATCAGTTGTTTCCAGTATAGTTCCTTCAGCACCCACGATCCAGCCTTTTTGGGGATCTACAAAGATCACATCATTCATGTTACCAAAATAACCTGCAGTTCCCATGTTCCACATCATACCGCCATCGGTAGTATACATGTAAGTACCCATGGCACCAACGATCCATCCTTTTGTATCATCAATGAAAAATACACTGTTCATGTCCGTACCACCGTATATAGGCGCAGGTTTCCACGTCATACCACCATCTTTTGTTTGCAGGGCTTTGCCAAACTGACCTGTGATCCAACCTTCGTCAGGGTTGGTAAAGTAGGACCTGCGAAGTTCCATCATATCGCCCATGCCGTCACCCTGGGTTATCCATGTTTTACCACCGTCAAAAGTATGACGTAAAGTTCCAAAATGGCCCACCAGCCAGCCGCGTTTTTCATCTACAAAGAAAGCGTGGTTAAGCTTAAACACTGTACCCACATTAACGGATTCCCAGTGTTTTCCGCCGTCGTGAGTGCGTCTTGTTAAACCCATGTCACCGGTTGCCCAGCCGTTATTTTCATCAAAGAATAAAATGCTGGAGAGTTCAAAAAGCGAGTTGCTTTGCTGAGTTTTCCAGGTTTTACCTCCGTCATCTGTAAACAAAATAGTACCCGCTGTTCCACAGATCCATCCTGTTTCAGCATCTATGAAGAATGCGCTTTTAAGGTCGCTGCTGCCGCCTTTTTCGGTCTGGATTTCCCATGTTTTACCTGCATCTGCAGTATGCAGAATAGTTCCTGATGCGCATGAAAGCCATCCCTCTTCCGGGCTTATAAAGCAACCCTGATATATACGAAGCCCGATCTGAGGATCCTGTACTTCCCATGTTTTACCTGCATCGGCTGAATGTAATATAGTGCCAAAACCACCCACAGCCCATATATGGTCTGTACCGTAGAAATATATACCGTATAATGGTGATGCCATACCATTGGGCGTGGGCACATTTGCAGGGAAGCTTTTCCATTCTTCGCCGCCGTTTACTGTACCCATAAGTGTTCCCAGACCACCGACAGCGCCGCCGATTTTATCATTGGCGAAATACACATCGGTTATAATACCTGCCTGACCCTGGGATTCACCCATTGGTGGATCCTGAGATTTCCATGTTTTACCACCGTCGGATGTGTGTAATATGGTAGCTCCGCCGCCTACACCCCAGGCGTGGGTAGTGCTTCCTGCGCTTATACCCATAATTTCGTTATTGGTATCGGAATTCTGAGCTACCCAGGTATTTCCTCCGTCTTCTGTATGTATTATAGTTCCACCATCACCAGATGCCCACCCGACTTTTGAATCGGCAAAGCTTACACTTAATAACCAACTTCGGGTTGGCGTTTTTTGCTCTATCCATGTCTGACCGCCGTTGGTTGTATGTAAAACAGTTCCATTACCGCCCACTACCCAACCTGTTTGGGGATCTATAAAAGTTATAGATTCAAGGTTAAAGGTAACGCCGCTGTTCTGAGGATTCCAGGTTTTACCACCGTCGGTTGTATGGAGTATAACCCCCTGTTTTCCACACGTCCAGCCGTTTTGTGAATCAATGAAATATACATCAATAAAATCCGTCTGCCATTCGGGATTTCTAACCACCTGCCATGGTCCAGCCATAGCAGTTCCACAAATTAATAACATCGCAAATGCTAATAATAAGCCTTTGTATTTCATTACAAAATACCTCCTAAAACAAATATTAGATCTAAACAACAATGGTTAAATTATTCCCGTTAAAGGAATATTCTATTTCTCAAGTAAACATAAATCAAATGCAAAATACGTTACCTTTGAATTTATCATACCTCTAACAAAGGTCTTTATCAAGGATTTTTTTATATTGTATGACAAAATACATGTCTCAATTTAGTCGGTTGAAATTTTGGTTCTTCCGGGTTTAGCATGATAAAGATAAGAAACTTCTTTATGCTGTCATTCCTGCTTCAAGCTTTTTGAAAAAGCTTGAAGCAGGAATGACAGGCTGAGAAAATTTTCAAATTATTACCATACTCAAACCGGAAGAGCCAAAGCTTTCACGGACATAAATTTTATGCTTCGATAACAAATTAGATGTTTGACGTTTTTGTGATTATATGTTATATTTATACATGTAGGAAGTAGGTTTCCTATTACCTACAGTTAATTGTTTATCTATTTTATTAAGCGACACTTTAAATAATACTATACATAATCGTCAAAAAATGGATATAATTTAGTTGTCATTCCTGGGAAAGCAGGAATCCAGTCTCTCAGGATAATGCTTTTTTCTGGATTCCTGCTTTCCCAGGAATGACGAATTTTGTAATTTACCATAATTATAAAGGTATTTTCTAAACACATTTTTCATTTTTTAACGATTACTATACAGGAGTTAAACAAATGGGATCTCAGAAAAAAATAGCAAATACTATTGAAAAAACAGATGATAAAAGTTTTAAAGTTATTACTTCTGACACCGAGGAATTAAAATACAGCAAAGCTTATAGAATTAAAGGAGTAACTAGAAGCATAGTGGTAGACGCTTTAAAAGTAATGGACGATATGTGGGAAGATTGCCAGGAATCTCCCCAGCTTATGGAAAATTATTACCAGCTTCGCCATTACCTGAGCTATTTAAAGCGTTTTTGTGAAGGAAAAGTGTAAATCACAAATTGTAGAAACTATTTAATTGTAAATTCAGCTTTTAAGCCCTTTGTTTCTCCTCTCGTTATTCTTTTTCAAATCTTTCGGGGAAATCGTCTTTAAGTCCGATTTCACTGGTATCAATGTTCTTAAATCCCAATTTCAGTGCAGGGGATTCGGGTTTTAAGTTGTAATTCCTGTTTTTCGGGTCTACGAACATGGGGTCAGCGACTATACTGTTCTGA
>WJIO01000161.1 GCA_014730235.1 Candidatus Poribacteria bacterium
ACCGGTTTTAGTATAGATGAACCAAGTGATGGGTTGGAATCAGTAGGTTGTGAGGCGTGTCACGGGCCTGGTGAAAGGCATTCGTATGAGCCAATGAAAGAGAATATTAAAGGCAAAATATCGGAAGATGTATGTGTTCAATGCCATACTGATAAGTATTCGCCAGGATTCATGGATGTTTTTGAGTTAATCATGCCCAAGATAGATCACAATCAGGGGGCCATTTCTATGAAGGAATTATTGGAAGAACGGATGGCCCTATCTACTATAAAACCGACAGTGGACTTGTTTGTGATGAGTTATTGTCCTTTTGGAGTTATGGCGGAAAACGCTCTGATCCCGCTCATTAACAAATTCAAGGGTAAAGTTGATTTCAATCTCTATTTCATTGCAGAGGAGGAAAAAGAAAAGCAAAAAATAAGCAACGTTCAATCACGTTTCAAAAGCATGCATGGTGAGAAAGAAGTAATAGAGAATATGAGACAAGTTGTCATAGGGCATTATTACAAAGATAAGCTTTTTGATTATATTCTTGAGCGGAACAAGAAATTAAGGGGTGACTGGGAAGATGCTGCCAGAAAGGTTGGAGTTGATCCTGCTAATATTCAGAAGATAGTGGAAAGCGAGGAGGGCGCAGTTTTATTCGGAAACAATATAAAGAAGTGCCAGGAATTGGACATCCACGCATCGCCCACTCTCATGGTTAATTCAGTGAAGTTATCGAACAGCATCATATATATCAAAAAAGGTCAAAGGAAATCTATGTAAGTAATTGGTTGACCACATTTTCTGATATATAATTCTTCCTATCTGTTGTTGTGGATAGGAAGCAACCCAATAGAGAGGAGGTGGAAAGGATGGAAGGACGTGTCCGTAGAATAACTCGCCAAAGAGTGTCTCACTTCATTCTTGGTGAAGAGGGCAAAGTAGGCAGCAGGAGTGCTTTTGTGGCAGCAACGGTAGTTGGTGCCACGTCTTTAGCTACAATGCTTCTGGGTGTTGCTCAGAATGCTCAAGCTGCTTCCTGTGGACCTATTATACAGTGTGCGCCAAGGGAGTATTGTTGCTATTGTTCCGATCCCGGGCAGGGAAACTGTGGAGCTGTTGGATATGGCTGTTCAGGAACAGATCAGAGCGCTCCCGGTATCTCCTGTTGGTATATTGGTCCTTAAGACAATCTTAAAGGGTACCTGCTTCCAAAGGTACCCTTACCACAATTATTGCATCAAGAAAGGATATCGCTTAAATGTATTTACCTATATGGGAACCTCATAAAATCATATTCAGCTCTATATGCTTTATTATACTCCTTTTTTGTGTAGGAATACTCCAAGCACAGATCATACAACATTCACCAGCAGGTGGAAATTATCTGATACTTGACGGGGAAAATGACTATGCTATTCTGGATTTCGATGAATTTGGTGTGTTGTTTGAGGAAGGAACTAAGGTTCTGACTGTGGAAGCATGGGTTTATCCCACATTATTTCCAGATGAAGATATCTATGCCACCATTATTGGTCAACAGGTGATGATTTACGCTGTCGGTCATGGTCATCCAATACATAAGGATGCCAAAAACTGGATCGATCTGAATAATGATGATCTGGTTCTTATGATGTTTGCATATACAGGTCCTAACTTCGGCACCGGAACTATGTATCTGGCTTTATCTCGACATAAGTGGCATCATATTGCCTTTCAGGCTCAGGATGGACAGTTAACGTGGATTTGTGACAATACATGGGATTCATTGCCTTGGGGAATAGAGGGAATAGCACATGATCTCGCAGAAATAGTGAATATCCCTTCAGTGGATTTTGTATTGGGTGGCTATGGTAGAAAAATCAACCGTAAGAATGTAACCTGGGGTTCATTTGCAGGATTCATAGACGAGGTGAGAGTCTCTGATATTCCCCGTTACGACATTGAAGGAGAGCTTATTCCACAGGAAAGATTCGAACCTGACGCCAATACCATAGCATTATGGCACTTTGATGAGAAGCGAGGAACCAGAATATTCAGGGATTCATCTGGCAATGGCTATCATTTGACAGGGATGAACGGATCGTCAGTTGATGGTACGTTTGCTGTGAATAGATATGACAAGCTGACAATGACATGGGCTGCCATTAAGATAAACTGATTGGCTACATTTGCTGATATATAATTCTTCCTACCTGTTATTGGGATATGAAGAAATCCAATAGAAAGGAGGTGAAAATGATGGAAGGACGTGTTCGCAGAATAACTCGTCAAAAGTTATCTCACTTCATCCTTGGTGAAGAAGGTAAAGTGGGCAGCAGGAGTGCTTTTGTGGCAGCAACGGTAGTTGGGGCAACATCCTTAGCTACAATGCTTCTGGGTGTTGCTCAAAATGCTAAAGCGGGATCTTGGTGTGGTGTATTAGGTCAATGTCCGGACGCAACTCCAATATGCTGTTTTTATGCAGGACCTCCTAATCAATACCATTGTACTGATGTACCTATTGCTGGTTGGCAATGTTGGTGATTGTAATTTAGTATGGGATTCCTTGCTAACTTTAAGGCTCATCTGATTGTCTATAGTCTATACTGTATCCCTTTGTCTAGACAAAGGGATACAGTTCATAGCACAGACAGGGTCGTATGTGAAAGGAGTTTTATTTTTATGTTGAAAATTTTCAGAAACATCATTACTCTTACCTCTTTTATAATTACTTTTCTTTCTGTGAACATAGTTTTTGTGTGGAATGCTATCTGCCAACCCATACCCTCACCAGCAGGTGGAAATTATCTGGTACTTGACGGGATGGAAGACTATGCTTTTTTAGACTTCGATAGATTTGATGTGCTTCTTGAGAAAGGAACTAAAGAATTCACTGTAGAGGTATGGATATATCCTACCTCTGTGCCGAAAGATAAGGTTTCTGTTGTTCTTTCCCAGCAGGTAGTTATTCAATTAGCTAATTATAATAATCCAGATTACCAAAACGTAAAAAAGAATATGAAAGATAACGGTATTGGCTGGAGAGAAAATGATTTCCTTCTCATTATGTATGCCTATAAGCATTTAGCAGATGCTCCAAACAATTTTTTTTCAACTGGATATTGGCCTATGACTATGTCTCCAAACGAATGGCACCATATTGTATTCCAGGCTCAAGACGGACAAGTAATATATATTTGCGATAATTCCTTACATATAGTTCCTCAAGGCATAACAATACAGCATGATCTATCAAAATTAGAACATAAAGAGCTAAGAGACTTTGTATTAGGCGGATATCAACATGTGATTGTTAGTCAACAGCCAGCATATACATTGGGTTCTTTTAATGGATTCATTGATGAGGTAAGAATATCTGACATTCCGAGATATGATGTGAAAGGTGAACTTATTCCACAGGGAAAGTTTGATTCAGACGCCCACACCATAGCGTTATGGCATTTTGATGAACTTCATGGAGCTAAGGTATTTCGTGACTCTTCTGATTAC
>WJIO01000162.1 GCA_014730235.1 Candidatus Poribacteria bacterium
GTAGACCTGTGGTCTACAATACCCAACTATCTAAAGGAAGCAACAGCTTACTCCTTTGATATGCCATCTTCTGCTTTAGCCGCTCCATATCTTATGGCAGAACGGACAGATAGAATACATCCTAATAACGAATATACCGCTTATGCAACTATGAATCGCGCTCCAAGCACAGCAAAATCAGCGTTTTCAACCCACAGGTTCCAATATACTATGGAAGATTATAATTCCCTTATAAATGATGTGTATGGATATATCCAGAATAACCAAAAAGAAAAAGTCCAGGAGAAATTAGAAACCTTGGTCGAATACAGTAATTATCTTATGGGCGATATTAACGTTAATACTGCTCAAATTCTTGCCGCCTCCCCTAACGCCTTGAATCGTATTCCGGACTATGACGCGATGTATAGTAAATTTGAAAACGATCTTTCCAAGGCAACATCAGAAAGGATAAATCTTTATACATCACTGGCCTCGTATTTAGCGGATCCTGATGATCCTTCAATAAAAGACCTTGTATTGCTTCAAATAGGTACAACAAGAGATACAAATAATGAATTGGAAGAGACTATCACGTCTACGAACTTGGCGCTAAATGAAGCTAGCATATATATCCCTAACCTGGTAATCGTAAAGAATTTTTCCACCCCGGATATTATACCCCGTGGAGAGCCTTTTATTGTTAACGCGCTAATTGAAAATATTGGTCAACAGGAAGCAAATGGAATAAATATTACACTTTCTGTTCCAAAAGCTTCTGGACTTGTTATTCTGGAGAAAAGTATAAAATATTTTGATGTTCTGAAACCCGATGAAGAATGGATAGCTAGTTGGGAATTAGAATACACAGGTTCTCTGTCAGGTGTGGAAAACGGCGTAAACTTAGTCACTATTTCTGTGGGATCTGAATCAGAATCCCCTGATTTTGGCTTTTTACCACCAACCTACATTCTGATTCCATCACCACCACCTACTCCGCCAACGGGAGGGAAGCTATCCAATATGAATGTTTACGCATATCCAAATCCCTTTAATCCTGATATAGGTAATGTAAATATAAGGTATAGCTTAAATAGAGACACCAATGTTACAATTGAAGTATATGACATTAGCGGGGATTTAGTAACTACTCTTATTGAAGGTGAACCCAAGTATCAAGCAATAGAATACGCCGAATCGTGGGATGGTAAAAATGATAATGGCGACATCGTAGCTAACGGTGTTTATTTTTACTTGATCACAACAACAACAAATGAGAAAGCGGCTGGTAAGATCGCTGTTCTACGTTAAAGACATTTTCTACCAAATTATAGGAGTGATTAATATGCCAGACTTTAAAAAATTATCAACTACAATTTATTTAGCAATTTTGCTTTTTCTAATACCTTCAATACTTTATGCTGTTGGAGGAAAGGGCGGATATGCAGGCACATATCTTAGAATTGGAGTTGGTGCAAGACCTCTGGGTATGGGAGGGGCTTTCACTGCTCTATCTGATGACGCTACAGCTAGTTATTGGAACGCGGCTGGTTTAGAACAAATTAAGCGCCCCCAGTTCTCCTGTATGTATAGCTTAATGTCAATGGATAGGACGCTTAATATAGCCACCTATGCCCAGCCTATAGGCGAAATAGGAACTTTAGGATTTGGCTGGTTAAATTACGGAGTTCGTGATATTGATGGAAGAGATATAAGTGGTAATCCAACAGGCAGTTTCAGTGATTCAGAAAATGCTTTCACTATTTCTCTTGGAAAAGACTTATCTTCCATACTGCTTGTTGGAGGTAGTTTTAAGTTCCTGTATCATAAGCTTGCGTCACAGCAGGCAACAGGATATGGTTTTGATGTCGGTGTAATATTGAAACTTGGTGAAAGCATAAAAATTGGCGGTAAAATTCAAGACATTAACTCAAAAATTCAGTGGGATACTGAATCGAAGCTTGAAGAGGAATTCCCAATAACTACCAGATTTGGTATATCTATATTACCAAAAGAAATTCCCTTTATTTTTTCTGCTGATGTGGAAAAGAATTCGAAACAAAATAATAAATATCACGTTGGAGCAGAATACTGGTTTATATCTTCATTGGCAGTTAGGTTTGGATATAATAAACGCAACTTTACGGCAGGAGTGACGGTTGTAATTCCAATCACATCGGTTGATCTACAGTTAGATTATGCCCTGGCTCCCGACGAATTGAATCAGTGGCCGGTTAATAGGGTTTCTATAACTGCAAAATTCTAACAAATTTAGGCACTACTCAGGTTAATCTGGTGGTGGATGAAAATAACGATGGAACGGTTGATAAAGCTGTTGAGTCATCAGGACAACCAGCTTATAGTTTAGAAACAGGTTGGAATCTTGTCTCATTTCCTCTAAGCCCATTAAATCCTGATCCTAATGTAGTATTATCCAGCATTGATACAGAATACGATTCTGTCTGGACCTATGATCCGGTCGCGGGTTGGTCTGTCTATATGCCTGATGGTACTGGCAATTTGGATAAAATAGAGCAAAACAGGGGTTACTGGATTGAAATGAATCAACCCGGAAACCTGATAATTCAAAGAACAGAATCAGATCCAGAATCAATTCTATTGAAAGGTGAATGGAACCTGATAGGATTCAGTTCCCCAGAGCCATTGCCTATTGGAAGTGTTGTTGATCCTATGCCAGATGGGACTTGTATTTACACCTATATTACCGAAGAAGGGAAATAGTTAAAATTTTTCAAAAACGGCCCTGG
The DNA here is from genome assembly GCA_014730235.1 of Candidatus Poribacteria bacterium. Lineage (GTDB taxonomy): Bacteria > Poribacteria > DTPJ01 > DTPJ01 > WJIO01 > WJIO01. The sequence goes on from WJIO01000162.1 coordinate 2,748, forward strand.
TTTCTTTAATGATCTGGAAACACTGGAAATGGGCCAGGGATATTGGTTTTATGTAGAACAGGATTACTGGATGAATACAAAACCTTGAAAAAAGCAAGTTTTCCAGAATGACTAATTTTCCTATTAATCATCTTATTTTTGCATTGTTTATGATTTTCCGCGTCTTGTATATACCATGCGGATTGAATCTATTTTACAGTAATGCCATAAGGAAGAAAGGTTGGCGTTTCTGTAAAATCCAGTAATAATGGGCATTAGGATTGATGCTAACGCTCAGAATCGACCGATATGGGGTCACCACGCTATGGATTCTGAGTCCATTGTTTCAGTTTTCAGGATAGTTTAGAATAGTAATAAATTGTTCTGAGAAGTTAAGTAATATCTATGTTTCTCGTCCCTTTGGTTTTTAGAATCTTACCTTATTTTTCATACCTTTTTAGAATAGTTAAGGATACTCTAGGACATTATTAGGACACTTTTGCTGTTTTGGAAGTTTTTTAAAATGCTGCTAAGCAACGTCAAGTATGGCTTTCACTTTGTTGGTAAAAGCAATTGATTTTGCTCTAAGTTCCCTTACTATGCCTCGTCAAACTTCCTTATTGTCTTCCAGTTTCTTTAATGCGTTCTGAAGAGAGCTGTCTGAAAGCCCGGTTATCTCTTTAAGCTGGTTATAGTAAAGTTTGGCCTGCCTGCTTTTATAAAATGCCCTGTATATCTTTTGTGGTGCTGTCAATGGTTTCATGCTTTATATTTTTATGTATGAGTTTATATAATTACACCATTTTTTGGCGAAATAACACCAAAGATTGGTGTTAAGGTGACTTAGGTTTACACGATCACTGCTATTCTACTGGAAATATAGCATCTGTTTGAGAGTAATTCAAGGGAACTGTTGGTTGGGGAATTAGTAATTGGTAGATGAATATCTTGCATAATTTATAGGAATACAGCCAAACATAGGTATATCCCTTTCATAAATCCAAGAGACTTTTTGAAAAACAGAAAAATATCATATTATCTCGGTCAAAGGCTTATCTTCCCAAAGCATCTGAATAATTATCCCAAAAACCAATGCTAGTGAAGCATAAAGCAATAATGGGTGGGGATAGATTACTCCAAAAATACCATCTAATTGGGTAACTTTATATCCTTTTTTCTCAATTTCACATACTATTCCTTTGGTTATTCCAAAGGCAAATAAATCAAAAAGCACTAATCCAATAATTAGAGATTGCCAAGTGGCAAACATGAATAGTGAAAAGGATCTCTTAAAGGAAATCCTACTATTTTTCACAACATTATTTATTTTAAAGAATATATAGTAAAACGATGTAAAGAGGGCAATAGCGATAATAGACCAATATTCACAATGAACAGCATTATTGCTATAATAAAGCAGACTGAAATCCCAAATATCAGAAGTAATAATTATAAGTGAATAGCCAACAGCAATTGCACCTGCCATCCTTAGAACAAACATATTGACCCATTCAGAATGTCGCATAATTGATGAAATTACCGGAATTGCCAGAATCAGACCAACATAAATAACACCTATCTCGAATTTGATTAGGTATTCCAGTTCATCAACTCTCCATGCTAGAAGAAAAAAAGTAAAAAAAACAGAAAATAATATTATAC
>WJIO01000163.1 GCA_014730235.1 Candidatus Poribacteria bacterium
GCTCCATTGGCATCGAAACCCATAAGGATGTTCTTATTGGGCAATGGGATGTAAACTCCTAAATCAAAACCTATACCTCCGAAATGAGTATCAAAAGATTCAAATGTCTTTTTCCAATCTTCTGAATAAGTAATGCTAGAATATCCTAATCCAAGGTGTATATAAAAAGATTTTTCTTGTTTAACAGGCTTTTCCTGCGCAAAAACTTGATTTGACAAGACAGAAAACAGCAGAATTGTTATTAAAACTACTGGAAAATTATAGATTTTACTTATTTTATTCATTTAAATTAATTCCTTTCTCTTAGCTGTTAATGTATAACCATCTACAGCCAAGTTGTTATCAGGATAATAACACTAAGTGTTATCCCTTTTGTTTGGCTCGGACTAGAGAAGAGCAGGAGGCACTGATGATGATGTTTTTTGCCAGACATCCGTTTCTGAGCAACTTATTCCACAAGAACCAGAGGCAAGGAATGTTGTAAGTTTATTGCCGCTAACCTCGTATTTCAGGCTGTAATCGCAGGCTGGACTAACAGACTGAAAATAAAGGGTATCATTAGTTGCGAGTTTGCAGGTAGCAACAGTTGTTGTTGTTTGTCCATTAATGATTATTTCTTGTGACAATCTGCCATCGGATGTGATAGTCATTTTGCCCGAATAGCTAATAAAATCATCCTGTGTAATTCTGTTTCCATTATCACAAGTTACGATAACTCCGATCAAGTTATATGTCCCCTGTAAATCGTATAGAGTGATGGAAGTATCATCAATTACAAGTTCTCTTTTAACCTCTTCTTCTCCCTCATCCTCACCACAACCACAGAAAAGAACTATAGAAAATGTGATTGAAATTAAAATACATAGTATTTTGCATTGCACAATGCTCTTATTAAGAAACATTATCTTTCTCCTCCTTCTATGTTGACATTAACAATAAGGAATGGATGGGCTGAATTAACCCATCCATTCGTCCATAGGAATTTTACTTTTTCCTATCACCTTTAGACCAGCCGAAGATAGAATTAATAGCTTTATGCTCATGACTGCTTCCATCTTTATCATGATCTACAACTGTATCCACTTTTGTACGGATTCTGTTGAGATCGATGTCTGTGCTAGTCCCGTCCTTGTAGTTATAAGTGACTCTTGTCTTTCCACCGCTGATTTTTGATTCACGTCTTCTCATTGTAAAAACTCCTTTAGTTTTGCAAATCAGGCATAGTATCAGGATTCTGCGTTAAGATGCATATTGGATCGGGGAAAAGAGTGTGGTATTGATTAAGCAAAAACCAATTATACCGATTGGTTTCACTATATATACAGTAAAATTATCAACTTACCGTGATTAAAATTATTTTTTTTTAGGATTTTCTTGATTTTAAAGAAGACTAGAAATATGTAGGAGAGAGTAAAGACCAAGGTATGATTTAACTGAGATAAATCAGTCAACCTTGGCTTTTTGTTTTATTGCTTCTTTGAAGGATTCGTTGTTTATAAGATCATTGACTGCTCTTCCTGTATCAGCCCAGTTAGAGCCTGCTATTATAGCCACCAAGTTGCCATTGACTTCATCGAACCAAATACCATGAAGGAGAAATTCTGATGATATGAATTTACTAAAACTACCTATTGTATCCCATAAAGAAAAATCTGTCACCAACTTGCTTACATGATTACCGGTTGATGGGGCAAGCATACCACCAAACAGTAATGTAATACTATATTGATTAATAACCTGATATATATTTTCTATTTCATCTGGTGAAATGAACTCCGGTTTTAGATCTGAAATATAATTACCCAAATAACAGGCAATTTTATCTGCATATCTTATATCAAATTCATTACTAATAACAGCAAAGGAAATATTTCCACGCAATACTGGTTCCAAAACTTTGTTAACTTTCTTGATTCTTTCTATAATAATTTTTCTTCTTGGGTCTGATTGATCCATCAAATCTAAAACTTTATTATAAAGTTCCGATACCAGAACACTTGTAGAAATATTACATAGTAATAAATCAGCGGCTTTTATATAATACTCAACAGCTTTATCACGATATAAATTGGTATTTAAACATTTTTGAGATTTATAGGCCTTCTCATAGGCCATAGCTGTGCATCTTATCTTTTGTGCTGAAGTTTCAAAATCCTCTAAATTTATAAAATGCAAACGTTTCTCGAAATTCTCTGCACTTTTTGTAAAAACACCACCTCTCCAGTAATAATACCCACATAAATGAAAACTACCACTGATTTTTTCTTTTTCATTTTCTGGATACTTCATCCTTATTTGTTCTGAAATTTCGGCAGCTTTTATGTAGCAACCCCTTGAATCAAAGCCAATAATATCTGCTAACCACCCTAACTCATACCAACAGCTGGGTTTTTCTTCTATATTACCCTTGGTATCCAAATACACTGTTATAGAACTTGCCAGTATATTGAGATCATCAAACAGCGTTTTTCCCTGCTTACCCAATTTCAGGACATCTTCCACTAACAGATGAAACAATTCATGTATGATTTGATATGCTTCATCAAGATTTGGATGAGAAAAAGATAAATACTTATTTATTGCTTCGGATAATTCCTTGTATTCATTGAGAATCCCTATTTTTTCTTTATTAATATGGATATAGTAACTATAAAAAAGATCCCTGTATATTTCAAATGAAATTAATCTTTTCTTAGCTGATACATTCTGGATAGTATCATATAGATTATCTGCCAAATTCAAATACAGTTCTTTGATATTGGCATACTGATACACGATTTTATCTTTATGCTTTTCAAAAGCCTGATAAAGAAGATCATGGCTTATTTCCAAAGTATTCCCCAGCAGCAAATTCTTTCGGCAGATAACGAGGTCATCCTCAATCATGTTATTTAACACATCTTTAAAATTTCCCAGATCATTTCCCAGATCGTTTTTCCATATGCTTTTTATCAGGTTCTCTGGACTCATCCCAAGATAATTATCCATCATGACAATTATACTGATGATATCCTGATATTCCTTACTATACTCACAAAACAAACGATAAACTACATTAATGATCGCATCTGTCTGGTCTGCATGACCTGCTTCTTCTAAAGGTGTTTCTGTCCTTGCTAACTTGGAAAGTAAAAAAAGGGCATATGGATTAAATTTAATATTATTGAGAGCTTGTTCGTATTTTTCCACTAAATTTTCCATATTCTTATTCTTTATAAATAACTGAAGAGATTCCGGTGTAAGTCCCTGGACATTCATTTGATATACGTTTTCAGGAAGAATGCCCTCATCCTCAATACTTCTATATGTATCAGTTCTAATTCCTATTATAACCTTGCAGTTAGTCGTTATCATATTAAATAAGTCGGAATTCAGGAAATACTTAACATCATTACCACTTAATTTGATGCCATGATGGGTTTCTTCAATTATCAGATGAAGAACTTCATATATATCTCTTACCCTCATAATGATGTTACCCAGATGTTCGGCAATAGTCTGCTCCAGTTCTATATCAAATTTCTTTAATCTCAGAAAAAAGCCGGTCTTTAATTATCTTAAAGCGAGGATTTGGTAACTTTTACCTACTCCTGGATCTCCATAAATTATAAGATAACGATGATTTTCCATCACTTTAACCAGATTGTCCTCCCTGCCCGTGTGAATAATTTCAGGCAGTACCTCTACTTTCTCAAACCATCGCTTTTCTTCCTCAGATAAAGTCGAAAGGCTTAAATCATCTGTTTCAGGTGCTCTATAAACTGAGCTACTTATGCCTTTCATCTGTTTTAATGCTATTACATCTACAGCGAAAACCCACTCCGCATTTTGAAGCGTATTTTCAGCTTCCTTATTTGCTTGCTCAAAAGTTAGCTTATGCGGTTTGTTAGTTTTCACCCCACGGGCAAAACCAGTACATTCCACAAAAATTATGTTGCCATATTTCAACTCATTTAATATATTTTTCTTATTCAACACAGGACGGGCCCCATAAGAACCGATCCAGCATCCCATGAAAGCGTGATTTGGAACCCTATTTTTGCCTGTAAATACAATCAACGGATATAATCCAACCATTTCAAGACATGATGCCATTAGCAGGGATAGGTCAATACAGGTTCCTTTTCCTCTCCTATCCAGTTTATAGGAAGCGAATATGTGCTGCGGTAATCTGATAATCTGATATACAATGTCAGTATCAGGGATACTATCAGTCCAGGATTCTGTGTAAAATATGTCTCTACTTTCTGAAATACATTTATATAAAGACTCCAGAACTGTAAGTTCTTTATTTTCGTCGCGAGAGTTTACAACCAGATTAAAAGAATCAAATCCTGAAGTTTCTTTGAGATATGTATGGGAATCTTCTATTATTCGTTCTATAACAATATCGTCAGGTAAGGTTAATGCTGCAACAGTCTTACAAGCAAAACCCTCCTGCGGTAAATATCTGTAACCAAGAATATTTATTTTACTGTTTAACGCCTCTATCTTTTTGCCGTTGATTATTACATATAATTGTTTTTGCTCATAATTTTCCAGAGTTTTAAGCTTTTTGTCAAAAACATTTATTTGAGGTTTTTCAAGTTTAATGACACCTTCAGGATCAATGCCTGGTACCTCGACGAAAAATGGCTCGTTGTAGTCTTCTATCTGTAAACCTATCTTAACGTGAGATGATTTTTCTTTGCCAATATTTCTGACATAGATATGCCCAATTAATGGTGATTGAAGTTGGTATAAGGCATGATTGATATATTTTGATACAGGAGCATAGACAATCAGATCATCCTGACGAATAAATAACCAGTCTTCAGGTATAAAGAACCACGTTATTTCCCCTGTTTTTACAGGTGTCCCAGCTTTTATCTCTCTTTTATTTTGTTCTTCGATTTCCTGATTATCTATAAGGCTATATATACTTCCAATGTTTCGTATATACCATTTTTCGTTCTCTTTCCATAACACAGCTTGTTGGTTATTTGCCTCTATATCGGTATCTACGCTGAGGTTATTTACAGGTTCTGAAGCTGTAGATTTAGTTCTACCTATAAATATGGGAGATTCAGTGTCAGTGATGATTTGCTCATAACTGTTTTGGATATCCCAGAACACAAACCTTATTTTTTGCCGACTATGTTTCATCTCCATCTCTCTTTAATTATATACCTAACATATAATGTCAAATTGACCGGTATCTACATTCCTGAACTCAGCCAGTAGATAATCCGCTTCCTCAATATTCTCAAATGTAGAAACATAAACGTCCGTCGGATTTTCTCTGCTAACAAGTATAGCTAAAGGCGGAGGTTTTTTCATGTCATTTGCCCATAATTTAACTGATATACGTCCTTGACGGCTATCCGATACTACTTCAATAATTTTGTTGTCTTCTAACCTGATTTCTGATGTCACTGATTGAGATACACGGGCATCTATGTCAGCCAATGACTCAAGTTCTGATACTGCTTCTTCTACATTTTGCTGTAATACCAGATCACTTGCCTTTTCAATTTTGTTAGTTATCCTGTCCTGATTACCATCGCCTATTCCTGCAGCTAATGGTTTTAATCTGAAACCATATTCACCCGGCATCGTACCTCTTGCAAGGGTTGTTAGATTTCTTATTCTGTCGATTAATACATGGACTGATAGTTCAATGCCTTCTGTAAAACGCTTAAAGCAATCTCTTATCTGTTCAGTCAGGTTTGGATTTGCTTCTGAAATTCTTTCCAGGGATTCTAAAATTTTTAGATCCCTATTTATTTTTCTGTGTTCAGCAATACTCCATGAATTCCATATTGAATTAAAATTATCCCGAAGGTAAAACAGGGTTTCTATCCTCATGGAACATTCTTCACATTCGGCAGTATGTTTATCTACTTGAACTATTTCATCAAATGATGCTTCGTTGGATATATATCTTGAGATTATATCTTCACTTAAGTGTTGCATTTTAGTCACCGACCTATATTAGTTTTCACAGCATTGAAACATGTAAAATAAGATTAAAGATAAAACAAAATTTTGCAGTAGTTATGGCTCTATATGTATATACATACTTATAGGTAAGTTCTCGTGATAAAAAACTAAATAATTTTATGAACTGTCATTTTTTTGATCGCATGGTGGGATATTGCGCAGTTTACACTTATTACAGTTTCTTGGATTAGTTGCAGATGTTTTAACTATATCAACTATTTCATAGACATCTCTGGGTTGCTCTTCTTTTTCCCTTATTTTGACATTGAGATATATTTCAAAACTTTTTACTATTTTATCACACCAATCCGATATAGAATTAGTATATTGTCCTTCTTTTGAATAATCCCTTAGACATGTTGTCCCAACAATGTTGTTACCTAAAATGTTTAGTATTTCTTCAAGATCAATTTTATTAGGTAAATCTGCAAAAAGTGAATTGACTCTCATGTTTAGCCTTTTATATAAAGGTTTCAGATGATTTCTAAGTTTTTCTAGCTCTTTTGTATCTAATTCTGGCTCATAATCTTTGAGAAATGAGTCTGCTAAACTTCTCAAAGGCTTATGTCCCTGTTTTCTGTCAGTTTCTTGGTGTGATCCTATCATTCCTCCATTAATTCTTGAGCTATCCTTTTCTTTTGATCTTCTCTTTGATTTGCCATATATTAATTTAGAATAGGCAAAAGCTAACTGTTGATGAGGATATCCACCACAGAGGAATAGTATACGGAATAGCTCCATAAAAGCCCGTTTTTTCATTTCTAATTCTTCTTTTTTTAACAGTATAATATCAGGTCTTCTAAATTCACTAGTTTTATTTATTGCAGAATCCAATGAATCATACCTTGGTTCCTTTTTTCTTTGAGGGAAATAATCCTCTATTTCGTTCTTTGCAAGAGTATAAACATACTTACCAAAAGTACCTCTTTGAGGGTCATATTTATTTATTTTATCTGTTACTTTTATCCATGTATTATGTAATATATTTCTGGCATCATCTTCGTAATTATATGTTCTTGTTTTTATCTGTCTGATTATATATTTGAATAATATTTCATTATATTTTTCAGATAATTTGACTAATACAGATTTGTCACCTTTTTGAAATTTTTCTATTAATTTGTTTTCTTCTTCTGCTGAAATCTCTTTTTGTTTCACAAGTATACCTTTCCTAATTCTACTGGAAATAGAAAATATGATTCTTCAGTAACGTTTTCTGAATTTTAACAATATAATGTTAAAATCAGAAATAAATATTATGGTTCGACTCAGTGAATAAATTGAATTGTAATATTCAAATAGGAATCTCAAGATGATCTAATATCCTATTAGACAATTTAAGAAATCTATTACTTTCCCTTTATTTAGTTGATCGTGACAGAATTGGTTGCGATAGTTACGCAGACAACCATAACAGCTTGTATTTCTTTCCTCTCCGCCACAATCACAACTTTTAAGCCTTATTAAGGTGGTTTTTAAAATTTTCAGCAAACTCTCTCTGCTTTCAGCTATGCGACGCACATGACCAGCGCCACCTGGAACATCATCAAAAAGTATTAAAGCGGGTATCGCCGGATCCCCTTCAAATGGATACAAACAACCATCGAGATCTTGACGATCAATATCAAGTGATTCACTAGCACCCTCAAGTATAGCATATAGTAGTGAAAGCCAAAAACCACTATCTTCCCTACGATATCCAATAAAACGAAGCTGTAGAACATCCGTTTTGAATTCATGACCCAATGAGCGACGGGAAAACCTACCATGACATTCACTTCGCCATGGTGTTTCATGTTTATCTGGTATTGATTCATTACCTAAAATAGAGTATCCACAAAGACTACAAATCCTGAATTCCTGATATCCTGCGTGATTTATAATCGCCATCTGACCATCAGTAGCGGGTATTGCCAATAGTGTAGTATCATCTAATTTTAACCTTGTTTCTTCGCCTTCTTTTGCTTTACCTGAGTAATATGTTCTTGTGGTGTAAGTTCTCTCAGGACGTTTTTCTCCTGGTTTTTGTGGTTCATCTGCACTTACAATAAAACCAAACTCAGGGATCACGAAAACTCCCTGGTTCTTTCCTGCTAATGGTTTTTTGCATACATTGCAAATATCTAAACTTCGGTCTACGTCAGCTAATACGCTTTGATAACACTGGCAATACTCACAAACGGCATACCGATATTTAGGCCATTCTCGATTAGGTATTCTTTTCAAGTATCGACTGGTCCAAAGCTTCCCTCCAGCTACAACCTGACTACTTGGTGCATATTCTGATAAGGCTATCCTTAAATCGCGATCAAGCTCTAATCTTTTGGCATCATCCGAATGATGAGAGATCATTAATTCTACAACATCCACAGGGAAACCATACTTAGGTATAACATTCCGACTGGACAAAAAATTGATAAGGTACCTACGTTTTATAGTGTTAATCGCTCTTAGCAAATAATCAGATGGTTTATTTTCTCGTATCATTTTTCTGCGGATCTTATCCAATTCTTTTACATCACTCTCCACTTCATCAGAGCACCTAAATAGAATACCTTCATTCTCATCCAGTAAACCTGATAACCAATCCCAATTGCCTATACCTAAAGATGAATGGAAAATTTCCGGAACAATCCGACATAGGGCTTGTTTCAAATTGTCTGGTTTATTATTCAAGTATTGAGCAAGAAGCTCAGGTCCAGCTTTACTATCACCGTCGGTAAAGAAAAAGCAATCAACATCCTTAAACATCTCTGGATATATTCTCCAAAAAGAAGCAATCGCTGTAGCGTATATATGCCTTTTTATGATCTTTTCGTTTTTGATCTCAAAATGAGGGGAGTGAATAATTCCTGATACCATTTGCTCAGGATTGCTGAAAAAATTTAGGTCATGCGGTTTACGTTGAGCAAAGGTAAGAGCAAAAGCAGCTGAGTCAGTGCGTCTACCTGCCCTTCCTGCCCTTTGCACATAATTAGCGGAGGATGGCGGAACGTTGCGCATGAAGACAGTTTCTAATTCACCGACATCTACGCCTAGCTCAAAAGTCGTAGAGCAACTCAAAACATTAACATCACCCTGTACGAATTGCATTTGCAATTCTGCTGCAGCCTCGCTGGATAACTGTGCAGTATGTTCTTCTACTCTCATTCCTATGGGTTCTACACCCAAATAAAGGTTTCGATAATGGTTATTGGGAAGAATTTCTTCTGGGTGACATTCCGTTAATTTTCCATCACACCTATACGAGGGACAAACTTTTCTTAGATTGAATAAAGTAAGATTATTACAACGTTCACACCAGTACCATTTTATATTATTATTTATGGTACTTGGTTGGAGCTTCCAGAAATCATATTTCATACGATAAACAGTACCTTCACCTTTCATATTAAATGAGGAAAAGTAGTTATTAAAGTATAGTATTTTGTGAATAAATCGCCAGATTTTCCTAAGTGTTTCCCTACAGTCTTTCTCTGAGAGGCCTGTTTTCAATTGTTGTGCCAACCGATTAAGAAAATCCAATCTAGCGTTTATTCTGCCTTTATTTGGACACCAACTATAAATGTGCTTTGATGGAGATGATTGGTTTTCACGAAAATAATGTTCACCCTTTCTTGGCTTGAAAAAATCATCATCAGGAGATATATTATCAGGAAATACTAATGCTCCTTTCGTCCGGATACTGTCAAGGAGTATCTGAAAGAGTATCCACACCTCATCTATTAATAAATTCCAAGGGGCATCAAGTAAAGGTTTTGGGGGTTGCCAATTGGAAGGTTTTACCATAGCAAAACCAAGACAACCAAGGCCTTCCAGACTATTTTGTCTGTTCATAGCAATCAGCTCATAGAATACCCATTTCCAGGCTTCATTAGCTATTTGTTGAAGACTATATTCAGGAAGTATGCTAGAATTGCTAATGATTTGCTGAAGGGAATCTGCGAGGTCTTGAACTCGCCACTGATTCTTAATAATATCCTGCTTATATGTCTCAATAACCTCCATAATTAAACGTCTTTGGAGAATCTGCGAATGGGTACTACTAAGATAAGGGGCAAAGAAAGCGGCGTTTTGTCTGCTATCGGAGAAAACCAACAATCGGCGTTTACCTATAGACGTATATTCTTTTACATTATCCGATGGCGTTTCTGTTGTGGTTGGGTTCCAATCATCTTCATCTGAAAATTCGCTTCCCATTTCCATAGAATTATTTTCTCTAATATATGGAGGAATATGCTGGAAAAGAGATTCTGCAAGCACACTTGCCGTAGCATCATCACCAGTCAGAAATCGCCAGACAAGACTATTAGGGCTTTGTTTACCACAAGCAGGACATCGGTATACATTTCCAACTTTAGATTTTACTTTACGAACTGTATATTGGCGAGAATTGCTGCAATTGCATAATTTACCGATTAGGTTATACCTATCAATAGCACCGCAGGAAGCACACAGTAAATATCTATTTTCTTCTGGTGTAGAATCAGCCTCGTCTCCTGAACTAACAATTTCATCCTCATCAATATGAATTTCTGATAGACCTGCATCATCAAGGAGTAAATATTCTA